>JBEKFO010000201.1:0-7529 GCA_050013275.1 Roseiarcus sp. | reverse complement strand
CCGCAGCGCAGAAACGTCCGCGCCAGCATGCGCGTCGACGGCTCGAACAGCGGCCGGCCCGACAGACCGCCGGTCTCGCGCGCTTTGGCGTCGCGTAAGGACGGCGGCCGCGCGATCGTGGTGTTGGAGACGATCATGCCGTCGACGCCGCGCGCCGCGCAGACCGCGACGACGTCGTCGAGCCCACGCAAGTCGAGATCCGGCGCGATCTTGATCAGCACCGGACGGCGCGGCGCCGCCTCGTCGCGCGCCTCGATGACGCGCGCCACCAGTTCGTCGAGCGCGTCGCGCCGTTGCAGATCGCGCAGGCCCGGTGTGTTCGGCGAAGAGATGTTGATGGCGAAATAGCTGGCGAACGGGGCGAAGGTCTTCACCCCGAGAACATAGTCGGCGAGCCGGTCGGCGGCGTCCTTGTTCGGACCGATGTTGACGCCGACGACGCCTTCGATTCGCTTCGCCGCCAGACGCGCGCGCACCGCCTCGTAGCCCTGATTGTTGAAGCCCATCCGATTGACGATCGCGTGGTCGGCCGGCAGGCGGAACAGCCGCGGGCTGGCGTTGCCCGGTTGCGGGCGCGGCGTCAGCGTCCCCACCTCGACGAAGCCGAATCCCAACGCCAGCAGCGCGCGCACGACTTCGGCGTTCTTGTCGAACCCGGCCGCCAAGCCGAGGGGATTGGCGAATTCGATCCCAAAAGCGCGAACGGCAAGGCGCGGATCGGCCGCGCGAGGCCGCGCCAGAGGCGCGAACCGCAACGCCGCAATGGTGGCGTGGTGCGCGGTCTCTGGCGGAAGACGCCACATAATCGGCCGCGCGAGCGCGCCGAGGGCCCGCATCATGGCTCGAGACTCCCGAACAGGTGACGGCCGTCTTCGCCGAGCGGCAGCGGACGCGTCCAAACGACCGCGTCGAGCGGCAGCGGCGCATAGAGATGCGGAAACAACGCGCCGCCGCGCGCGGGCTCCCAGCGCAACGCAGGCCCCAGCGCGTCGGCGTCGACCGCCGCCAGCACCAAGTCGCCGCGTCCTTTGAACCATTTGGCCGCGGTTTCGGGCGCTTGCGCGGCGGTGGAGAAGTGAATGTAGCCGTCCGCGCGGTCGACCGCGGCGCCGGCGAAGACACCCGCCGCCTCGGCTGCGCGCCATTCTTCGACGCCGACGATCTTGAAGATCAGCGTCATCGCCTCTCTCGAGCAGGACTTCGGAAAAGTGGACACCGGTTCTCGGTCAAAAATCCTGCTTGATCAAGAGACGCCAACCAACCGCCCGTCGGCGAGCCGGCGCGAGTGCGATCGGCCTATTCCTGCAACATGCGTTTGAGCAGCTCCAGCTCTTCGCGCAGCCCGGAATCGGAGGTGGTGAGGCCCTCGATCTTGCGCACGGCGTGCAGCACCGTCGTATGGTCGCGTCCACCGAAGCGGCGGCCGATCTCGGGCAGCGAGCGCAAGGTGAGCGCCTTGGAGAGATACATCGCCACCTGCCTCGGCTTGACGACGGTCGCGGTGCGCCGCGAAGACAGAATATCGGCGCGCGTCACGCTGTAATGACTCGCCACCAGCTTCTGAATGTCCTCGATCTTGACGCGCTTGGGCTCCCGCGCGCGGATGAGGTCGCGGATGGCGATTTCCGCCGCTTCGACGGACAGCGGCGGCGCGCCGACGATCGAGTGGGCGAGCAGGCGATTGACCGCGCCCTCCAGATCGCGGCCGTTCGACGTGATCGCGCGCGCGACGAACGCGAGCACGGCCGACGAAACCTCGAAATGCGGGTTTTGCGCGCGCGCCGTGGCGATCCGGGCCTCGAGAATCTTCACCCGGAGCGCTTCGTCGAGCGCGCTCATCTCGACGCAGAGCCCTCCGGCCAAGCGCGAACGCACCCGCTCCTCGAGCGATTCGAGATCCCCCGGCGGACGATCCGCCGCGACCACCACCTGGCGCCCGGAGTCGAGCAGAGCATTGAGCGCGTGGCCGAATTCGGCCTGGATCGCCTTGCCCTGGAGGAACTGGGCGTCGTCGAAGATCAACAGGTCGATCGAACGCAAGGCCTCCTTGAAGGCGATCGCCGTTTGCGACTGCAACGCCGCGACGAAGCCGTACATGAATTTTTCCGCCGTCAGATAAATGACGCTGCGCCCCTGCGCGGCCGCCGCTTGCGCGGTGGCTTGCAGAAGATGCGTCTTTCCGAGTCCGACCGCGGCGTGGACATAGAGCGGACTGAAGGCGGGCGGTTGGCCGCTACGCCCCTCGACGACGCGCTGCGCGGCCGAAAAGGCCAGTTGATTGGACCGCCCCACCAGAAAGGATGCGAACGACAACCGACGATCCAGCGGCGATCCCGCCAAGGTCTCGTTGTGCCCGACGTTCTCGTTCTTCTGTCCGCTGCGCAGCGCGGGCGACCCGGCGATCGGCCCGCGGACCGCTCCCGGCCGCGTCCCGTCGATCGCCTTCACATTGCCGGACTGAGCCGTCGCCGGGCCATTTTGCGGCCCCGGCGCGCACGTCGAGGAGCGAACCGAGATGCCGATCGACGCGACGCCGCCGATCTCGACTTCCAACGCCGCCAGGATGCGCTCCTGATAGTGCGACTCGATCCAGCTCTTCAAGAAACGCGTCGGCACGAAGAAGTGCGCGCGACCGCCCTCGACCGTGTCGATCGCCAGGCGACCGAACCAGCTGGTGAAGACGTCCTCGCCCAATTCGATCCGCAGCCGCTTGCAACAGCGCCGCCAGCTGTCCTCGAGATCGCGCGTGGTGGAAACAACTCGTGGGTCGGCCGAAGCCGCGGCCAAATTGGCGCTGGGGTTCATCGGAATCTCTTGATGGGAACGGGGGCGAGGGAAAAAGGGTGAAAGTCGGTCCTCCAGGGATCCGATTACGACTGAGTCCAGGGCAGGCCTCTCGCCCGCCAGCCGCCGAGCGCGCCGCGCCTGCGCGTGGCGTCGAGCCCCCCTTCAAAGCCTTCCGTAATATTGTAGCACCGCGGCCATCCCGCGCCCGTAAGGGCGATCGCCGCGCCGCGCGAGCGCACGCCCGAACGGCAGATAAAGAGCACCTGCGCCGATCGATCGGCGCCGCGCGCGTTCAGCGCCGCGACGAGCCGAGGCGTGAAATCCGCGACCACTTGCATCGACGGATAAACTTGCCATTCCAGGAATATCGGCGCCTTCCCCAGTTGGCTGAGGTCGGGAACGCCGACGTAGGTCCATTCCGCCTGGGTGCGCACGTCGACCAGGACGGCCTTTTCGTTTTCGGCTAGAAGGGCGTACGCGTCCTCAATGGATAAGTCTCCCGCGTATCCAGCAGGTCGTTGAAAAGACATGGCCTCTCCTCCCACAGCCCGCACGCTGTGGTAGCTACATAATGTATGTCCGAAGCTTGGAGAACTCGCACGAAAACCGTTCGACGATCGACATCAACTAACAGACGCCAACCCTCAAAATCAAGTATACCGCCTACTCAATTTAACAGCCCCCGCCGGTATTCTCATCGATTTCGCTGCAAACACCGCGCCATATACGCAATTTCTGCCGTCGCATCGATTTATGCTTTCTTGAAGGCAATATTGCATGCTGGCGCGAGCAGGGCAAGCGACTTCAAGGCGACAATCCGACGCTGCCCCGACCCGCGCCGCGACGCGCTCCGGTCCGTCGCCAAACGGTCGCGGCAAACGCTTGATAACCGGGCGAAGTTCGCGGTCGAGGGAATTCCCGCGATTGGCGCCGCATCGATATCTTTCCGTCAAACATTTGGAACAATTTCGCCACATTTACCGGGGCAGGCAGGCGCCGCCGACGCCCTTATGCATTAAGGTTTTGTAAGCTATGACGTTTTCGTGCTCGTGCTCATTGGTCTCGTTTGGTCGCAAAAGTGTTGCAATTTTGTCGCGACCGCGAAAATTGAGAGCCGTTCCATCTTGAGGGGCTGGTGAACGCCATGACCGACGACTGGAACGCCGGAGTGTACCGACGCTTCGAAGCCGAGCGCAGCCGCCCCGCCGGCGATCTCCTCGCACGCGTGCCCCTCGGCGCGCGGCGCACGATCGTCGATCTGGGCTGCGGACCCGGCAATTCTACACAACTGCTCGCCGAACGCCATCCCGAAAGCGCGATCGTGGGCGTGGACTCCTCGCCGGACATGCTGGCCGCGGCGCGAGCGCGCCTGCCCCGTCAGACATTTACCCAGGCAGACGTGGCGGATTGGCGCGGCGGTCCGGTCGATCTCATCTTTGCAAACGCCGTCCTGCATTGGGTCCCCAATCACATCGCGGTCATGGCGCGGCTGGCGCAGCAGTTGGCGCCGCTCGGCTGCCTCGCCGTGCAGATGCCCGACAACGAGAACGAGCCGACGCACGCGCTGATGCGCGAGATCGCCGCCGAACCACGCTTTCGCGACAAGCTCGCGCACGCCGCCGACGCGCGCGAGGCGATCGGCTCGTTCGCGGACTACGACGCGGCGCTGTCGCCGTTTTGCGATGAAATCGACATCTGGCGCACTGTCTATGTCCATCGATTAGGAGGCCCCGACGCGATCGTCGCCTGGGTCGAGGGCGCGGGGCTTCGCCCGTTTCTCGCCCCACTTGCGGCCGAAGAGCGCGCCGCGTTCCTTGCGCGCTATCGCGCCGCGATCGCCGGCGCCTATCCGCCCCGCGCGGGCGGCGGCGTGTTGCTGCCGTTCCCGCGCCTCTTCGTCGTCGCTAGCCGGCGCGCCGAGGCGCGCCAAGGGGATTGACGCGCCTTCGCGCCGAGGCGACATGACAACGGCGAATCCGCCGAGGCGCGGCGCTGCGGATCGCGCGATCGAGTGGCGACGGAGGCGAACGATGGAAAAGACCGTTCTCGCTTGGGCGTGCCTCGCCGCCGCGCTCGTCGGCGCGTCGGATCGCGCGCTGGCGCAGGACAAAGGCTCCCTCGATCCCGCGCCTTTGCCGCCGATCGCCAATCCCGCCGATCCCAAACTGCCCGCCAAGGAACTGTTCGGCCGCGCGATGACGCCCACGGAGGTCTTGACGCGCTCGATCGGTTTTTATGCTCGCGGCTGTCTGGCCGGCGCCAAGGCGCTGCCCATCGACGGCGAAACCTGGCAGGTGATGCGCCTTTCGCGCAATCGCAATTGGGCCCATCCCGCAATGATCGACTTCCTCGAGCGATTTTCGCGCAAGGCGGCGCGCGAAGGCGTCTGGCCGGGCATTCTGGTGGGCGACATTTCCCAACCGCGCGGCGGTCCGATGCTGACCGGCCACGCTTCGCACCAGGTCGGCCTCGACGCCGACGTGTGGCTGACGCCGATGCCCGACCGCACCCTGAGCCGCGAGGAACGCGAGGAGATGTCGGCGGTCAATATGGTGAGCGAGGACGGGCTCTCGGTCGATCGCGCGCATTGGACGGCGCGGCAGGCGGGCGTCATCAAGGCCGCCGCGGAGGAGCCCGAGGTCGAGAGGATCTTCGTCAACGCCGCGATCAAGAAGGCGCTGTGCGAGACCGCCGCGGGCCAGCCGTGGATGAACAAGGTGCGCCCCTATTGGGGGCACAATTATCACTTCCATATTCGCATCGCGTGCCCGGCAGGCGAAACGGCTTGCCAGCCGCAGGACCCGGTTCCGCCCGGCGACGGTTGTGACAAATCGCTCAATTGGTGGTTCACCGACGAGGCGCTGCATCCCCGTCTCGATCCCAACGCCAAGCCCAAGCCGCCGATCACGCTCGCGAAATTGCCGCCCGAATGCCGGCAGGTGCTGTTGGAGAAATAGCGCTGCGCGTTCAGCGCGCGCCCTGGCGATAGCCGAACCGATCGGCGAGCGCGAGCAGAAGGGCGGAGATCACGAAAGTCGCGAGCATGCCGGTCTGCCAGGCGAGATCGCGGTCCGTTTCGTGGGCGACATCCATGAACGCCTCGAGCAGCTTGATGGCGGAAATCGCGACGATCGACGCCATCAGCCTCAGCTTGAGTTCGCCAAAATCGACGGCCGCTATCCAGCGCGGCCAATCCGCATGCGCGTCGACGTCGATGCGCGAAACGAAGTTGAGGTAGCCGGAAAGGACGACGATCACGATCAGCGAGGCTGAAAGCGTCAGATCGACGATCCCCAGCGCGGCGAGCAGAACGCTTTCTTCGCCCAGCCCGGCGAACCCGGTCGCCAACTCGTAAACGCGCACGCCGACCTTGGCGAGCAGCGCCAGCAGCGCGAACACCAGCGCGACATAGAACGGCGCGAGCAGCCACCGGCTCGCAAACAAGATTTTTTCAAACGACCGTTTGATCACGCGAGCCCCCGGCAGGCTCACGCATCTTGCGCCGCGATCCGCGGGGTCCGCCAGCCAATATCGGCGAAGCGCAAAGCGAGCATGCCGATCGCCATCGCCGCGACGAAGATCATCGCGCTCGGACTCAGAAAGCCGATGTCGACGATGCCCGGCGCCGGGCAGACGCCGGCCAATCCCCAGCCGACGCCGAAGATCAGCGCGCCGAGCGCGAGCGGCGCGTCGATTGGGCGCGTCCTCGGCAATTCGATTTCGCCGCCGAGCCAAGCGACGCGCCGCCGGCGCGCCAGCGCGAACGCCGGCGCCGCGACGGCGATCGCTCCGCCCATGACAAAGGCGAGCGAGGGATCCCAGGCCCCGGCGAGGTCGAGGAAGCCGAGAACCTTGGTCGGTTCGCTCATGCCGGAAAGGCAAAGCCCGAGGCCGAAAATCAGGCCGACGACCAGGGCGAGCGCATTGCGCATCGTGCGTCTCCGTTCTTGTTAGGCCAACAGGTGGCGGACGACGAAGACCGTCGCAAAGCCCGCCGCCATGAACAATGCGGTGGCGACGAACGAGCGCGGCGAAAGCCGTGACAGGCCGCAAACGCCGTGACCGCTCGTACAACCCGAGCCCAGCCGGGCGCCGAATCCGACCAGCAGGCCGGAGACGAGAAGGACGGGCCAACTCGCCAAAAAGCTCGGCGCCGTCGCGCCCCACAGGCCGTGAGCGATGATCGGCGCCGCCGCCAACCCGGCGATCAGCGACCAGCGCCACGCCGCGTCGCCCTCGCGCCCGTCGAGCGCGCCGCCGAGAATCCCCGCCGCCCCCATGACGCGGCCCGCGCCGAGGATCAGCAGCGCAGCGGCCGCGCCGATCATCGCGCCGCCGGCGAGCGCCGAGAACGGCGTGAAATGGGTCCAGTCGATGGTCATTACGTATTCCTCATGTTGATAAATTATATCAACACGATAAATACTGTGCAAGAAATTAATGACCGCCTACCTTATGTTGATAAAACCGCGGAGCAACCCGCTTGCGAAACGCGCGCCACGGCGGCGACAACGGCGTCCTGCTCCGGCGCGACGGCGGCGATCGGCGCCGGCGTCGCAAGCCGAGGGCCGGTCTCGACAAGCGTCGCCGGCCGGCGCCAAGCGCGCGCATGCCGAGCGGGACACAAAATGGCGCCTAAAGCGTTGAACTTCCCGCGAGCTGGACACGATTGAACGGACGCGCGCGAAGCGGCCCCGATCAGGCTGCCGGCGCAAGCCCGTGTTGTGAAATGCGTCGCAACG
>JBEKFO010000200.1:0-7535 GCA_050013275.1 Roseiarcus sp. | reverse complement strand
CGAGATGGACGAAATCCTCTACGAGCTGCGCGGCCACATCGTCGGGCTCAACTGCGGGCGGTGGGACTACATCTTCTCGTTCATCAAGCGGCTCGGCAAGAATCCCGCGTTCCTCACCCCCGATCGCGCCGCGATGACGATGGGCAAGGCGTTCCTCGCCGCCTATTCGCTGCTGCTGATCAAGACCTGCCACCGCCGCGGCGCTTTCGCGATGGGCGGCATGGCGGCGCAAATCCCGATCAAGGGCGATCCGAGCGCCAACGAGGCGGCGTTCGCCAAGGTGCGCGCCGACAAGGAGCGCGAGGCGGGCAATGGCCACGACGGCACCTGGGTCGCCCATCCCGATCTCGTGCCGGTCGCGCGCGAAGTGTTCGACCGGCTGATGCCCGGCCCCAACCAGCTCGCGGTGACGCGCGACGACGTGACGGTGACGCGCGCGGACCTGCTGGAAGTCCACGACGGCCAGCGCACGGAAGCCGGCCTACGCGAAAACATCCGCGTCGGCGTGCAATATCTCGAAGCCTGGCTGCGCGGCCGCGGCGCCGTGCCGCTCTACAACCTAATGGAGGACGCCGCGACCGCGGAAATCTCGCGCGCGCAAGTCTGGCAGTGGCTGCATCTGAAGGCCAAGCTCGCCGACGGGCGCGTCGTCACGCCCGCGCTGTTCGAGGCGACGCTCGCCGACGAAATGGCCAAGGTCGCCGCCGCCGTCGGCGCGGAGGCGTTCCAAGGCGGGCGCTTCGCCGAGGCGATCGCGCTCTTCGCCAAAATGTCGCTGAGCCCGACCTTCGAAGAGTTCCTCACCGTGCCGGCGTATCGGCTGATCGATTGAGGGGCCGGGTGAGTTTCCTCGCTGTCCAGACCGTGCGAAAACGCTGTGAGTTAGACGCGGAGCGGCGCGAGACGCCGAGGGCGGCGGGATTTTTAGCGTTTCGGCCTCCCGGCGCGTCTGAACCGACCTGACGGGCGCCCAGGCGGCGCTTGATATCCCGCATTGAGCGACGGGCCCCCGCCTCAGGCCGCGACCGCGGCCGTCATTGCCTCGACGCCGAGGATGTTGAGCGCGCGGCGCGCCTTCGTCGCCCATGGAAGCGGCGTGCAGACAGTTTCGTCCGCATGAGTCATCCCGTACTTATCGCAGGGAGCGCCGACGCTTCGGCGCGTCCAGAGTTTTGCTCGGCGGCCGGCGGAGGAAGAAATGTTCAGACATCTAGGCGCGGCGTCGATCCTGTTGGCCGTGGCCTGCGCCAGCCCGGTCCTCGCGGAAGGCCAGAGCGGCGGAGCGGATTGCGGCGGCCTCAATGACCCCGAGACCTTCGTCGTCGCTGTTCCCGACGGCGCCATCACGGACTGCACGCGCATCATACAGGGCGCGGGACCGCCGCGCGAAAGGGCGATCGCCTCGATCAACCGGGCGATCGCACATGTAGAAAGAGCGAACTTCGGCAAGTCCGACAACGAAGCGGCCGATCGCGACGCCGCCGCCGCGGATTTCGACGCGGCGGTGCGGCTCGATCCGAACTTCGCCTTCGCCTATTACGCGCGCGGCGCCGGCAGCTTCGTCAATTTGCGCGGCGGGAGAGTTGCGGATTTCGACGAGGCGATCCGCCTCGACCCGACTTTCGCTCTCGCATACCTGGGCCGAGCGAAAGCTTGGTACGCCAAGGGCGACTATCAGCGCGCCGAAGCCGACTTTAGCGCCGCGATACGGCTCGACCCGACATTGGGCCGCGCGTATTTGGGGCGCGGCGCCGAGCGGCGCCTGACGGGCGACGACGACGGGGCGATCGCCGACTTGAGCGAGGCGCTGCGGCTTACCGCCGATGACCGCAACACCTATGTCCGGGCGGCGGAAGCTCGCGGCGCGATATTCTTCGTAAGGGGCGAACCCGACCGCGCCGTCGCCGACTTCAACGACGCCCTCCGCCTGGACCCCAAGGACGCCTATGCGCTACAGCAGCGCGGCGTCGTCCAGTTGATGCGCGGGTCTCTCGATCTGGCGCGCGCGGACCTGCAACAGGCGACCGACCTCGCTCCAGGGAACGCCGAGGCCGCGCTGTGGCGTGAGATCGCCGACCGTCGCGCGCAAGTCAAAGGGCGCCTCGCCGAGGCCGCCGAGACCCTCAATATGCGCCACTGGCCGGCCAGCGCCATCCATGCGTTTCTCGGCGAGCCGACTTCGCCGACCATGCAGGAGGAAGCGGCGGCGGACGATTTCGACAGCCCCATCATCAGGCAATTGCAGACGTGCCAGGCCTCTGTCTTCACCGGCGAACTGGCGCTGCTGAAGGGCGCGAAAGCGGAAGCCGCCGAAGCGTTCACGTCGGCGGACAAGTCTTGCTTGAAAGGCGCGCCGGAACGAGGGGTCGCCGCTGCGGAGTTGAAGAGCCTCGGCGCGAAGCCTTAGGTCTCCCCGCGCCCGTTCGCCCAGGCCGTTGCGCCATCGCCGCCGGGGGGCGGCCGAGGCGATCGAACTCGTCGCCAAGATGTCGCTGAGCCCGACCTTCGAGGCGTTCCTCACCGTCCCGGCGTATCGGCTGATCGATTGAGGCGGGCGCTCCCTTCTCCCGTTGCGGGGGCGGACGAATGCTGCGCATTCGCGTTGGGATGAGGGGTCGCGGCCGTCGGGCGCTGCTCCTCGCCGCCCAACGTAGTCCTGAAATGTGATGTTTGGCTCCTGCCTCCGCGCGTCGGCAATGGGGGAGGCCGGACACAGAGCGCTGATCGTACTGGAGTTCCCTCCGCGCCCATCGTTGCCGTTCATTCGACCGCTGCCGTTCCCCAGAGCGGACCGTCGCTCCGAGAGCGTCCTACAATGCCACGACGGGTGGAGAGCGGACCTTCAACGACGCCTGCGGCAAGGACGGCCCTGCGCCAGTCGGCGATTTCATCGCCAGCCTGCTAGGCCCGCGAAATCGACGGCAAGAATTTGCGCGAGAAGCTCGCCGCGAAATATCCGGCGACGAAAGTCAGCGCCATGGTTCCGGCGAACTGAAAGTTTTCAAGCAGTTCCTGCCGTGACTGCGGCAGCATTGGATCCCCGGTCGCCAAGCTTTCCGAAACCGTCATACCGGCCGTCGCGACAAGTCCGAGAGCGAGCGCGAAACCGCAAGCGGCGCCCGCGCCGCGCCCGCTAAACCAGGAAAACGCCGCCCCGAAGATCAGGGGCGCGATCGCCGCGGCCAGCCTGAGATAGACGATGTTCCAATCGAGTGCGATGACCACCAGGAAGTGCGCGACCAGCAACAGGATCAGCGGTGTGACGAAGTAGCGCGCGGCATCGAGAAGGAACGCGTGCCGCGCCGCCGCCTTCGACGAAGCGTAGATCGACACGCCGGCGTCGGGTTTGGCGGCGGCCGCCCGGTCGATCGCTGCGATCAGCCGGCCGATCTGGCCGTCGAAATCGCGTCCGGTCGCAACCTCCGCCGCGTTCAGAAACGCGAACGTCCCGAAACTTTGCGGCAGAGCCGCGGCGTTGGGCATCTTGGCGCCGTCGACCAGCACCGGAACGACGGGCGCGCCTCGCGCGAGGGCGGTCTCGATCTCGACCCGAACCGGGTCGCTCTCCTCCAGGATTCTCGGGTCGCCGCCATCCTGCGCGCCCGTCCATCTTGTGCCGATGACGGCCAGGACGACGTCGCTGCGTCGCAGAGTTTCGCCGATATGGGCGCGAAAATCGATGCCGATCGGGATGTTGTCGACGTCGATGAACACGCAGTGCTTGCCGTAATGGGCCGCAAGACGATCAAAGATGCGTCCCGAAATGGCGGCAGTGTCCGAACGTCGGTAGGAGATCGCGATTTTCGGCATCGGCGCTACTTGGCGATCTGAAAGCTGACCTCGGCCGCGCCGACGTGTCCGCTCTTGTCTTTCAATTCGATCCAGAACCGATGCGCGCCCGCGGGAACCTCGACCTTGTCGATCTCGACTCCCTGCGCCGTGATGAACGGCGCGATCCTCTGGGTGATGTCGATGGCGGGTTGCTTGAGATAGGTCACCACCACCGATTCCGGATCGATCTCGGCGCCGCCGAACGCGTGAAAGCGCAACTTCAGATCGATTGGCGAATGCATCAATCCCGCCGTGGGGGGAGGAGAGACGACGAGAATGTTGGGCCGCCGCATCGGGCTGCCGCGCATGATCAGCGCCGGCGCCTCGCCGGCGGGCAAGGCCGCCTCGGCCTCAGTTACGAGTTCAAACGCGTGCGCCGCGTAGACGGGAGCGAGCAGGAATACGGCGCAGCCGGCGGCGACCCAACGCATGACGCTTCGTTTCCCGGTCGCTCCCGCCGATTCCCGTCGTCGCTCCATCGTCCGCGCTCTCCTATCGCGCCAGCTTCACGTCCCGCCGCCGTCGCCGATCAGTGTGAACGGCGCCCAAAACAGAGGATGCGCATACGTGTAGACCGTACGGCCTTCGGCGTCGACCGATCCCGGACCGTCGATCAGCGCCGCCATCGATTGGCGCAGCGCTTCGCCGCGCGAAAGTCCGGAATCGGCGCTCTGGCGGCGGAACAGATCGCTCGTCAGTTCGCGCGCCGATGCGGAATGCACCGACCAGTTGGTCACCAGCACCGCGCGCGCGCCGGCGTAGAAAAACGCGCTGCCGAGTCCTGAGGCGGCCTCCGCGCCGACGCCCGCCCCGGTGTTGCAGGCCGACAGGATCACCCAATCCGCGTCGAGTTTCAGCGCCATGATCTTGTCCAGGGTCAAGAGCCCGTCGCCCTCGACGCCCGCGACATCCGGCGCCGTCAACGCCAGCGCCGGCTCGGACAATCCGTCGAGGTCCCCCGGGATTAGCCCGTGCGTCGCGAAGGCGACAACGCGGTAGTGAGTTAGATCGCGCATTTCGACATTGCGCTCGTTGGCGTCTTTTCCGAGATAGAGCGATTTGGCGGGGTCGACGTCGAGCGCGCGCGCCATCGCGGTCAATTCCGGCCGCGTATCCGGCAGACGTGGCAGCATCGCCAATTCCGCCTTATCGAGGCCTTCTGTGTGCGGCGCGGCGCGCAGTCTCAAGGGACGGCCGCGCGTAACATCGGCCTCGCCGTTCGCGTCGGCGCTCGCAGTTGTTCCGGCTTGGGCTTCGGCAGCCTCGGCGGGGCTGAAATAGGGGTCGCCGAATCCGATCAGGTTTTCGCGGAGCGGCGAACCCGCGTGCAGGCTCCGCAATGTCAGGAACGAAGCGGCGGAGGGCGCTAACGTCACGTTGTGGGTTCGCGCGAGCCAAGGCACGTCGCGATACCCGGCGAACAGCGGTTGGGCGTGCGCGTCAACCTGCACATTGGCTGTGGGCAGCAGGCCGAGCGGCAACCCTCCCAACGCGCCGTTCGTGACCACGACGAGGTTTTTCGCGTCCTTCCAGCCGCTTTCGACCGGCGCCAACAACGCGGCGTAAAGCGCGTAGGCCGCGCCGACGTCGAAGGCCGGGATTTCCTCCACCCGCGCGACCTCGGGCTCCAGGGCCTTGCGCAGGTCGCGAACGGCGACCTCGAGGTCGCTCGCCTTCATCGGCAGGCGCGCAAACGCCACCGCGCCCTCCTTCGGAATCGCCCAGACGAAGCTGGCTGTGCGCCCGAAATAGAACGACAGCATCGCCTCGTCCGGTCGCAGCGCCGCCCTGACTTCGGCGATCGAAGGCGGCTTGGGGTTGACTAGGGAGGCGTAGGCGGGAAACCTCCTGTCGACTTCGCGAACCGCGGCCTCATGCTTGGTGCGCAAATCGGCGATCAACGCCGAAGCCGTCTTGACGGCCTGGTCGCGCTCGGCGTCGGGCGGCGACGACAGCAGATTGTTGAGCGCGCCGAGGGAAGCCTCGATCTGTTTGGCGAGATCCTGCTCGCCGCGAATGAGTTCGGCGAGCCCGGGGTCCTTGATCGCCACGCGCGCGCTCGCGTCGGCCAGCGCATGGCTGACGGATTGGCCGCGTATCGCATCGGAGAGCGCAAAAGTCTCCTCCGCGACGTCGTGCGGGTCTTTGGCCTGATCGACCAGCGTGTTGAAATAGGCTTCGACGACGAATTGCAGCCGGGCCTGCCGGGCGACGACGACCGTCGGATCGTCGTCAGCGTTCTCCGGCGCCGCCGTCATCATGATCGGAATGGAAGTCTTGAATTCTCGCAGGGCGTCGGCTTCACGCGTGGAGCGGGCGTAACCGATGGCGAGCAAGCCGTGAGCGAGAGCGGCGTCAAAACTGTTGGCGCCTGCGCGCGCGGTTTGCAGTTTCACCAGTTCCTCGGCCGCCGTTACAGCCGCCTCGATTTGACCCGCGCCCAAGAGCGCAGCGACCCGCGCCGCGCTCAGTCGATAGAACCAACCCCGAGTCGGCGGCCATTTGCTGATCGCTTGATCCAATTGCGCATAGACGACTTGCGCCTCCTGCGCCTTGCGTTGCAACACCAGGATGTTGCCGAGTCTGGAGAGAATGGCGGCGGTTTCGGGCGAATCCTCGGCGACGCCCAACGCGCGCTGCGTGTCGAGCGCCGTTCGCGCGAGGTCCTCGGCTTCCTTGTAGCGGCCTTCTTCGACGATGACGCTGGCGAGCCCGTCGATGAAGGCCGGCGTCGCCGGACTGTACCGGCCCTGTAGGTCCAGGATATTGAGCAAGGCTCTTCGCGCCAGCGACTCGGCTTCGCTCAGCCTTCCCAGTCGGGCGACGACGCGAGCCGTCGCCAACACGGTGTTCTCGGCGGACTGCAGTATCTGCTCGCGAGGAGGAGGATAATCGTATTTCGGCAGGTCGTTCAACGATGCGCGACGAAACGCCTCGCTGCGTCGGAAGGCGGCTTCGGCCTGCGAATATTGGCTGTGGCTTTCTCTGACCATGGCTTCCACGGCCGCTGCGTCGGCCTCCCAGGACTGGCCATAGACCGCATAAGCCTTGCGCCAATCCGGATTGGGACTGCCGCGCGCCTCCTGAACCAGGGCGGCGACGCGGCTCGCATAGGCTTCGCCTTTGCTGATCTCGCCCACCGCCAGCGCCGTTTTTGCCAGATTGAGGAGCGCGTTGATCGTGGTCCCCCGCTGGCGCCGCGCCACGGCCTCGGTGACGATCGTCTCGAAAGCCTCCGTTTCCTTCTTCGGATCGCCGAGCGCGCGATAGCGAAACCCCAAGAACTGCAACGCGCGCGTCTCGCCCCGGAACTCGCCGCTGCTCCTGGCCGCGTCGAGGGCTTTGAGGGCGTCGGCGACGGCGTCCTGATCGCGGCCGAGCAAAGCCTTGGCGGCGGCGCGATCGTAATAGAACTGGGCGAGGGCGGCGGGCGTCGCGCCCGTCGGCGGGACAGCTTCGGCCTCGGCGTTGCGCGCGGCGATCTTTGCGGCGTCGGGCTTTTCTCGTTCGAGGATCGCATGGATGTCCGCGGTGCTGCGCGGCGGCGCCACGAACGTCGGCCGCACCGAGAAAGCGTCGCTCGGAGACGGCGGCGCGGAAACCGGAAGCGGCGCCGCCGGCGCGGCCTTGCCTGCGGCTTCCTTCTGTTCCTGGCGCAATACGCACCCCCTCACGAAGGGAATGCCGACCGACTGGCGGCACTG
>JBEKFO010000199.1:0-7578 GCA_050013275.1 Roseiarcus sp. | reverse complement strand
TCGACGAGCCGACCTCCGCGCTCGACATGTCGGTGCAGGCGCAGATCGTCGACCTCTTGCGCGATTTGCAGAAGCGGCGCTCGCTCGCCTATCTCTTCATTTCGCACGACCTGAAAGTGGTGCGCGCGCTGGCGAGCGAGGTCATCGTCATGCGGCGCGGCGAGGTCGTCGAGAGCGGCGCGGCGCGCGAAGTGTTCGCCGCGCCGCGCAACGAATACACCAAGGCGCTGTTCGCCGCCGCCTTCTCGATCGAGGCGGACGCGACGGGCGTCGTCAGCCAGTAAGGATCGTCATGGGCCGCGCGCTGATCATCGTGCTCGATTCGGTCGGCTGCGGCGGCGCGGCCGACGCGAGCGCCTATGGCGACGCGGGCGCCGACACGCTCGGCCATCTCGCGCTGGCCTGCGCCGAGGGCAAAGGCGATCGCGCTCGACTAAGGGCCGGGCCGCTCAGCCTGCCCACGCTCGACGCGCTCGGCCTCGGCCTCGCCATGCGCGCTTCGAGCGGCGTCGTCCCGCCCGGCTTCGCCTGCGCGCCGGCGAAGGGCCAATGGGGCTACGGCGTCGAAACCTCCAGGGGCAAGGACACGCCCTCGGGCCATTGGGAGATCGCCGGCACGCCGGTCGATTTCGAATGGGGCTATTTCCCGCAGACCGTTCCGACGTTCCCCGAGCCGCTCACCGCCGCGCTGATCGCCGAGGCCCGCTTGCCGGGCATTCTCGCCAATCGCCACGCCTCCGGCACGACGATCATCGCCGAGCTGGGCGAGGAGCACCTCAAGACGCTGAAGCCGATCTGCTACACCTCCGGCGATTCGGTGTTCCAGATCGCCGCCCACGAAGAGGCGTTCGGGCTGGAGCGGCTCTATGAAGTCTGCCGGATCGCGCGACGCCTGTGCGACCCGCTCAATATCGGGCGCGTCATCGCCCGCCCCTTCGTCGGCCGCACGCCGGCCGATTTTACCCGCACCGCCCATCGCAAGGATTTCTCCGTGCCGCCGCTGCCCGGCAACCTCCTCGAGCGCGCGGCGGGCGCCGGACGCGAGGTCGTCTCGGTCGGCAAGATCGGCGACATCTTCGCCCATCGCTTCACCGGCCGCGAACTCAAGGGCGGGCACAACGGCGCCAACGTCGACCTGACGCTCGCCGCGCTCGACGAGACCGCCGACGGCGGGCTCATCTTCGTCAATCTCGTCGATTTCGACAGCGAATACGGCCACCGCCGCGACGTCGCGGGGTTCGCCGCGTGCCTGGAGGCGTTCGACGCGCGCCTGCCCGAGATCGCGGCCAAGATGCGCGCCGACGACTTTTGCGTCCTCACCGCCGATCACGGCAACGACCCGACCTGGCGCGGCACCGACCACACCCGCGAGCACGTGCCGATCCTCGCCTTCGGCGCCGGCGCGCCGGCCGGGCCGATCGGCGCGCGCGCGAGCCTCGCCGACATCGGCGCGACGGTCGCGCGACATCTCGCCCTTCCCGCGGGGCCGCACGGCAGGAGCTGGCTGAAATGAGTTTCGCGCTCGACCCGCGCCTCGCCGCCGACACATCGAAAGTCGGCGACCTCGCGCTTTCGCGCGTCCTGCTGATGAACGACGCCCGCTACCCCTGGCTGATCCTCGTCCCGCGCCGCGAGAATTTGCGCGAAATCGTCGATCTCGACGCCGCTCAGCGCGCGACGCTGATCGAGGAGATCGCCGCTGCTTCGCGCTTCGTGCAAAGCCTGCCGGGCGTGGAGAAGATCAACGTCGGCGCGCTCGGCAATATCGTCGCGCAACTGCATGTCCATGTCGTCGGCCGCGCCGTCGGCGACGCAGCTTGGCCGGGCCCGGTATGGGGGTTCGGCGAGCGTCAGGCTTACGCGCCCGAGACCGCCGCCGCCCTGATCGCGCAGGCCCGCGCCGCGCTGGCGGCGAAGTAGGTCGCGACGCGCGTCCCTTCTCCCCGCGCGCGCGGGGAGAAGGGGGCGCCGCGTCGCAGTCGGCCTCACCCCTCCAGCGACGCGACCAGCTTGTCGATCAGCATGTTCGTGCCGCGCTCGCGGCTGCCGTTGTCCTCGTAGCCGTCGAGAAACACCGCCTGCTCGCAGACCTTGAGCTTGACGCCGACGGGGTGCGGCTCGATCTCGACGCAGGCGAGCGAGACGGAAATCTTGCGCGCGTCGAGATGCATTTCGTAGGCGTAGACCAGCCGGCGCTCGGGCGCGACGTCGAAATAGACGGCGTCGAAGCGCGACGTCACGCCGCTCTTCCATTTGGCGACCGCGACTTCGCGCCCGCCCGGCCGCACGTCCATGCTGCGCTCGGTGACCCTCAGGCCGTCGCCGCTGGCGAACCAGCGGCTCTTGGCGCGCTCGTCGGTGAACGCCTTGAACACCTGCGCCGGCGTCGCTTTGAATGTGCGCTCGACCGTGAATGCGCCGCGCACGGCGGGCCCGGCCTCCGCGCGCGCGACCTCACGCGCCAGCTTGTCCAAGGTCGTGCGCCAGCCTTCGGCCGAACCTTCGACGGCGAAGCGGAACGCCGGGTCGTAGATTTCGTAGCTCTGCTCGACCGTCATCCGCGTGCCCGCCCCATCGACGGCGAACAGCACCAGCGTGCGCACAAGGAAGCCCGTTTTGCCGCCGGTGCTGACCTCGCAGTCGAAGGTGAGTCGTTCGACCGGGACGACGTCGCCGAAAGCGCCGCGGCACCAATGCTCCGTCCCGTCGGGCATGCGCATGCAAATGACGAAGGCGCCGCCGGGGCGACAGTCGATTTCCGCCTCGGGGACGTCGACGCCTTCGGGGCTGAACCAGCGCTTCATGCGCTCGGCTGTGCTCCAGCAGGCAAAAACGCGTTCGCGCGGCGCGGCGAATGTGCGCGAGATCGTCAGCGGCCGCGATGCGGCAATCTTGGCGTTAGTCGTGCTTGTCATCGTCGTCTCCTTTGGCTTTCATCTCATCGAGATAGTCCCCCAACCGATCGAGGCGGCGCTCCCACTCGGCGCGCCGGGCGTTGATCCAATCTTCCGCAAGACCCAGCGCGCGCTCGTCGATCCGGCAGGTGCGGACGCGCCCGACCTTTTCGGATTTGACGAGGCCGGCGCCCTCGAGCACCGCCAGGTGCTGCATCACCGCCGGGAACGACATCGACAACGGACGCGCGAGATCGCTGACCGAAGCCGGACTTCGCGCCAGCCGCTCCAGCATCGCGCGGCGCGAGGGGTCGGCGAGGGCTTGGAAGGCGAGGTCGAGCGGGGCCGATTGGTTAAGCATACGCTTTAGTATCACAGCGCGGATAGATAAGCAATGACTTTAGTGTCGGGGGGCGCGCGAGCGCCAGATGGGAGCTTGCGGACAGGAGCTGCGCATGGCGGCGGCAGGAGCGGCGTCGCTGCGGCGATCCGCGCGGGAGCGGGCGCCGAGGCCAGCGGCGGCCTCGTGCTTGCGGCCTATTTCGTCTTGGCGGCGCTCAGGCTCGAGAGTCGCTTCACGGCGGCGATTGCGCCGCTTTTCCCCTGATCGGCCGCCTTGCGATACCAGGCCAAGGCCTGGCCGAGGTCGCGGGGGACGCCTTGGCCGTGTTCGTAAAGAGCGCCGATATCGCTTTGCGCGACGGCATTGCCCTGGTCGGCGGCCTTGCGATACCAAATCATCGCCTGGGCGAAATCCTGGGCGACGCCGTGGCCGGTCGCGTAGGCATAGCCGAGATTGTCTTGCGCGATCGCGTTGCCTTGAACGACGGCCTTGCGATACCACTCCACGGCCTCGTCGTAGGCCTGCGGGACGCCATGGCCGTCCCAATAGAGAGAACCGACATTGCTTTGCGCCGGCGCATAGCCCTGATCGGCGGCCTTTCGGTACCAGCTCATCGCCTGGCCGAAATCCTGGGCGACGCCGCGGCCGTGCTCGTAGAGAAAGCCGACGCCGTTCTCGGCGGCGGCGTCGCCTTGATCGGCGGCCTTGCGATACCAGGCCATCGCCTGGGCGAAATCCTCGGCGACGCCTTGGCCGCCAGCGTACATCTGGCCGAGATTGAATTGGGCGCGGGCATGCCCTTCGTCGGCCAACGGATGCAGGAACCGCATCGCCGTCGCGTAGTCGCCGCGCTGATACGCGGCTTGGCCGTCCTCAAAGGCTCCGGCCGACGCCACGCCGCACTGCGCGAGCGCAAGAACGGCGCCGATTGTAAGAGTTCCGATCCACTGTTTCACGGGTTACGCTCCGGCTTCTGCTTCATGTCCTGGGGCGCATTTCAGAGAACCGGCGACCAGGATTCCGACGAAGACGCGCTCCACGAACACCTTGGCGCGGACGCCGTTTGCTACGAAACAAGGCGAGTTGCATCGCACAATCTCCGCAGTTTCCCTTGCACCCTGGCGAGGCCCGAACCGATGCGGCAGATTGACGCTCGCTCCCGGGCTTTATTGGCCTGCGCCACAATCGACAACGGTCGATCGGGAAGTCGGCTTGCTCCTCGCTCGCCAAGACTCCCTTCGAGCGCGAGCCCGCCTCGGACATCGAGCGAAGTTCATCGATGCCCGCCCCCCGAGCGGCCCTTCGATCGGGAGCCGGGCGATTGCTTTATCCGCTAAGCCGTCCGGGAAAGCCGCTTGCGCCGCCGCGCCATCTGCGTCGTCGCCAACAGCGGGGCGAGCAGGTTGCGCAGGAGGCGCGGCGACAACGGCGGCGATCGGCAGGCCGTGCGCGAATCCGGCGGGTCCGTTAAAGCAGTTCCGGCCGGTATTCGAAATGCATAGTGTCGAAATGGCCCCATTTGCCGCCCCAGATGAAGCCGTGTTTCTCAAAAATCTCAACGATCTCCATCGGAACGCGATTGCGATATTCACCTTTGCTCCACATCCAGTAGTCGGAATACTTGGTGTTCAGATCGATCGCCGCGCCCCAGGCATGCATGGAGCGAGTGCCCGTATCCGCCACTGCTCGGCAATTGTACGTGCCGGCGCTGGGAACGGCGTATTTCTTCAAATCCGGGGAAAGCGCGTCGAGTTCCGCGGAAACCGCCCGTAGTTGCTCCGCCACGCCATTGACCGAGGTGATTTGTACGGAGCCGCCGCCCGACTTGGGCAGCCAAGCGACTTTGACCAGTTTCCTCGTCACTTCGCCCTTCGTGCAATCGCCATACATCTTGTCGAAGAAGGCCCGGTTGCGGAACCGGCCGGGATCGTCCTCCGGGCCTGGCGGCTGAGCGAGGGGGCCCTTCACGTAGGCCAATTCCATCTGGTCGAGCAGCGAAGCGCTTTTCAGTTTCTCCGCGAAACTCTTGTTCGTGCGGCCGTCGGAGACGGGCATGGTGGAGCCGTCCTTCCAGCGGATCGACGTCGCGTCATGACTTTCGAGAAAATCCGGGTAGGCGCGCACCAACCGATCGAGCGGCCCCTCCTGCGACAGCGCCGGGCCGACGGCGAGGAAGCAGCCGGACAGAAAGAGAATGACGCCGACCACGCGCCTGTGGATCATATCAAATCGCTCCGAATAACGGTGACACACACCTCTTTCCCTATTTATCCTCCGGAGAAAGGCGCGGACTGCCGTAATCCACCATAGTCCAAAATCGCCAGCGACGCGCCCGCCGGCCTCCCCCGCTTTTCCGCGCCATGTCGCACGCGGAGCGCTATCCGAACGGCGCAAAGTTCGGCAGGGAGCGCCGTCTTTCCTCATGGAAGCGTCCTTTTCCGAAGCCGAGAGGCTGTCAAGCGGCGAAGCTCGCCTGCAGCGGCGCGACGCATTGGGCGTCGAGAGACGCCCGTCTCTCGACAGGCTATGGGCGCGCCCTTGACAGCCTCTCGGCTTCGGAACTGTCAGCCTCCATGAGGTCGACGGCGCGGCAGGTCGGCGACAGCGGTCGACGCGCGCAAAATCGGCCGTGTCTCACCCGGAGGGCGCAGCCCCGACTCGGCGGCAAACGAAACAAATAGGAAAATAGGTGCATGTCACCGAAATAAATATCGGCTCCTCATCCCGCCTCACGCCAGCCGCTTGTGCAGCCTCGCCATCAGCGTCGTCGCGAACAGCGGCGTCAGCAGGTTCAAGAGCGGCACGGCGACGAAGGCGGCGATCATGAGGCCGTGGGTGAACACGGTCAGCTCGTAACGGCTGCGCATCGCGCGCGCTTCCGCCGCCGAGCGAAAGCGCAGCGCCGCGAGCTCGAAATATTCGCGCCCGAGCAGGTAGCCGTTGGCGCCGATCCAGGCGACGACGCCGAGGCCGGGAACGAACAGCAGGATCAGCGCGATCAGATTGACGAGCAGGGAAAGCGCAGCGAAGCGCAGCGCGACCAGCGCGGCCTCGAGCGCGGGCGCGGGCCGTCCCGGCGACCCCGAGGGATCGATCTCGCTCTCGACGTGCGCGGCGATTTCGTCGAGGAAGAAGCCGGCGACCAGCGACGAGACCGGCGCCGCGAGGAACACCAGCCCGGCGAGAAGACCGAGCCCGACCAGCAGCGAAATCGTCGTCGCGAGCCACGGCGGCCCGACATCGACCATCGACAGCGCAAGCTTGTCGAGGCCGAACCAGGCGAGCAGCAGCACCGCCGCGGTCAACGCCAGCGACTTCGCCATGACGCGACGGAACGGGGGCGAGAAGATATCGCTGAGCGAGTCGACCGCGTCCTGGAACATGCCGATCACCGCCTTCGCGCGCCGCTCTCAGCCCGTGCGCCGCTTGCGCCAAACGATGGTGGAGCTCGCCGCATAGTTCCACACCACGCTGACGAGCGCGCCCGACAATCCCGCGACCCACCAGACCTGCTGGCGCTGGAACAGCCACGAGGCGATGTCGACGTTGGCGATCGCGCCGACGCTGCACAGGATCGCGAACAGCGCGAAGCCGCCCGCCATCGCCCAGCCGCGATAGCGGTAGGCGCGGTAGGTGATCTCGTTGTTGAGCAGGAAATTGCTCGCCATCGCGATCAGCGTCGCCATGACCTGGAACGCGATGAAATTCGCCGCGCCCAGCGCTTCGACCAGCGCCGTCAGCACGATGAGGTGGACGACGAGGCCGATGCCGCCGATCAGCGCGAACAGCACGAAACGGATCGGCAGCACGCCGCCGGACGCGTGATGGACGACCAGCCCGAGAAAATCCAAGCCGACCAGCGGCGACAACTTCGATTCGCCGGCTTGGCGCGGGCGAAAGACGTAGGGCGTCTCGACGATTGCGAGGCCGCCGCCCGAGGAGAGCACGACGTCGACGAGAATCTTGAAGCCGTCGGGCGAAAGCCGCGGGGCGAGGCGCGAGACGATGTCGCGGCGAATCATGAAGAAGCCGCTCATGGGATCGCTGACCGCGGCCCCGGCCAGCCGCCGGAAGAACCAGGCGCCGAGGTCGCTGAGCTTCTGGCGCGCCGGCGAAAGGCCGCCCGGCGCCGTGGCGTCGGCGACGCGGGTGCCGATGGCGAGATTGCCGCGCCCCGCCGCGAGCGCTTCGTACATTTTCGGCAGGATCGATTCGTCGTGCTGAAGATCGCCGTCGATCACCGCGACGAGATCGGCGCTCGACGACAGCCAGCCCTCGACGACCGCGCCCGCCAGGCCGACACGATTGACGCGCCGGACGCAGCGCAACCGCGGATCGCGA
>JBEKFO010000198.1:0-7604 GCA_050013275.1 Roseiarcus sp. | reverse complement strand
GCCGAGCATTATTTTCGCCTGATCGCGGCCGCCCAGGCCGCGCAACTCCACGCCCAGGGCGGCGGCCGCCCGCCGGGCGAAGCCGAAGCTTACGAAATCGAAGACGAGGAGGACGTCGGCGGTCTGTCCGATCGATTCGCCTCGCCCGCGGAGCGCGCTCCCGTTCCCTATGCGCCGCCGCCGCAGCCCTACCAGCCGCAACCCGGCCCGATGCCTCCGTCTGCGAGCCAGCCTTACGCCGAGCGGGCGCCGGGCGAGGGCGAGCGCCAGATCCAGGGCGATCGCGGCGGTTACCAGGGCCGCCAGGACCGCGCCAACAATCGTCACCAGGATCGCGGCCCTCGGCCTGATCGTCCTTTCCAAGATCGGCAGGATCGTCAAGGCCAGGGCGGGCGCGACGGGCGACCGCGCGAATTCCGTCCCTACCGCGACCCTTCGCTCCCGCGCGAGGCGCCGGGCCCCGCCGAAGCGCCGGAGGCGCCCTCAGCCCTGCCTTCGTTCATCACCGCGGCGCCGCGCATCCTCGGACCCCAAGAGGCGGGCGAGGCGCAGCCCGCTCCGATTGTCGAGACCGGCGGGGAACCGGGCGGCGCGCCTGATCTCGGCGCTCCCCCCTCCGAGGCGCCGGCGGACGGACGCTTTCCCGGCCGGGGTCGTCGGCGGCGCTTGCGCTCGCCCTACGGCTTCCACGCCGGAGCGAATCTGAGTGAGGAAGGCGATGACGCGCCGCTTCCCGCGGACGAGGCGCCGATCTCGGAATGACCCGGCGGTCGCCGCCGGGAATCAGCCCCGGCGGCGGCGCCTGATCAACAAACGCCGATGCTTTCGAATTTCGATTGAACGTGTTCGCGATCGAACGGTTTCATGATGAAATCGTCGGCGCCGGCGTGCATCGCGCGGGCGATCTGGGCGACATCGTATTCGCTGGTGCAGAACACCACCTTCGGCTTGTCGCCCCCCGGCATGGCGCGCAGCTCCCTGAGGAATTCATAGCCGTCCAGCACCGGCATGGCGCTGTCGACGAGAATGGCGTCCGGCATGACGAACGAACAGGCCGCCAGCGCCTGCCGGCCGTCGCCCGCCTCCGAAGTGCTCAAGTTCATGCCCTCGAGGATGCGGCGCGCGATCTTCCGGATGACCGGGGAATCATCAACCACGAGCACCTGTTTCATTTCGTTGTCCTCATTTGGCCGGCCGCGCGCGGTCGTCGCTCCCATGCGTCGCAATCGCGTCGCGCGAGGCGGAATTGACTGGCTCGCCCGAGGAACCTCGAGGGAATCCGGTCCTTCGCTTCGAGCCCGACGCGATACGATTCGGCGATCGCGGCGCGATCATGCCTCGCCCGCGTTAAGAAGCCTTGAAACGCGCTTCTCGACGATCTGATTACGCCGCGACCGCGACGACGGGCCGCGCTTCCAGCGTCACCGTTTCCGCCTCGCTGACGATCGCGATCTCCATGCCGCAATCGCGCGCGACGAGCCCGGCGAAAAACGGCTGAATCGTGTGCGCGTCGACCGCGCCGCTTTCCGGCTGTCCCGCGACCAGGTCGGCGACGCCGTGGGCGAAACGCGCGTTGGGGCCCTTGGCTTCGACGCGGAGGGCGAGCGTTTCGTCCTGGCCGGTCAGATCGACGGTGACGACGCCGCCGCGGGGAATCGCGGAAAGGGCGATGAGGCCAAGGTTCAGCAGCAGCTTGACCTTGTTCTTGGGCGCAAATTGACGGGCCGGGTTCCAAACGACGGTGGTGCGCTCGTTGGCGATGAGGCCTCGCAGCACCGATTCGGCGTCGCCGGTGTCGACGGAAGCGCCGACCGAGCCGGCCGCGCCGAAGGCCAGCCGGCAGAATTGCAGCCGCGCCGACGCCGAAGCCGCGCTCTTCTTGATCAGATCAATCGCGACCGCACGCATTTCCGGGTCTTTTTCGTCTTCCAGAACTTCCAGACCGTTGACGATCGCGCCGACCGGGCTGATCACGTCGTGGCAGACGCGCGAGCAAAGCAGGGCGGCGAGGTCCATCGGTGCGAGGGCGACAATTGTCATTGGGCTTTTCCTGTGGTCTTTGCCGCCATCGGCGCGGCGAATCACGCGATCGGGCTCATATACGATCGTAACGGATTCGCCGGCGCCCCGCGACTGCGCAATGAACAGCTTTACGCCGAGGACGGATTTTCGATGAATGCAGACGAGGGGGCGCGGCCGGTCGATCTGGCCAGCGAAACGAGCGACGCCATTGCGCGCTTTCTCGCTTCCGTCGCGCTGGCGGCCGGACCCGCGGTGATGGAGGAATATCGCGGCGGCGCGGCGGCGCGCGCCAAGAAGGACGGCAGCCCGGTGACCGCGGCCGACGAGCGGGCCGAAGCCATCATTCGCGACCGGCTGAGCCGCTTGGCGACGCCGATTCCGATCGTCGCCGAAGAGGCGACGGCCGCTGGCCAAGCGATCGAGATCGCCGAACGCTTCATCTTGGTCGACCCGCTCGACGGCACTCGGGAATTCGTCGCTCGCAACGGGGAGTTCACGATCAATGTCGCGCTTGTCGCCCGCGGCGTTCCTATCGCCGGCGCGGTCTACGCGCCCGCTCTCGAGCGCCTGTGGTTCGGCGGGCGGACGGCCCACGCCTGCCGAGCGCCGGTCGGCGCTGAACTGCCGGACGCCGCGTCATGGCGGATTTTGCACGCGCGGCCGGCCCCCGAAGCGCTCGTCGCCCTGGCCAGCCGGTCGCACGGCGATCCGGCCACCGAAGCCTTTCTCGAGCGCCTGCCCGTCGGCGAGCGGCGCTCGGCGGGGTCGTCGCTGAAGTTCTGCGTCATCGCCGAGGGGGAGGGCGACGTCTATCCGCGCTTCGCCCCGACGATGGAGTGGGACACCGCGGCGGGCGACGCGGTGCTTCGCGCCGCCGGCGGCGTTGTGCTGGCCGTCGAGGGCGGGCCGCTGGTCTACGGCAAAGTCGCGGCCGGATTGCGCAACGGCGGCTTTGTCGCCTGGGGCGATCCGAGTCTGGCGGCGCGCGTCGCCGATCGTTAATGAAGCGTCAATCGGCCCCGGGGATAGTCGGGCAGGACTTCGCCCGTCCTGGCGATTCGCCATCAAGGCGACACTTTTTGCCGGAAAGGCTGATTCCGCGGGGCCGCGCGGTCGGCGGGCAGAGGGGGAGAACAGCGATGTCGAGTTTGACGCGCCGGGAATTGCTGGGCGCCGCCGTCGCGGCGAGCGCCGTCGCGGCGGTGGGTCCCGCTCGGGCCGACCCGCCCGCCCAGTTCTCGCTCGATGAAATCGTCGACAGCGGCCATCGTTTCTTCGGCGCCGTCTCGCGCGGGCTCGCCGAGGTCGTGCAGGAGGCGGGACGACGGTGGGGCCTGCCCAACGGCTATATCCTCGGTCAGGAAGCGTCGGCCGCCTTTGTCGGCGGCCTGCGTTACGGCGAAGGCAAGATGTACACGCGCAATGCGGGCGACGAGAAGATCTTTTGGCAGGGCCCGTCGCTCGGCTTCGACGCCGGCGCCGACGGCGACCGAACGATGATGCTGGTCTACAACCTGCCCGCGGTGAACGCGATTTACCGCCGCTTCGGCGGCATCGACGGCTCGGCCTACTTCGTCGGCGGCTTTGGCTTTACCGCGCTCGGCGCTGACAATGTGATCGTCGTGCCGATCCGCTCGGGCATCGGCGCCCGTTTGGGCGTCAACCTCAGCTATCTGAAATTCACGCCCCGCTCGACGTGGAACCCCTTCTAGCGGCGAGCCCTATCGCGGCGGGTTCGCGGCTCTTTGCTTGATTGGCGGCGTCATGCGATGATGTCGACCGTTTTCGGTTTCGGACGGCGACGAAATTGATCGAGCAGCTGATTTTTTCCGCCATCGGATTCCTGGTCGCCGCGCTGCTGGCGGTGGCCGCGGCGCCGGCGATCTCGCGCCGCGCGCGGCGGCTCGCCGAGGCGCGGGCGCGCCTGCAGGCCCCGCTGACCGAAGCGCAGGCGATCGCCGAGCGCGACGCGTTGCGCGCGCAGCACGCGGTCGATCAGCTTCGGCTGGAGCAGCGTCTGCGCGCCGCCGAGGAGATCGCCGCGCAGCGACAGATCGAGATCGGTCGGCAGGCGAGCCGAATTGTCGCCTTGGCGGAAGTCTCCGCCGAGCGCGCGGTCGAGATCGGCGCGCGGAGCGATGAATTCGACGCGCTCGAACGCGAACTGAGCGAACTGCGCGGCGAACTCGGCGCGGCTCAGATCGAGCTTCGCGACCTGACGTTTCAGCGCGACGGGTCGGACGCTGCGGTCGTCGCGGCGCAGGCGCGCCATCGCGAGCTGAAAAACCTCGTCGACCAAAATCGCACGGCGATCGCCACCCTGCAGACATACGTGTCCGGCCTCGAGATGAGGCTGGCGGAGAGCGGGCGGACGGCTGAGGCCGGCGCGAAGGCGGCCGAAGCCGAACGCGCGCGCCTCGCCGCCGCGCTCGGCGAAGCGGAGACGCGGCTTGCGCGCAGCGAGGCGGCGCGCGAAGAGGCGGTGCTGGAAAACGGACGCCAACTGGCGCGTCTCGCCGAACGCGACGCCGCGCTGCGAGCGGTCGAAGCGGCCAAGCGCGATCTCGCCGATCAGTTGAGCCTGCTCGCCGCAGCGCGCGAGATCGCCGAAGGGGCGCTGCGAGCGGAGCGCGCCGGGCGGACCGAAGCGCAACGCCAAGTCGACCCGTTGCGGGCTCGCCGCGTCGAGGCTCCGTCCAGCCGCCGCGCGGCGGGCGATCAGGCGCTTCGCAAAGCCATCGCGCGGCTGGCGCGCGATATGGCGCGGCTGAACGGCAAGGCGGGCGGGGTCGAGAAGGAGCCGTCCAATCTCGTCAATTTCGACCGGCGAGACGCTCATGCGCCTTCCCCTTCGAGCGAGGCGATGCATTCGGCGCCGGCCGGCAAAATCCGCCAGGGCCAGCCGATGGCGCCCGAACGGTAGGGCGGGCTTTTCACGTCGCGACGAATCTGCGTAGTTGAACGCCTCGCGGCGCGTCGGTGCGCCGCTCAGCCGCATGGGGGAAGCAATGGCCGAGCCGCTCGAAGACGCCGTCGAATCCGAAGACAAGAAGGTCGCGCTGATCATCGCCATCCTCGCGCTGTTCCTCGCTCTGGCGGAAGCCGGCGCCAAAAACGCCGAGCACCGCTCGACCGAACAGAACATCGAATCGTCCGATTTGTTCAATTTCTACCAAGCCAAGAAAATGCGCTCGACGATCGCCGAAACCGCCGCCCAGGCCTTCGAGGTCGAGCGCGCCGCGGCGAGCGACCCCAAGGCGCAGGAGGCGTTCGACAAGCAGATCGCCGACTGGAAGGCCACGGTGGCGAAATTCGAAAAGGATCCCAAGAAGCCCGAGGACAGCCTGGAGGCGATCCAGGAGCGCGCCATGGCGGCGTCCGAGGGACGCGAAAGGTCGAACCGCAAGCTCGAACATTTCGAATACGCCAGCGGGGCGCTGCAAATCGCCATCGTCCTGGCTTCCGCGGCGATCATCACCGGCATGTCCATTCTGGCTTGGTTCGCAGTCGGCCTCGGCGCGATCGGCGCGGTCTTGATGGCGTTCGGCTATCTCGCTCCGACTGTGCTGAGCTTCCTCGGTTGAGCGCGCCGCGCGCGGCGCCTCACATTGTCGCAACGCCGCGCGCGGACCGTAATTTCGCCTTGCCGGCGACGCCACATGAACCCCTCGCTGTGCGATGATTTGGACCATCCGAGGAGTTCCCATGCGCATGATCGCCTGCTCGTTGTTCACGCTCGCCGCGACCGCGGCGTCTTCGGTCGGAGCGTCGGCCGGCGAAATCGAAGCCGCCTCCAAGATCGACTCGGTGATCGTCTATCCCGACGCCGCGATCGTCGCGCGGGTCGCCGAAGTCGATCTTTCCCAGGGCGATAACGTCGTCGTTTTCAAAGACTTGCCCCTTTCGCTCGATCCAGCCTCGCTGCGCGTGGAGGGCGTCGCCGGCGCGGCGCTGACGATCGGCGCGGTCGAGACGCGCGTCGCTCCGGCCGACGCCAAGGCGCCCGACGATGCGCTCGCCGCCAAGATCGCCTCGCTTCGCGATCAGCGCGAAGGCCTGCAGACGACCATCGACGCGCTGCAAGCCAAGCGCGCGATGATCCTGCGCTTTTCGCAAAGCGGACCCGAAAAGCTTTCCTCTGACGCCAAGCCGCTCGACGTCGACGCCTGGCCGGCCGCCTGGGACGCCGTCGAAGCGGCGCTCGCCAAGGTCGGCGCGGACCTGCGCCCGGCCCTCGACAAGGCGCATGCGCTCGATAGCGACATCAAGGCGCTGGAAGCGCAGCGCCAGACCCCGCGCTCGCAAGCGGCCAAGCAAACGGCGAGCGTCACGCTCGCGGCCGCGCAGGGCGTGCATGCTTCGCTCACGCTCTCCTACCGCGTCCCCGGCGTCGGTTGGGTTCCCGCATACGACGCGGCGCTGAACACCGCGGACGGGGCCGACACCCTGACGCTGACGCGCCGGGCCGGGATTTCGCAGACGACCGGCGAGGACTGGAGCGACGTCGCGCTCACCGTCTCGACCGCGCGCGTCGCTCGCGCCGTCGACGTCGCCGACGTGCGGAGCGAGACGATCGACTTCTGGCAGCCGGAGTTGACGGACGAGGCGCCGATGGCGAAGGGCAGGGCCGCGCCAGGCGGCGCGGCGTTGCGCCTCGACGCCGCCTCTCAGGCGCTCCCCGCGGCGCCGCCCGCGCCGATCGCCGCGCAGCAGGCGACCGCCCAGTTGCAGGCGAACGCCTATTCCGCTCAGTTCCGCGCGCCCGGGCGGGTCAGCCTCGCCAGCGACGGGGCGCAGAAGTCGTTCGTGCTCGACCGCCTCGTCGCGCAGCCGACGCTTACGGTGAAGACCGCCCCTGGAATCGATCCGACCGCGTACGTCCAGGTGCATTTCGTCGACGCCGAAGACGCCCCGATCCTCGCCGGCCAAGTGGCGCTGTTGCGCGACGGCGCTTACCTCGGTCAGAACCGGATCGGCTTCGTCGCGCCCGGCGACGGCGTCGATCTCGGGTTCGGCGGCGACGACAAGATCACGGTTCAGCGCGCGCCGGTGAACCGCAAGGAGAACGATCCGACCTGGTACAATCAGACCAAAGTCGAGACGCGCGAATTCACCACCAGCGTCAAGAATCTTCACGCCTTCCCGGTCAAGGTGCAGGTCGTCGACCAGATGCCGGTGTCGGAAAACACCGCGATCTCGGTCGATCTTTCGCCGGCCACGACGCCGCCGACGGAAAAGCAGGTCGGCGACAAGCGCGGCGTGATGAGCTGGACGCTCGATCTCAAACCGGGCGAATCGAAAGAAATCCGTTTCGCCTATCGGCTGAAATGGCCCGCCGATCGTGCGGTCATGATCGACGGCGCGCCGCTGGCGACGGACGGTCGGTGATCGGGGCGCAGGGGTCGCGACGAAGCTTCCGGCTACCCGGGGCCGTCGAGCAGCCGACGCCCGGATGCGAAAGCGAAGGCGCGCCGGCGGCGTAGCGCGGCGGGAGTCGCCATCGTTTCCTTGATCCAGGTGCGGGGCGCCGCGCCCGCGAGCGGCTCGACGGCCGCCGGGCGGCTCGGCGTCGGCGCGGCGCT
>JBEKFO010000197.1:0-7610 GCA_050013275.1 Roseiarcus sp. | reverse complement strand
GTCGCTCAAGGCGCCCGCCGGCAGCGCCGCGCTGAGCGGTTGGCCGGGCGGCAAATGCGTCGCGGGAAGGGGATAGATCCGTTGCGCGTCGACGAGCAGGCGCCAATCGGTCAGATCGAGCGGCTCGGCGGTCATGTTGGCGACGACGATCGCTCCGGTTCCGTCGGGCGCGCGATGCGCCGAGGTGATTTCCGCGGCGCGCTTCGGGATCGGCTGCGGCGCGAAGCCGCCCGCGGTGAAGTCGTAGAGCGGCGCCTCGGAGCCGGTGGCGCCGAAAATCAGATCGCCGCTGTCGTTGGTGTGCCAGGCTTGGCTCTGGAACGCCAAGAAGATCGCACTCATGCGCCGGGCGCGCGCGTCCCATATGAAGCAGGCGCCGTCGTGCCAGACGCCGTTTTCGTGCAGATGCATGTCGAGCGCGCGCGGATCGCCCTGCGCCATGTGCACGTTGTCGAGTCCGAACGGCGTATCGGGAGTGTAGCCGAACGCCGCGTCGGTCTGGTGCGGGTTATCCTTGGCGAATGCGTTGCCGTAAAAGAACACGTCGCAGTCCTGCGCCTTGGCGACTTGCAGCATCGCGCTCAGCCGATGGACCAGCCCGTCGTCGCCCGCGCCCTCGGGCGGCAGGATGCGCATAGCGTTGGGGTTGAAGAGATTGGCGCGCTGGAAATCAATCGCGCCGCCCGCGTAGGAGCGCTCGACCGCCGACAGGCCTTGCGGGCGCGCCAGCACCGAAGGGACGATCGGGTGCGCGAAATCGGCGTCGATCAAATAGTAGAGGTAGGACTTGCCGATCGGCTCGCCCGGCGCGTCCTTGTCGGAGCGCACATTGATGGTGGCGAACCACCGCTCGTCGCCGGCTTCGAGAATAACCCAAAGATGCGGGTTGGTCGGCGGCGCGGCGGGAGCGAAGGCGTGAACCTTGCCGCGCAGGCATTGGTAATTGATGTGACCCATGAAGCCCCCGCGAGTTGGCGCGTCGATCGCGCGGCGCGACTGTAATCTCGCCGCCCATGGCCGCGCAATCGCGGCGTCGTCAGCCGCGCCGGTTCGCTCGGATCAAGGGGATCACGACGCCATATCCAATTCTCTTGGGTTTGGCAGGTTCGGACGACCCGTGGCGACGCCGCTGCGAGCGCGTACGAAGCTCGCCGCCCGTTCGGCCGGCATCGCTTTGGCGAAGAGATAGCCTTGACCGATTTGGCAGCCGAGTTCGCGCAGGATCGCGCGTTGTTCCTCGACTTCTATGCCCTCGGCCACCGTGCTGAGCCCCATGCTGCGACCGAGACCGATGATCGCATGGACGATCTTCCGGCTCTCCGGGTTTTCGATCATGTCCCTGACGAACGATTGATCGATCTTTATTTTGTCAAACGGCAATATCAGAAGATGGCGGAGACTCGAATAGCCGGTGCCAAAGTCGTCGATGGCCAACGAAATCCCCTCGGATTTCAATTTGCCTATTGGTTTCGATAGGCTGAAAGCGTCGTGAACGAAAGCGTCTTCAGTAATTTCAACTTCCACGCGACTTGGGGGAAATTGCGTCGCTTTCAGCGTGCGAACAAAGTCGTTCAAAAATCCCTCGTTGTTCAGCGACTTTGGGGAAATGTTGAAGGCGAGGCTGAAACTTCCGGCCCATGCGATCGCCGCGCGACACGCGCGGTCGAGAAAGGCGAGCGTCAACTCCTCGAGCCGCCCCGACTCAGTAGCGATTGGGATGAAAGTCGAGGGCGGAATCTGCCCCAAGGCCGGGTGCTTCCAACGGGCCAGGACCTCAAAGCCGGCGATGGAGCCGTCCGAAAGGTTGATAAGCGGCTGGAAATGCGGTTCGATTTGGCCGCTACGGATTGCCTCGTCGAGCGAGGCCTCAATGACGCCGCGCTGATCGATCGACCTTTCCATCGTCGCATCGAAGAAGACGACGGCGCCGGCGCCGCGCTGCGCCGCCTCGTGGACGGCCAAATCGCATCGGCGAATCATTTCCGCGGCCATCGGCGACTTTGCGTTTGTCGGACAAAGCGACAGGTTGGCGACGCCGATGTGAAGAGCGAGCGGCAGGTTTGGCCCTTCGTTCAAGTTAATGCTTCGAAGGTTGGCGACGAGATAGTCGATCAGCGCCGTCGCCCGCTTTGTGAGCGCGCCGCCTTCACCGTGGAGAAGAACGTAAAACTGTTCTCCGTTGACGCCGGCGACGAGGTCGGGGACGCGGACGCGGTCGACGAGTCGATTGGTCACGTCCATTGCGATGGCGTTGGCGATCTCGAAGCCTTGTACGTTGGCGATCATCTTCAGATTTGAAAACAGCGCTCCGATCAGCATCAGGTCGTGGTCGTCCGCTCGATCGTCCGTCATCGCCGTCAAATAGGTTTCGAGACCATGCCGATTTGGCAGTCCGGTCATTTTGTCGGTAATGACCGCAACCTCGAACTCTGATTGCAAAGCCTTGAATGCGTTAACTTCTCTGGAGAGTTCATGTCTTCGACGAAGACTGTAGACCGCCATGCCGATCCACAGCGCCCCGCCGACCGCTATGAAATAGATCTTTCCCGAAGGCAGTGCGTGCGACAGCAGCGCCGCCGCGGCGCTCAGCACGCCAAATCGCCATTCCAGGAACAGCAGCACGACGCATATGCTTACAACGGTCAAGAGCTCGACTCGTGAACCGCTGAACTTCCTTGAACCGCTCATGATCGAACCGACGCCCGCCACGCCCTCGTTCCCGAGACGCGATGCCCTACAATGCCCTGACAATCATGGATAATTCGTTCATGGCCTCGCCCGCTCGCATTTGCGGCGGCAGGTCGTATGAACAATTTTTAACCCGTCAGAAAACGGGCTGAAACGACGACGGCGTTAGCTTGCCGTTCCCCATCGTCTTAATGGGCGGGCGCGCGAAGGGAGGCGAGACGTGCGGCCGTTGCTCGAAGTCGTGGACCTGTACAAGAGCTTCGGACCGGTCAACGTGCTGCGCGGAGTCGATCTTTCGCTCTATCCGGGCGAGGTCCTGGCGCTCGTGGGCGACAACGGCGCCGGCAAGACGACGCTGATCAAGCACATTTCCGGCGTTCACATGGCCGACTCGGGAGAGATACGGCTGGAGGGCGTCCGGCTTGAGGTTCGAGCGCCCGCCGACGCGCGCCGGCTCGGCATCGAGACGGTTTACCAGGATCTCGCGCTCGCCGACCACCTGTCGGTCGGCGCCAACGTGTTCCTCGGCCGCGAGCCGGTGCGGCGCTGGCTCGGCTTCCTACCCGGGGTGGACAATCGCAAAATCCGCAGCGAGACCGAAGCGCTGCTCGCGCGCATCGAAAGCCGCATTCCGCCGACGGTTCGCACTGTTTCGCGCTTGTCCGGCGGGCAGCGTCAGGCCGTGGCGATAGCGCGCGCCCTCTATTGGCAATCCAAGGTGGTGATCCTCGACGAGCCGACCGCCGCGCTGGCGGTGATGGAGCGCGAGCACGTCATTCAGCTCGCCCGCCGGCTCGCCAAAGAAGGCGTCGGAGTCATCTACATCGGCCACAACCTCATCGAGATCCTCGATGTCGCGGACCGCGTGGCAGTGATGTTTCGCGGCCGCATCGTCCACGTGACCAAGGCGGGCGCCACGACGCAGCAGGAATTGATCAAGTACATGACCGGATTTAGCGAAACAGCCGGGTTCGGCGAGGCGGTCGAGCCGGCGAGCGGCTGAGGGGGCGAAACTAGCGACCGGGAGGTGCGCATGGGTAAGCTCAGGCTGTTGGCGACGACAACGATCTTCGTCGCCGCGACGCTGCCGGCGACGGCGGCGGATTTTTCCAAGGACCACATCGTGGTGATCGTCAAGGCGACCACTTCGCAATATTGGGCGACCGTTTTCGACGGCGCCGACGCCGCGTCTCGATCGCTCGGCGTGACGATCTCCAAGCTCGGCGCCAGCGCCGAGACCGACGTGGCTCAGGAAGTCTCCATCATGGAGAACGCCATCCAGTCCAAGCCGACGGGAATCGTCATCGCGGCGACCAACGCGCAGGCGCTGGCCCAGCCGATCGCCGCCGCGACCGACGCGGGCTTTCCGGTGGTGGTGATCGACTCCAACGCCAACACCGACAAATACGTGACATTCCTCGCCACCAACAATGTCACCGGCGGGACCAAGGCCGCCGACGAACTGGCGAGCTGCATCAAGAAGCGTACCGGCAAGGATGAGGGCGACGTCGCCTACTTGACCGCGCTCGCCGGCGCGCAATCGCTCAACGATCGCGACAAGGGCTTCGTCGACGAATTGAAGAAGTACCCGGGCCTGAAGATCGTCGAACATCGCACGGGCAACAACGATCCGGCGCGCGCACTGAAGGATTCGGAGGACATCCTGACCACCCATCCCAATCTGGCGGGCGTGTTCGCCGATAACGAGCTGGAAGGGGACGGGGCCGGCCGCGCCATCCAAGAGAAGAGCCTAGCGTCCAAGACTTGCGTCGTCGCGTTCGACACTTCCGACCAGGAGATCGCCTATGTGCGCAATGGCGAGCTGGATGGGCTGATCGTGCAGAACCCGTACATGATGGGCTACGCGGGCGTGTGGTACGCGGAGGCCGCGGCGCACGGCGCGGTTTTGCCGCATTACGTCGACTCGGGCGTGCATGTCGTAACCAAGGCGAACATCGACAGCCCGCAGATGGCGGGGCTGCTCGATCCGAAGAAGTATCAGATCGAGCCTTTCCTCGGCAGTTGAGGAGCTGACGGCGGCGCCGAGTCCGCCACGCTGCGGAGTCGGCCCGCTCACCGGGAACGTCCCGCCATGGCAAGCGCCGACACGCCAGCAACGGTCTCCGACCGCCCCGTCGCTATCCGGGCGCGGCTTCGCCACGGCTTGCCGGTCGAGACCTGGGTGGTCGGCTGCACGGTGGCGCTGTGGATCGGGCTCGCGGTCGCCTCGCCGTATTTCCTGACCTCGGGGAATATCTTCAACATCATGCGCCAAGTGTCGGTGGACGCGATCATCGCCTATGGGGAGCTCTTCACCATCATCACCGCCGGCATCGACCTGTCGGTAGGTTCGGTGGCCGGCCTCACCAGCGTCGTGTTCGCGATGGCGTTGGCCGGCGGGATGAACGTGTTTCTGGCGATGGCGCTGACATTGGCGCTTGGGTTGGCGATCGGGCTGGTCAATGGCGTAGCGGTCGACATGCTCGGCATCCCGGCCTTCATCGTCACGCTCGCCGGCCTGCAAGGCTATCGGGGACTGACGATGCTGGTCTCCGGCGGCATGACGGTGGCGGGAATGCCGGATTCGCTCGGGCTGGTGGCGAACTCGTCGATTCTCGGCATCCCCACGATGTTCGTGATCATGGCGGCGTTCGCGCTTGGCTCGCAGTACCTGCTCGGAGTGACGCGACTCGGGCGTTACATGTATGCGCTCGGCAGCAACATCGAAGCGGCGCGTCGGGTCGGCGTCAACGTCACGCGGGTGACGCTTGCGGCCTATGGGCTGTCCGCGGCGTTCGCGACCGTCGGCGGCATGCTGCTGGTCGCGCGCCTGACGATGGGCAATCCCAACGCCGGGTTCGGCAACGAGTTGCAGGCGATCGCCGCCGCCGTGGTCGGCGGGGCGAGCCTGTTCGGCGGCCGCGGCACGGTCGGGGGCTGCTTCATCGGCGCCATCCTGTTCACGACGATCGGCAACGGCGCCAACCTCTTGGGCGTGAGCTCGTTCTGGCAAATGGTGATCGAGGGTCTGCTGATCGCCGGCGTCGTCTATCTCGACAACGTGCAAAAGCGGCGCAGCCAGGGGCAGTAGGGGTTCGCTGGCAGAAGGGGGAAAGCGAGCCGGATCGCGCGAAACGACGGCGCTACAGACTTGTCATCTCGACGCACCGCGTATGGCAGTATTTCGCCCATGCATCTTGCACCAAAGCCTCCAGACCTTCCCCACGAGAAGTGTTCCGATTCCTCTCCGCTGCGCTCCCTGTCAAAGCTGCACCAAAGCGACGGCGTGCCGGATCCGCAGGGGCAAAGCCCTGAAACGGTGAAGTTTCGACCTTGCCGCGCAGGCATTGGTAATTGATGTGACCCATGAAGCCCCCGCTGTCGCAAGCGTTCTTGAAGCAGAAACGTGCGACAACTTTATTATCGGCCGTCGACTCGCGGCGCAAACTACGCTTCGCGCCGGCGTTGCGCCGGGCACCGCAACGTCCGTGACAGGCAGTCCGATGCGGAGCGCTGGGCGGTGCGCGGCTACACCGCGATTTGCAACATGACCGCCAGCAAGGATCATCGCACCTACGATCTCGCGCTCGCTATTCTGCACGAGGAGATCGAACAAGAGGCGTGATCCTCGAAGTTCCTCGGCGAAGGCCCGAGCGGCCATGCATTGCGCAAGTCGGGCGAGAATTCGCCCTACGTCGCCAAGTTTCTCGGCGCGCGGTGAAATCTTGACGCCGCCGTTGCGACGCTTTAGGCGAGTGGAGCTTGAACGTGGCGACGGCTGCGCGCGCGGTCTTCCGACGTTGATCGCGCACGGCGCCCGGGTTCACGACGTGAGATGAAGCTTTGCCCCCGGCCCGCGGACGCCATTGGGGCGATCACCGCGCGGGGCGGAACCTCACCGGCCGCTTCGACGCGAGGATTGACGAAGCCGAGATTTTGGCGGGGGCCCCTGCATCGGAGCGTTGGCGGGCGGCGAGGAGGGATGAACGGTTTGGCTATTCGATTTCGCGACAAGGCGGCTGCCGCGGAGTCGATCGGCTCGGGCGGCGACCGGACGTCGGTGTTGGCGTCCTGCCGCCGCCTCTACCACAATCGCGTTGCTCAAGACGCCGAGGTCGCATAGCTCTTGGACAGCAGCAGCCGTTTCGCGAATTTCAGTAGAGCGCAGGACAACTCCGGCGGGGCGTAATTGAATTTGAGGCCACGGCATATGACTTCGTTGGACATTGCGGCTCGCATGCGGGCCGCGAAGGCGCTATTAGCGAGCGCCAACTACACGGGCGCTTTAGATATTGTCTCATCTTTGATCAAAGGCGGCACCGCTGATCCGGCTGTGTTCGCCAGCTATCGACAGCTCTATAAGTTGATACATGGGCGGGACATTCGCCACGCGGAGATTTTCGACTTTATCTATGCCGCAGACTTATGGGAGGGAGGATCGGGCGCGGGCTCGTCCCCGGAGGCGACGGAAACATACCGGACTTTCCTCAAGGATTTTATGGTGAAGAACGGTATCCGAAGCGTTGTGGATGCAGGCTGCGGCGACTGGCAATCGTCTCGTCTGATCGATTGGAGCGGCATCGATTATCTGGGTATCGACGTTTCGTCGGTCGTGTTGAAAAACACCAAACGCTTTACCAAGGACGGAGTGCGATTCATCGAAGGCGATGCGCGGACAATCGATCTCCCCGGGGCTGACCTACTCATCATGAAAGATGTGCTCCAGCATTGGTCGAACGCCGATATCATGGAGATGATCCCAAAATTTCGGCGGTTTCGCTATTGCCTAATCGCCAACGGTGCCACCGAGCAGGTGAAAGTGCACGTCAACAAAGACATGCCGGCCGGTGGGTACCGCCCGGTCGATTTGTCTCAGCCGCCGTTTTCAGTTCCAGGTTCCTTTGTGCTGTCCTATGATGTTC
>JBEKFO010000196.1:0-7619 GCA_050013275.1 Roseiarcus sp. | reverse complement strand
GTCGCCACGCCGCCCCATAGGCGGCCAGAGGTCGGGCTGGAACGGCCGCGGCGGGTCGGCGTAGGCAGGGACGGCGGCGAGGCTGGCCGCGGCGCCGATGAGAAATTCGCGTCTGAGCATGACGGCCCCTTCCTGTCCTGCGCTGCGCGCGAGCGCGAATGCGGCCCGAATGCTCGCGCCATTCTGCGGCGCGAAGAAGGTCGAGTCCAGTCGCGCCGACCCGTCGTCGTCGACCCCGAGCGCATTTTCCGTTCAGCCACAACGAGCGAGGTTAGCGAGCGAGCTTCGTCGAGAGGAAACCGCGGAGCTCGGGCCTCGCCTGTTCGGCGGCGCCACGATCATATTCCAGCAACATTGCGGAAACACGCATTCCGTCGGCGAACTCCGGATTGTCAAATCCATGGTGGGCGCCGGGGTAGACGACGAGCTTCAGTTCGGCGCCGTCGCCCCGCTGCGCCTTCGCCAAGAGCTGGCAATCCGCCGCCGGCGTGACGTCGTCCAAGGCGCCGACGAGGATGAGAGTCGGGATTGTCAATTGGGCGTTCCCCAGATTGGCGCAAGGAGGGTAGAACGCCGCCGCAGCCTTGAATTCCGCGCCCTCCGGAATTGCGAACGCGGAGACGAAGCGGGACGAGGCGATCTGAAGCGCGGTGTCGGCGCCTTGCGAGTAACCAACGGCGGCGATCCGTTTCGTATCGACGAAAGGCAGCCTGGAAAGGAAGGCCAACGCCCCGAAGGCGTCTGATACGCCTTCGGGGAAATCGACGGCGCAGGTTTCCTTGATCCCCCGCGTGGTGAAATCGTCGACGAACAGCGCGACATAGCCCCAACCCGCAAACATCTCGCCGATCGATCGTCTGGCCGCCGGGAGTCCAAGGCAAGAGTGCAGCAAGACGACCGCAGGGAACGGACCCCGTCCGCTCGGCCTGGTCAGATAACCCTGAACCGGCCCGCCGCGCTCGCCCGCGACGATCTTGCCGTCGCCGGGATCCTCGGCCTGATGCGGGCGGGGAACGGCGCTGTCGAATTTCACCTGCTCCTCCGCCGACGCGGGCGCCGGCCTGGTCAATGCGAACGCCGACAGCGCCGCGAGGGCGAAACATCTGCATGCGAAACTGCGCAGCGCGCTCATATCCCTAGACGCTCGAGAATGCGGACATTGCGAGAATATGGCGCCGGCTCCGCAAACCGCCAGCGCAATCGCGGCTCGACAGGTCGCCGGCAAAAAAAAGGAGGCCGCCAATCGAGGCGGCCTCCGCAAGATTCAATCTATGCTGCAGCGCCGCGCGAGCACGGCGTCGATGTCAGCAAGGGGCGCACCAGCAGTGCCAGCGATTGCAGACCCTGTGATGCCAGGGGCCGCAGTAAGCGCCCCAATGGGGACCGCAAGCGGCCTTTTCGATCGGCGTGAAGTTTTGCATCGCGTTGGAGACTGTTCCGGCGCCGCGGGTCGTCTGGGCGTCGGCCTGTAAGGTCATTGCTCCCAAGGAAAGGATCGCCGCCGTCGCGGCGAAGGCAATTGCCAATCTGCGCATTTGTCTTCTCCCTGCACGCCCCAGCTCAGCCCGGGTGCGCCGCGCCTGTCGTGCGCGGCTAAGCTACCAGTCAATGTTGGTTTTACGCAAGGTCAATTGACGGCGCGATAGACGTGAATCTCGCTGCTGGAATTGGACTACTGCGAAGATCGCGCCGGTCCGAGCAGCGCCAATTGTTCCGCCAAGTGGCGGCGCAATTCCTCGACCACCAGATCGATGAACGTCTTGGTGCGCGGCGGCAGCATGCGCCGGGTCGGATAGAGCACGCCGAGCGTCATCGGTTGCGGGCGCGCTTCGGGCAGCGCTTCGACGAGTCGGCCGTCGGCGAGGTAGGGCGCGACCTCGAACAGCGGCTTCATGACGAGGCCGAGCCCGTCGAGCGCCCATTGCGTCAGCACGTCGCCGTCGTCCGCGTCGATCGGTCCTTCAACCAGCACGGCGGCGGCCTCGCCGCGAAAGTCGAAGCTCCAGCGAAATTGCGGCGAGCCTGGAAAGCGCAGCAACAGGCAGTCGTGACGCGCCAGATCCCTCGGCGTTTCCGGCGCGCCGCGCCGCGCCAGATAGGCCGGCGCGGCGCACAGCACGCGGCGCACGTCGGCAACCTTGCGCAAGGTGAAGCTCGAATCCTCCATGCGGGCGAGACGGATTGCCAGGTCGACGCCCTCGCGCACCAGATCGAGCAGATGGTCGGAGAGGCGCAGACGAACGTCGGTGTGCGGCTGGGCCTCGCGGTAGCGCGCCATCATCGGCGCGACGACGCGCCGGCCAAGCCCGAGCGGCGCAGTCACCCGGAGGACGCCGTGCGCAGAGACGCCGCTGCTCTCCGCGACGCTCGCCTCGGCGCGCTCGACCGCATCGATGATTTCACGGCAATGATCGAGAAACAGCTCGCCCGCCTCGGTCAGCCGCATGGTTCGCGTGGTGCGCGTCAGCAGCCGGGCTCCCAGCGCCTCTTCGAGCATCTGGACGCGATAGCTGACCACGGAAGGCGAAAGGCGCAACATCCGTCCGGCGGCGGAGAACGAATTGGTCTCGACCGCCTTGAGGAAGATCCGCACGTTTTCGAGAGAAATCATCCCAGGCGATTTTCCAATCCGATAACAAAATATTCCTGAATTTCTCCGTGGGCAAGCAAGGGAGCGGCCGCTATCCTCATCGCGTCGCCGGCGAAAGCGCGGGCGTTCGGCGAAACGCGGAGGGCGGCATGGCGGCCTGGGGTCCGTACGTCTGGGAATGGGGATCGATCCTGTTGCGGTGGCTGCACGTCACCGCCGCGATCGCTTGGATCGGCTCGTCGTTCTTCTTCATGCACCTCGACGCTTCCTTGCGCAAAATGCAGGACATGAAGGCGGGGGTGTCGGGCGTTTCCTGGCAGGTGCACGGCGGCGGCTTCTATGAAATGAGCAAATATGCGCTCGCGCCCGCCGTCCTCCCGGAGCATCTGATCTGGCACAAGTGGCAATCCTATTGGACTTGGATTTCGGGCTTTAGCCTGCTGTGTTGGGTCTATTACGGCCAGTCGAGCTTCTTCCTGATCGACCCCGCGGTGATGGCGCTGACGCCTTGGCAGGCGGCGATGATCGGCATCGTCGCGCTCGCGCTCGGCTGGCTGGTCTACGATCTGCTGTGCAAGTCGCCGCTCGCCAAGAGCGACGGGCTTCTCGCGCTGGCGGGCTTCGGTTATGTCGTGTTGACGAGCTATGCCTTCACGCTGGTGTTTTCGGGGCGCGGCGCACTGATCCACACCGGCGCGCTGATGGCGACGATCATGACCGCCAACGTGTTCTTCGTCATCATACCCAACCAGCGCAAGTCGGTCGCCGCGCTGATCGCCGGCCGCGTCCCCGACCCGAAATGGGTCAAGACCTCGAAGCAGCGCTCGACGCACAACAACTACATCACGCTGCCCGTGCTGTTCATGATGTTGTCGAACCACTACCCCGTGACCTTCGCCAACGCGTCCGTCATTCCCGCGCTCGTCGTCTGCGTCATCGTCGCCGGCGCGCTGGTGCGCCACTTCTACAATGTCTGGCACGCCGAGGGCGGCGAGGCGCCGTGGTGGATGTGGCTGGTCGCCGCGGCAGCGATCGGGGCGGCGTTCTGGATCGCCACGGCGGCGTCGCCGGGCCTGCGGCCGGCTGTCGGGCTCGGTCCCTTGCCGCCGGCCCAAGCGACGGCGCTCGGCGCGCCACCCGCGCCGTCGCAAGTCGTCGACGTGGTGGAGTCGCGATGCGCGATGTGCCATGCGAGCGAACCGGTATGGGAGGGGATCGGCGAGGCGCCCAAGGGCGTGCTGCTCGACTCGCCCGAGCATATCGCCGCCTTCGCCCCGGCGATCCGCATGCAGGCGGTGCTGACCCATGCAATGCCGCCCAACAATCTGACGGAAATGACGACGGAAGAACGTAGCGCGCTCGCGCATTGGCTCGCCGGCGCCGACGTCGCCGGAAATTGACGGAAAAGGCGAACGCCATGGCGCACGACCTCGTCAGCCCTGGCCGGCGGCTGATGGCCCGGCTCGACGAATTCGCCGCCTTCACCGACGATCCGCCGAAGTTGACGCGACTCTACCTCTCCGACGCCCACCGCCGCGCCGCGGCGCGCTATATCGCCTGGGCGCGCGAGGGCGGCCTCGAGGCGAGGATCGACCCGGCCGGCAACGTCGTCGCGCGCTACGAGGGCCGGCGCGCCGGCGCGCCGGCGCTGATGATCGGCTCGCATATCGACACCGTGCGCGACGCCGGCCGCTACGACGGCGCGCTCGGCGCGCTCGCTGCGCTCGCCACTGTCGAGGAACTCGCCGCGCGCGGCGAGCGGCTCGATTTCGCGATCGAAATCGTCGCGTTCGGCGACGAGGAGGGCGTGCGCTTTCCCAAGACGATGACCGGCTCGCGATCGCTCGCCGGGCTCATCGAGGAGGGCGCGCTCGACCAGAAGGACGCCGAGGGCGTCGTCATGCGCGACGCCCTGAAGGCGTTCGGCGGCGATCCCGAGCGCGTCGCCGCGTCGCGCGCAAGCGGCCTCGCCGCCTTCGTCGAACTGCATATCGAACAGGGTCCGGCGCTCGAAGCCGAGGGACTGGCGCTCGGCGTCGTCAGCGCGATCAATGGGGCGTCGCGCTTCGACGTCGAGGTTCGCGGCGTCGCCGGCCACGCCGGCGCCGTGCCGATCTCTCTGCGCCGCGACGCGCTAACGGCGAGCGCGGAAATGATCTTGGCCGTCGAACGAAGAGCGCGCGAGGAAAACGAACTCGTCGCCACCGTCGGGCGGCTCGACGTCGAGCCCGGCGCGGTCAACGTCATCCCCGGCCTGACGCGCTTCTCCATCGATATTCGTGCGCCGCGCGACGAGCGCCGCCGCCGCGCAGTCGCGGACATCGCCGCGGCCTTCGACGCCATCGCGGCTCTTCGTGGCGTCGCGCTGAAGCTCGTGCAAACCCACGAAGCGAGCGCCTATGTCTGCAACGCGAACATCGTCGCCGGTCTGATTGCGGCCGTCGAGGCGATCGGTCAGAGGCCGCGGCTCCTGCCCTCGGGGGCCGGCCACGACACGATGATCATGGGCCAGCTCTGCCCGGCCGGCATGCTGTTCGTGCGTTGCAAGGGCGGCGTCAGCCACAATCCCTTGGAGTCGATCAGCGCCGAGGACTGCGAACTCGCGCTTGCCGCGCTGACGCGCTTCGTACGGGATTTTCGCGCGGGGTAGGGCGGGGGACGCCCTCAGCCTTCGAGTGGCGGCCAGGCGAGATCGGCCGGAGCGATCACACGGGGGCTCGCAGGCCAAGCCACATTCAGCGCCGGATCGTCGTAGCGGACGCCGCGAGCGTGGCCGGACGTATAGAGACGGTCGATCTGATAGAGCACGTCGGTCGCGTCCTCGAGGGTGAGAAAGCCGTGAGCGCAACCTTCGGGGATGAGCAGCGCCTCGCCGTTGTCAGCGCTGAGGTTCGCCGCCGTCCAGCGACGATAGGCCGGGCTTTCCGGCCTGAGGTCGACGACGACGTCGTAGACGCTGCCGCGCACGACGCGCACGATCTTGGCTTCCGCAAAAGGCGGCGACTGGAAATGCAGGCCGCGCAGCGTGTGCGCGGCGAGATTGCGCGACAGGCTCATCTGCACGGGCGCGAAGGGGCAGCCCGCGTCCGCGAACTCCTCGGGACAGAAGAGCCGCGCGAAGAAGCCGCGCGCGTCGGCGATCGGCTCGGGAACGACGCGCGCGACGCCCGGCAGTTCGGTCCGCTCGAACTTCATGCGAGCACGCGCGTTTCCGGCACCGCGACGACGAAGCGTCCGCCCCATTGCGCGATGAACCCCATGTCCGCTTTGATCTCCTCGATCAGGTTCCAGGGCAGCACGACGAGGTAGTCGGGTCTCATTTCGCGAATCTTCTCGGGCGCGAAGATCGGGATGTGGCTGCCGGGAAGGAGCTTGCCCTGCTTTGCCGTGCTGCGGTCGAACGCGCAGCCGATATCCGCTTTGGTCACGCCGCAGACGTTGAGGAACGTATTGCCCTTGGCGGCGGCGCCGTATGCCGCGACCGATTTGCCCTCGGCGCGAGCGCGCGCAAGAAACGCCAGGAAGGAGCGTTTGACCGCCTCGACGCGCGGCGCGAACCCGCGATAGGCGTCGAGGCCGTCGAGACCCGCCTCGTGTTCCTTGGCGCGTAGGGCGGCCAGTCGCTGCGTCTCGCGATGAGAAGCGTCCGCGCGGCAGGCGAACAGGCGCAGCGAGCCGCCGTGCGTCGCGATTTCCTCGACGTCGAACGCGCGCAAGCCCGTCGCCGCGAAGATCTTCTCCACCGAGACGAGCGAGAGATACGAAAAATGCTCGTGGTAGATGGTGTCGAACTGGGTCTCGCGGATGAGATTGAGCAGGTGGGGAAACTCGAACGTCGCCACGCCGTCCGGCTTGAGGATCAGCGCGAACCCGGCGACGAAGTCGCGAATGCCGGGCACGTGGGCGAGCACGTTGTTGGCAGCGACGAGGTCGGCCTTCACGCCGCGTCCGCCGAGCCGCTCGGCGGCGGCGCGGCCGAAGAAGGCGACCTCCGTCGGCACGCCCTTGGCGATCGCCGCCGCCGCCACGTTCGCCGCCGGCTCGACGCCGAGCGTCGGGATGCCCGCGGCGATGAAGTGCTGCAGCAGATAGCCGTCGTTGGAGGCGATCTCGACGACGAGCGAGCGCGGCCCCAGGCGAAATCGCGCGATCATCGCTTCGGCGTAGCGCCGGGCGTGCTCGATCCAGGAGGCCGAGAAGGAGGAAAAATAGGCATAGTCGGAGAAGATCGCCTCGGGACGGACCGGCTCGTCGACCTGCACCAGAAAGCACTCGCCGCAGACCCGCGCGTGCAGGGGATAGCGCCGGTCGCGGCCCGCCGCCACGTCCTCCTCGGTGACATAGCTGTTGGCGAGCGGCGTCTCGCCGAGATCGACGAAAGTCGTCGTCAGCGGCGCGCCGCAGAAACGGCAGGGGGGAGAGGCGGGGGCTTTGGTCATTGCGGGCTTCGCGGTCGAGCAGGAGGCGCGTCGAGCGCGCAATAGGCTTCGATTTGGGCGAGCGTGACGTCCCGCGGGCTTTCGCCGAGGCGGACGCGCTGGTGCCAATCGGCCGTCCAGCGAACCGCCGCGGCGCTCGGCAGACGGTTGCGCCAACCGAGTTCGCTTTGCGCGCGGCGCGCGTCGACCGAGAGGCTGCGCATCTCGATCGTGCCCGTGATCGGCTCCGTGTCGAATTGCGGCGGCGCGCCGAGCGCCTCGAGCATTGTGCGCGTGAGTTCGGCGACGGCGACCGGGCTTGCCGGATCGGGCCCGAAATTGAGTGCGCGCGGGATCGCGCGGTCGACCGCCTCGACGTAGAGAAAATAGCCGGCGAGGCAGTCGAGCGCGTGCTGCCAGGGCCGCGTCGCCTCGGGCATGCGCAGAACCGGGCGCTCTCCTCGGGACCAGGCGCGAACGATGTCGGGAACGATGCGGTCCTCGGCGTAGTCGCCGCCGCCGATGACGTTGCCGCCGCGCGCGGTCGCGAGCGCGACGCCACGCGGAGCGAAATAGGTTTCCGCGTAAGCGCGCGCGATCATTTCCGTCGC
>JBEKFO010000195.1:0-7638 GCA_050013275.1 Roseiarcus sp. | reverse complement strand
TCTGACGCCCGAAGGCGCGCTCATTTGCGAGATCGGGCGCGGCCGCGCGCGGCTGGAGGCCGAGTTTCCGCGCCTGCCGTTGATCTGGCTCGACACCGAGGAAAGCGAAGGCGAGGTGTTTTTTGTCCGCGCCGCCGACCTCGCCGCGTCGCGTCGCAAGGGAAAGCGCGACTCGAGCTGAGGAAATTCAACGCGGCGCTTGCGCCGTAGTGCGATTGAATTCGATCTGGCGCTTGCGCCGCATCGGCTGATTGCCAGAAGCCGCGACGTAGTCGAACGAAAATTCATGCACGCGCGGTTTCAACCCCAGCGAAAAGAATTCGCCTCAAGTCGGCCACAGATATGAGCGCTTGCTTATAGAAAGCAGGGGAGCAGACGCCTTTGGGCCACACATATTATCGACGATCGCTCAGCCTGTTCCCGCGCGCGTCGCTGGCCGTATTCGCGCTTTGCCTGCTTCAGGCCTGCTCTTCGGTTCCGGAATTGACGCCGGCGGCGAGCCTTGGCGAAGTCTTGAAAACTCTCGCAGAAGAAAACAAGATTTGCAGTGTCGCCGTAGCGGTCGTCAGGGCTGGAAAACTTGAGCAAACAGAAACCGCTTCGGGCTGTTCGGCGGGTTCACCGGTAACCACCGACAGCATTTTTCAAGCCGCGTCGTTGAGCAAACCGGTATTCGCCTACGCCGTTCTCAAATTGGCGGAACAAGGAAAAATCGATCTTGACGCCCGGGTGATGAAGTACCTGCCGCAAGGGTATTCTCATCGGCCCTATCCATTCCTAGCGAGCCCTGCCGGCGAAGCCAGTCCCGTCACCGACCCGCGGTTAAGCGATGTAACGGTGCGAATGCTCCTGAATCACACGTCTGGCCTTCCAAATTGGACCGAGGGCCCTCTGCAGTTCGACTTCGCCCCCGGCAGTCGTTGGCAATATTCCGGCGAGGGCTATGTGTTGTTGCAGCGCGCGGCGGAGACGGTCACGCAGATGCGTCTGGATGCGTTGATGGACCGTTACGCACTGCAGCCACTCTCTATGCGCGACAGCAGCTATCTCTGGCGAGCCGACTTCGAGGGCCGCTTTCAACGCGGCGCCAATGGCCAAGGCGAGACCTTGACGTTCTCCGAGCCGATCGCGCCGGCGACGCTCTACACGAGCGCAACGGATTACGGCCGTTTCGTTGCCGGCGTCATTTCCGATAAGAAGCTGGTCAAGGCCACATTGGCCTCCGCCGTTCCGGTCGACGCGGGTCTTCGCCTCAGCTGGGGCCTCGGCTGGGGGATCGAGCAGACTGAAACGGACACACTCATCTTTCAATGGGGCAATAATCCTGGCTACAGAGCCTTCGCCATCGCGTCGACGAACACTGGGGACGGTCTCGTCATCCTGACCAACAGCGAAGACGGGATGGCTCTCGCCGAGCCCATCACGAAGATTGTTCTGCCCGGCGAGCATCGAGTCTTCAGATTTCAATTGTTGCAAGAAGGCGTCGCCGGCGTCCTCTGCGGGACGCTCGGGGTTTGCCCCTAGGGCAGTCGAGCCGGTCGAAGGCTTACGATTTCACGGCTCGCCTAGCGCGCGCAAAAGTTGCGGCGAAGGTCTCGTCCGCCCGCAAACAGACCGGCATGACACGCCGCGCGGTAGGGCCTTCGCCCCGACCGCCGCTATTCCGCCGCGGCGCGCATCGAAGCGCGGATGCTGGCGCGAAAGTCGTCGATGCAGACCAAGTCTCCGGCGCGCTCGACGTGCCAGAATGTCCAGCCGTTGCAGGCCGGCAGGCCCTGGACGAGCGCGCCGATCTTGTGGATCGAGCCGGTGGCCGGCCCGAGCGTCAGCGCGCCGTCGGCGCGCGCCAAGGCGGCGTGCCGCCCTTTCGAATCGACCAGCCGTTCGCCCGGCTTGATCAGCCCGGCCTCGATCACGCTGGCGAAGGCGACGCGCGGCTCGCTGCGACGGCTGGGGATCGCGGCGACGGCGTCGGCCTCGACCGGAACGACCGCCTCGATGCGCGCGCGGGCCGCGGCGGCATAGGCGGCGTCGCGTTCCAGCCCTATGAAGCTGCGACGCAGGCGGCGCGCGACGGCGCCCGTGGTGCCGGAGCCGAAGAAGGGATCGAGCACGAGATCGCCGGGGTTCGAGGCGGCGAGCAGCACGCGCTGCAGCAGCGCTTCGGGCTTTTGGGTCGGATGCGTCTTGCGCCCTTCGGCGTCCTTGAGGCGCTCGCCGCCGGTGCAGATCGGCAGGAACCAGTCGGAGCGGGCCTGGCAATCCTCGTTGCCGGCCTTCAGCGCCTCGTAATTGAAGGTGTAGGCCTTGGCGTCGGCGCTGCGCGCGGCCCAGATCATCGTCTCGTGGGCGTTGGTGAAGCGACGGCCGCGGAAGTTGGGCATCGGATTGGCCTTGCGCCAAATGATGTCGTTGAGGATCCAGAAGCCGAGGTCCTGCAGGATCGAACCGACGCGGAAGATGTTGTGGTAGGAGCCGATGACGACGACGGTCGCGTCGCGCTTCATCACCCGGCGCGCCGCGCCGAGCCAGGCCCTGGTGAATTCGTCGTAGGCGGCGAAATCGGCGAACTTGTCCCAATCGTCGTCGACCGCGTCGACGACGCTCTGGTCGGGACGCGAAAGCGCGCCCTCGAGCTGCAAATTGTACGGCGGATCGGCGAACACGAGGTCGACGCTCGCCTCGGGCAGCTTTTCGAGTTCGGCGATGCAGTCGCCCACGATGATGGCGTCGCGCGGCGGCGCGGAAACCGTGACGGGGCGCCGCGTCTCGCTGCTTCCAGTACGCAAGACCTGAAGCTGGGCAGGGAGGCGGGTCGCCCCGGCACGGGAAATACGCATGAACGCAACCACTCGACGCGACGTCAGGCCAAACGCTGCTGACGGTCGGGATATTGCGCATTTTAGGTAAAGGGCGCGTTAGGCCTCGCGTCGCGCCGATGTCTCGTTTTCGTACGATTTCTTACGGGCAAGAATCGACATGAAATCAACGATTTCTAAAGACTTTTGCCCTTCGTGCGGCAATTGCTGGGGCTTTCGCCGGTAAGCCGCTTCGGACTGAACGAGCGCCGATGGAACGGCGTCGGACCAAGGCGCGAAAGCGCCTCGATATGCGCGGGCGTGGGGTAGCCGGCGTGACGCGCGAAGCCATAGCCGGGAAAGACGGCGTCGAGCCGAGTCATCAATGCGTCGCGCGCGACTTTGGCGACGATCGAGGCCGCGGCGATCGAGACCGAGCGCGCGTCGCCGCGCACGATCGCGCGCGCCGGGCAGCACAGGCCGTCTGGAACGTCGCGGCCGTCGACGAGCGCGAAATGCGGGCGAAGACTCAGCGCGTTGACCGCGCGCGCCATCGCCAGAAGCGTGGCGCCGCGAATGTTGAGAGCGTCGATTTCCGCGACGCTGGCGAAGGCGATGGAGACGCATCGCGCCTTGGCGTAGACGAGCTCGCTCAGCGCCTCGCGCCGCTCCGCGCTCAGCGCTTTCGAATCGTCGAGCCCCTCGGGCAGATCGTCGGGATCGAGAATCACGGCACCGACCCCGACCGGTCCGGCGAGCGGGCCGCGGCCGACTTCGTCGACGCCGACGACGAGGCAATGGCCCCTGGCGATCGCCTCGCGCTCGAAAGCGAAGTCGGGCGCGCCCATCGTCAGCCGATCGGGCCGGCGACGAGGCGCGCGAGGTCGAACGCCGCGACGTCGCGCAACAGATCGACGAAGGCGTCCGCGCCGCGCTCCGCGCAGGCTTCGCCCTTGGCGACCGTAGCGTTGGCGGCGTCGCCGACCGCGCCCGATTCGTTCAAGTCGCTCGCCATCCAGCCGAAGCCGATCGGTTGCGTCGCACGCAATTGCTTGAATTCGCGCTCCATCGAGGCCGCCGCGCTGACGAAGTCGCGCGCCTCGCCCATCCGCACCGTTTCGGGCCGGAAGGCGAGCATCAGCGAGGTTTCTTCGTCGCCGCCGTGGATGCCGTGCGCGCGCTCGCGCGCGGAGTAGAGGCCCTCGGGATAGCCGAGGCGCCGCCACGACGCGTGCACTGCGAGCATCCGCCGGCGCAGACGCAATTCGCGCGCGACGACGTCGATGACCGGCGAGTTGCCGCCGTGCGAATTGATGAAGATCAGCTTGCGGCAGCCCGTTCGCGCGACGCTCTCGCCGATTTCCGTCCAGGCGCGAGTCAGCGTCTCCATCGATTGCGTCAACGTGCCGGGAAATTCGACGTGCTCGTCCGACTTGCCGATTTGCTGCAACGGCAGGAAGAGGACCGGGAGATCGGCGGGAATGCGCGCAGCGGCGCGTTTCAGATAGCCTTCGGCGATGAACGCGTCGACGCCGACCGGCAGGTGCGGCCCGTGCTGTTCGATCGCCGCCACCGGCAGCACCGCGACGACCTTGCTCATATCGGCGCCGTGGAAGTCGCGCCACGACATTTCCGCCCAAAATTTCGTCGGCAACATCATCGTCCCCCGATCCCTCGCGCGGCGCGCGGCCGCGTATCCCTTCAATTCTTCAGCGCCTCGTCGAGCAGCCGCGCCAGGACTTCCGGCTCGCGCGGAAAGCCGGCGCGAATCCATAAGGCTTGCAGCGTCTTGAGCGTCGCGCCGACGCGTTGGCCGTGCGCAACGCCGCGCGCGAGAATGTCGGCGCCGGTGATCGGCAGCGTCGGCTCGGGCGCTTCAGCGAGGAAGCGATAGGCGCCCTCGAAGCGCCAGTCGTCGGCCGGGGCGCCGGAGTCGGCGTGCGCGAGCGTCAAGGCGTCGAACGCCCCGCGCCGGCGGCGCTCGAACAGCAGCACGCGCAGCGCGCCGAAGGGCGGGGGCGAACTCAGCCCGTGCAAGCCGGGCAGGGCCTGGCCAAGGATGGCGAGCCGCTCGAATTCGGCATTGGAAAGGCGCAGACGCTCGCGCAAGCGCTCGGCGTCCTCTTCGATTCGCACGCAGAGCGCCGCCAGGCGCAGCAGCGCGTCCGGATCGCCGCCGCGGCGCGCTTCGATCGCGATCAGCCGCCCGAGCCGCGCCGCATCCGTCTGCCCGGCCAGGAGCGGGTTCAGCAAACCGGCTTCGCAAACTGCGGTCACGACCTCGCGGGCGCGCGGCGCCGCCAGGAGCTTGAGCAGCTCGGCGCGCACCCGCTCGCGCGAAAGAATCGCAAGACCCTCGCGCTCCTGTATCGCCGCGCTCAAGCCCTCGGCGTCGAGCGCGCCGTCGCTGTAGCGCGCCGAGAAACGGAAGAAACGCAGGATGCGCAAGTAATCCTCGCGGATGCGCTGACCAGGATCGCCGATGAAACGAACCCGGCGCGCGGCGAGGTCGGGGAGCCCACCGGCGTAATCGTGCACGATCCCGTCACGACCCAGGGACAGCGCGTTGATGGTGAAATCGCGCCGCATCGCGTCGGCCTCGAAGTCGCGGCCGAACGCCACCGTCGCGTGGCGCCCGTCGGTGGCGACGTCCCGGCGCAGCGTCGTCACTTCGATTGGCTGGCCCTCGACGATCACCGTCACCGTCCCGTGCGCGAGGCCGGTCGGCGCGACGCCGAAGCCGGCGGCGTGGGCGCGCTTCATCACGACCTGGGGCAGGGCGGTGGTGGCGAGATCGTAATCGCCGAGTTTCTCTCCCAGCGCGAGGTCGCGCACCGCGCCGCCGACCAGGCGCGTCTCCTCGCCCTGGCCGTCGAGCGCGTGCAGCGCGCGGGCGAGTCGTCCTTCGTCGAGCAGGCGCCGATCGACAAGGCGCCCATCGCGAATGGCGGGGACGCGGCTCATTGGAAATGTCCGGGCACGAGGGCGCCGTTTTCGACATGGGCCGGCACGTAGACGCCCTGGCTGCGCGGGGAGGCCGAGATCAGCGCGATCATTCCGATCAGCGCCGCCGCCAGGCCGATCAGGACGAGCGTCGCCACCCGGCTGCGCGTCCAGTGCTCGATCGCGAGCGGATAGCGCAGCCGCACGACCAGATAGATCGCAAACAGCACGAACGGGGCGAGGAACAGCGAGAGCGACTCGATGACGGCGCGCCACATCAGGAAAACAGCCTCTCGTAGAGATTGCGTAGGATACCGGCAGTGGCGCCCCAGATATAGCGCTCGCCATAGGGCATGGCGTAGAATTTTCTCATTCGCCCCCGCCATTCGCGTTGCTCGAGGCGGTGGTTGGCGGGGTCCATCAGGAAGGCGAACGGCGCCTCGAAGACCTCCGCCACCTCGTGGGCGTTGATCGCCAGCCTGAAAGCGGGATCGATCAGCGCCACCAGCGGCGCGACGCGGTAGCCTGTGCCGGTCAGATAAGGGTCGAGCCAGCCCAGCGGTTCGATGAAGCCCTCTTCGAGGCCGATTTCCTCATGCGCCTCGCGCAACGCGGTCTGGCGCGCCGTTTCGCCATGGTCGATCTTGCCGCCGGGAAAGGCGACCTGGCCCGAATGCGTGCGCAAATGCGCCGCGCGCAACGTCAGCAGCACGCTCAGGCCCTCGGGCCGCGCCACGATCGGCGCGATCACCGCGGCCGGACGGGAGCGCGCAATCGCGCCCGAATCGGGCACGTGCCCGTCGAGCGCGTGGTCGCCGGCCCGCGGCGCGGCGTCGGTCGCGAAAACGTCCGCGGCGAGGCGCGGCGCCAGCCGCTCGTGCGCGAGGCGGCGCAGGGCCTCGGCGGAGAAATCGCTGGGCGGGGAAATGCTCAAAGGCCGTCGATCTCGCGGGCGCGGGTCATCGGGAAGAATAGCGCGCATGAGCGCACGCCGAACCACTCCTCATCTTGCCACCGCTCGACTTTGCCGAGCGCGACCAGGTCGTAATAGAGCGCCCGCTTGACCAGCGCCCATAGGCGGCCGCGCACGCGCACATAGGGTTTGATCCCCTCGGCCGCGCCGCGCTCGAAGCGCAGGGGATGTTCGGCGTCGACCGTGACGACATCCTCGACGTTGGTGCGGAACGTCAGCGCTTGCTCGCCTCCCTGCTGCTCCACGTTCATCTCGACGCAAAGGAACGGCGCGTCGTCGACACGGATGCCGACGCGTTCGACCGGCGTGACGAGAACGTAGCGATCCTCGTCCTTGCGCAGAATCGAAGCGAAGAGCTGCACGAGGGGCGCCCGGCCGATCGGCGAGCCGCAATAATACCACGTCCCGTCCGCCGCGATGCGCATGTCGATCTCGCCGCAATAGGGCGGATTCCATAAATGGACCGGCGCGGGACCGCGCTTTCGCGCCTCCGCCGCCTCGCCAAGACCGACAAGGGCCGCCTCGGGCGTGCGATTTGCACCGCCGCTTTCGCTTCGCTCCGCCATAATCTCGCGCTTGTTTGTGGGCAAACGTCCCTTCCTCGTGTTACGCGTCGGCTCAGACGCCCAGAACATCAAGTCTAGTGCGAGACTCGCCGAAGGGGAATTCGTTCGCCAAGGCGTCCCGCGCAGCCTTCGGCCGCCAGCGGGAAACCGACGCAGTCTGCGGGTCGCGCCGCACGAAGTCCATGAGGAGATTTTATGACCGTCGCCGATTTTGACGCCAGCGTCGTGAAGGCCGCCGAGGCGAGCCTGGCCCGCATCGCGGCCGCCCGCGAGGCGATCGGGGCGGTGATCTTCGGCCAGGAGACGGTGGTCGAGCAGACGCTCGTCACCTTGCTCGCCGGCGGCCACGGCCTGCTGA
>JBEKFO010000194.1:0-7691 GCA_050013275.1 Roseiarcus sp. | reverse complement strand
TTGGAGATTTGCTCGCCGCTCAGGCCGAGCTGGGTGACGAAATCCGCTCCCGGGCCCTCCATCAGCGTGCGCAATTCCTCAATCCGCGCGGCGAGGCTGCCGGCGATGTCTTCGCCGCGACCGGTCAAGGCCGCGTCGACACTTTCGATTGCGGACGTCAGCCAAGAGGCGATCGCGTCCTGCTGGGCGGACAGCCGGGCGGCGAGTTCGTTGGCGGCGTTGGCGATCGATTCGTGAATTGCCGCTCCCTGGCTGTCGATCGTCGCGTCGAATTGAGTCGAAAGGGCCTGCAAAGGCGCAACGACCCGGTCATGGAATCGATCGACGCCGCCGCCCAGAGCGCTGGTCAGGTCGTCGAGCTTGCCCGACAGAGTCGCGGCGATCTCCGTCGAGAGGTTCGACAGCGTTTCCGTCACGGCCTCGGCGCGGGCGCGCATCGATTCTTCGATTTCGGCCGACTTGGCGCCGATCCCTTGGGTGATTTCGCGCTCGCCTTCGCTCAGCGTCTTGGCCGCCTCGATGGTGCTCCTGGCGAGCGATTCGTTCAGCGCCTTGCCGCGCGCGGCCAATCCGTTGTCGATCCGCTCCAGCAAGCCCTCCAGCGACTTGGCGATCTCGTTGCCGCGCTCGGTGAAGGCCGTTTCGAATTTCGTCAGTCCTTCCCGCACCGAATCGTTGACCGCGCCTGCATGCGTCGACAGCGCGAGTTCGACGACGGTCTGATGGGCGACGGACGCGTTCTCGAATTCCGCCAGACGGGCGTTCGAGGCTTCCTCGAAACGCGCGCGGTGGTCCGCCAGGCGGGTGTCGAGTTCGGCCTGACGGTTGGACATGATCGAGTCGATGGCTTCGACCTGGGCGCTGAAGTTCTCGCCGAGGCGCGTCGCGTGAGCGCCGATTCGTTCGACGACGCTGTCGCCGCCGTCTCCCACCAGGCCGGCCAGCGAATTCAGTTGCTCGTCCAACTGCCGGGTCTGGCCGCTCAACGCGGTCACCAGCGCGCCGCCGCGCGAGCCGAGCGTTTCTTCGAAAGTCGCGATCGTGGAAGCCAGCGTGTCGTGCATGCTGTCGCCGCTGACAGCGATCGAGGCGACGGCTTCGCCGGCGATGGAGGCGAATTTCTCGCCCGACTGCGCGACTTGCTCGTTCCAGCGGGCCACAGCCGCCTGCGAAACCTCTTGAAGGCGCGCCTCCGCCGTCGCGCCCTGGTTGATGATCGCTTCGACCGCGCGTTGAGCGGACTCCTCGATCTGGCCACTCAAGGCGCCTGCGGACTCGTCGAAGAAGCCTCGCAACTGAGCGTTGCGCGCCTCGAAGTGCTCCGACCATGTCGCGCCGGCGGCGTCGAAGACGGCGCGCGCGTCGTCGGTTGCCGCGCTCAGGGTGGCGGCCAGCCGCTCGCTCGTGCCGCCGAGCGCGCCCTCGAGCGCTTGTCCGCGCACGACGATCGTTTCGTGCAGCCGCTCGGCCGCCTCGCCGAGCCGCGCGGCGAGCTCGTCGCCGTAGCCGAACACCGACTCGGTAAGAACGCGACGGCTGGAGTCGAAACGGTCGACAAGGTCGTCGCTTCGTTCTCCGAAATCTCTCGCCAAGGATTCGCTGGCGACGATTAGGCGGGTCGCGGCGGCCTCGGCGTGCAGCTGGATCGCCTCGGCGGTCTGAGTGCCGCTGTCTTTGACTCGCTGATCGATGTCCGCGACGCGCGCGATGATCTCGTCCGCGCTTCGGTTGCTGGCGTCGGCGATTCGCGTCGCGACTTCGGCGCCCAGGGCGGTCAAGGATTCGTGCATTTGCGCGCCCTGCGCCGCGATGCGGTCCACGGCGGTGGAACCAGCGCTGTCCATGGCGATGGCGATCTCCTCCGAGGAGGCGCCGAGCGAGGTGGCGACGCGCTCGCCGACGTTGGAAATGCGTTCGCCCAGGGTCTGCGCGATATTTTCGAGATCGGCGGCGAGCTCCTTGTGCGCGTCGTCCACTGCGGCGCGCAGGCGACCGCCGTTGGCGACGATCGCCTCGCGCTGATCCGCCATCTCGGCGATCAGCGAACGGATGCGACGTTCGTTGTCGGAATACGCGCGCTCGAGCGTCGAGACCTCGGAACGGACGAGGGTCTCCAGTTCGGCGGCGCGAGCCAGCGCCCGCTCGATACCGTCGCCCATCGAGGTGATTTCCCGGCGGATCGCCTGGGAAAGCGTGACGACCTGCTCGCCCGCGATCGTTTCCGGCTCCGCCAGCCGCAACGCGACTTGGGCGATCGAGCCCGCCGAGAGGCGCAATTCCTGCAGCCGGCGCGCCAAAGCGGCGAACCCGAACAAAAAGATCGCCGGCGCCAGGGCGGCCAGCGCCAGCAAGACCGTTTCCGGTTGAAGAGCGTAGTCGCGCGCCGCCGCGAGGCCCGATCCCGCCGTCGTGGGATAATGCAACACCGCGTACGCGACGCACAGCGCCAACCACACGAGCGCCGCGACGGCGGCCGTCACGAACGGCGCCTGGCTTGGACGCCGCAATTGCAGAGCCTGAACGATCGGGCCAATCGCCGGCCGATCGTCATTGGCCGGAGGCGTCGCTGCGCCAAGCGCCGGTTTGGCCTCGTCGGATGGCGGCGCCAGACGACGCGCGAACGGCGGCTCGCCGGACTCCTGCGCCGAAGGCGCTTTGAGGGGCGCGGTCGACGCCGGGGCGGCGGGCGAGGCCTTAGCGGGGGCGGGCCCGGAATCGGGAGCGGCGACAGGATGTTCCGCGCCGCCGGCGTGATTCTCGCCGCCAGACAAATTCAAAGCGTCTTCGATAGCCGACATCGCCGCGGAAACCGCGTCCTGAGCCGTTTGTTTCTGCGCCATAGTGTCCGCCTCGTTCGATCCGTCGCGATTGCCCATGGTCCGTCGCGATGTGCTCCCTGCACGCCCGCCGCATCTGGCCTCGCGTCGCGGCGCGCGGGAACGTTAACTAATGTCAGTCTACAGGTCGCGACGCGAGATTGAAACATCTAGAGAATCGTATCTTTCAAACGTCGTTAACGTTTGGGTCACCATATTCGAGCAACCTTGGCGGCGAAAATGGGCGTCCTATGCCAATTCTGGCGGAATTCGGTGGAAAAGTCAGGGACTTCCGCACATTAGGAGATGGCCATGTCCGCAACCCTCGCGTCGCGGGGCGATAGCCCGGCTCGCCGCGCTCTTCCCGGTTTGAACGACTTGTCCATGAGCGAGCCCGCAATCGACCTGGTCCACTTGGCCCGCCAGACCGACAACGATTGCGCTCTGGAGGAGGAGCTGCTCGGCCTTTTCGACCGCCAATCGACGAGCTTGCTGGCGCAACTGTCGGCAGAGGACGCGCCGCGCCGCCGGCGCGCCGACGCCGCGCATATGCTGCGCGGATCGGCGCTCGCCGTCGGAGCCTGGGAAGTCGCGCGGGCCTCGCAGGCGTTGGAAACGTCGCTTGAATGCGGAAAAGCCGAAAAACCGGAAATCGACCGGGCTGTCGCGGCGCTCGCCGGGGCCATCGCCGGGGCCCGAGCCGCTATTGCAAGGCTGCGCGGCTGAACTTGCGCTGCGGCTCTTTGGCGCGGTTCTAAACCACCCGGATCGCGAAAACCCGCTTCCGTTGTCCGACGGCGCGCTTTATGAAGGCGCGCGCGAACGAGGCCGAACGACCGCGTCCTCGTCGGCGCGCGGCGTGTTGGCGTTCGAAAGAGATAAGGAAGTCCCTGTCCCGATGACAAAAGTGACATTCATTGACGCATCCGGCGCGTCGCGCACGGTCGAAGCCCAGGTGGGCTCGACGGTGATGGAGACGGCGCTGCGCAACAGCATTCCCGGCATCGAAGCCGAATGCGGCGGCGCCTGCGCCTGCGCGACCTGCCATGTCTATGTCGCGCCGGAATGGACCGAGGTCGTCGGCAAGCCCTCGCAAATGGAAGAAGACATGCTCGATTTCGCCGCCGACGTACGGCCGAATTCGCGCCTCTCTTGCCAGATCAAGGTCAGCGAGGCGCTCGACGGCCTCGTCGTGACGACCCCGGCCAGGCAGGGGTGACGCCGATGAGCGAAGTCATCCAGACGGACGCGATCATCGTCGGCGCCGGGCCGGTCGGGCTGTTCGCGGTGTTCGAATTGGGCCTGCTCGACATCAAGGCCCATCTGATCGACATTCTGCCCAAGATCGGCGGCCAGTGCGCCGAACTCTATCCGGAAAAGCCGATTTACGACATTCCCGGCTATCCCGTGATCACCGGGCAGGGGCTGGTCGACAACCTGAGCCAGCAGATCCACCCCTTCGCGCCGACCTTCCACTTGGGCGAAATGGTCGAGAAGCTCGAATCGCTTGGCACGCCGGAGCATCCCTTGTTCCGCGTCGCCACCGACGCCGGCACGGTCATCGAGGCCAAGGTCGTAGTGATCGCGGCGGGCGGCGGCTCGTTCCAGCCCAAGCGTCCGCCGACGCCGGGCGTCGAGGCCTACGAGGGCAAGAGCGTCTTCTATTCCGTGCGCAAGATGGACCATTTCCGCGGCCGCCACGTCTTGATCGCGGGCGGCGGGGATTCGGCGCTCGACTGGGTGCTCAACCTCCAGCCCGTCGCCAGCCGGATCACGCTGGTCCACCGGCGCGACGATTTTCGCGCCGCGCCGCATTCGGTCAACGCCATGCGCGCGCTGGTGGCGGAAAAGAAGATGGACCTCGTCATCGCCCAGCTCACCGGCCTCAAAGGCGCCGACGGCCAATTGAGCGCAGTCACGGTGCGCGGCGGCGACCAGGCGACGTTCGACGTCGCATGCGACGATCTCCTCGCGTTCTACGGCCTGACGATGAAGCTCGGGCCGATCGGCGAATGGGGCCTCAACCTGCACGAGAACCTCATTCCGGTCGACACCGAGAAATTCGAAACCAACGTCCCCGGCATTTTCGCTGTCGGCGACATCATCACGTATCCCGGCAAACTGAAGCTGATCCTGTCGGGCTTCCACGAAGTCGCGCTCGCCGCGCAGAAGGCGCACCGCTACGTCTATCCCGACAAGAAGCTGCTGTTCCAGTACACGACCTCGTCGACGAACTTGCAGCGCAAGCTCGGCGTGAGCTGACGGGGCGGGCGGCTGCAGAAAACCGGCGTGCGCCGGGCGGAGCTTCAGAGCGAGGCTTCGATTCCGCGGCGCCGGGCCTCGCCGGAGCCCGCCAAGCGTCGTCGAGCGCCCGCCGCCGCCCCGCGCGTCTCGACGGCGGGCCGCGCAAAGAGCTTATGCAGATCGGCGGCCGGCCGCGGCGGGCTGAACAGGTATCCCTGAATCTCGGTGCAACCGAGGTTCCGGACATGCTTCAACTGCTGTTCCGTTTCGACGCCTTCGGCGGTCACCCGAATGTCGAGGTTTCGCGCGAGCTGCGAAACGGCGCGTACGATGGCGGTCGACTCCTTCTTGTCGGGCAGCCCGATAATGAAGGCGCGATCGATCTTGATCCGGCCGAACGAGAAACTTTGGAGGTAGCTGAGCGAGGAGAACCCCGTGCCGAAATCGTCGATCGCGGTGGTGACACCGAAGTCGAGCAGCTCTTTCAAAGTGGCGAGATTCGCCGAGGTGTCTTCGATGAAGACCGACTCCGTGATTTCGATCTCCAGCCTGCCGGGGCGTATGCCCGCCGCGCGGGTGGCGTCGATGACCGCGGCGACCAGATTCTTGTCGGACAGCTGAATCGTCGAAACATTGACCGCGACGCGAATGTCGTCCGGCCATTTGGCCGCCTCGGCGCAGGCCGTTCGCAACACCCATTCGCCCAAGTCGACGATCAGGCCCATGTCCTCGGCGACCGGGATGAATTTGGCCGGATGGATAAGCCCGCGCTCGGGATGGCGCCAGCGCACAAGGGCCTCGAAGGCGACGATCTTGTGATCCTGAAGATTGACGATCGGCTGATAATGCAGCTCGAATTCGCCGTTGGCGAGCGCTCGGCGCAGATCCCGCTCCAATTCGATGCGAGCGCGCGCGCGTTGGTTCATGTCCGCTTCGAAGAAGCAATAGGAGCCGCGCCCATGAGCCTTAGCTTCATAGAGCGCCACGTCGGCCATTTTCAGCAATTCGTCGCTCGCTCTGGCATGACTGGGAGCGAGGGAAATGCCGACGCTGGCCTCGATCGCCACTTCATGGCCGTCGAAACGAAACGGCGGGCGGATCGCCTCGCCGATCTCGGCGGCGAGCGCCGCGGCCTGCGAGGGCGACGCGAGCGACGGCGCAATGACGGCGAATTCGTCGCCGCCGAGGCGCGCGATCGTGGCGGCGCTTCCCGCGCAGCCGCGCAGCCGCTCCGCCACGCCTTTGAGCAACTGGTCGCCGATCGGATGCCCGAGCGTATCGTTGACCCGCTTGAAGCGATCGAGGTCGAGATAGAGCACCGCCAGCCGTTCTCCGGGCTGGATGCGCTCGAGTCCCTGCTCGAGCCGCTCGAAGAAGAGCTTGCGATTGGGAAGGCCCGTCAATGCGTCGTGATGCGCCGCGAAGTTGATCTGCTCGAAGACGCGGCTCTTCTCGATGACGACCGACAATTGATTGGCGATCTGGTGAAAGACGGCCTGATGCAAATCGCGGTAGGTGTTCTTTTCGCGGCTGGTGAAAAACAGGAAGCCGATCGGCCGTTGATTGATGACCAGTGGGCAGGTGAAGCTGGAGCGGCCGCCTTCGGCGACGATCCGACGGGTGCCTTCGGAGTGCGGCTTGTCTCTCAGGTAGGCTTCGAGATCGTTGATGATCCGCGGCTGGTTGGTTTGCAGAATTCGCTCGAGACTGCTGCCGGCGATGGGTTGAGAGAACCCCGCCGGAACTTGCGCCGGACCGAGATTCGAACGCGCCCAGTGCGCCGTCAGCCGAGCGCCGTCGGCCGAGAGAAACGCGCAACCGATGCGATCGTAAGGGATGAGACCGGAAAAGCTGTCGAAAATGCGATTCAGGACGTCTTCCAGCGAAATGCCTTGCTCGACGGTTTGGACCAGTCCGAACAGCCGCCGAAGCTCGGCCTCTCGGCGGCTCAAACTGTCGGCGAGCAACAGGAGTTCGTGGCCGAGCTGGGCCAGGGGATCATGCGCGTCGAACGGCAGGCTGGGGACCGACTTTCCCGCGCGCAGCCGCTTCACCCAGGCGGCGTATCGATCCACGGCTGCGTTGTGTGTGTTCAGAAACTCGCCATGCTGTCGGGGAACTGCCACTGCCGATCGCCTAAGTCGAGCCGCTTGACAGATTCTGTCGCGAGCGGCGCCGTGTTCGAGAAGTCGTGAGGATGCGCTGTTCGCGTTCTGAGCGCGGCCAAACTAATTCATTCGGCTTAGCAAACACTTAATGGCGCCGAGGTCGGCCCCTGCGCGCTCGACGGCGCGCCTCGAGCCGGGCGAATCTCGCCTTCCAGGTGAAACAAACGCGCCCCGCCGCGCGTATCGCTCGGGAGGCTTGAAAAGCCGCCGTCGAACGATAGGGTCGTCGCCATGCTGAGGTTGAAAGCCCCCTGGAACGAGCGCAACGGACGCTTTTCGCCTCTGAAAGCGATCGTGTTCGTGCTGTTGTTCGCGCCGGCCGGCTGGATCGCGTTCCAGGCGGCGACGGGCTTGCTCGACCCCAAGCCGATCACCGAGATGATCCATCGCACCGGCGACTGGGCGGTGCGCCTCACCCTCGTCTCGCTCATGGTGACGCCGCTGCGCCGCTTCGCGCAATGGC
>JBEKFO010000193.1:0-7702 GCA_050013275.1 Roseiarcus sp. | reverse complement strand
CGGAATGTCGGCGTTGTGATTGTTGAACTGCGAATGTGCGTCGTGGCGCCGTCTTCGCCGCCCGCTCGGACCGACGCCGAAGTCACGCGCGAGAGGATATCGTCGGCCGACGCCGCTTAGCGCCGCGGCGACTTCGGTATCGAATGGAAGTCTTGCTTCAAGCCAGGGTAGGCCCGTAATGCCTCGAAAGAAGTCCGCCCCGAGAGATCGCTCGGCGACCGCGATGTTGAGCGACATCAAGACCTCTGTCGACGACCCCGTGCTCTTGGAGCGCCGACGACGCCAGATTACCGCCGCCGCGATTCACGCCTTTCGCAAGCTCGGCTTCCATCCCGCCACCATTCGCGACGTCGCCAAGCGAGCGAAAGTCAGCGTCGGTTTGATCTACCAATACGTCGGCGACAAGGAAGACCTGCTCTTGATGGCGCTTGTCGAGGGCTTGCGCTGCTATGAGATCGGCATTCCCAAAGCGATCGAGCGCGAACCGCATCCCTTGAATCGCTTCTGGATCGCGGTGAGCACGTATTGCCGGGTTCAAGGCTCCCCGGCGTACGCCACTGTCCTCGCGTACCGAAACACGGCGTGTTTGCGCAAGGAGCGACGCGACTTGATCAAGCAGCTGGAAACCAACACCAACGAGCTGCTCGGCAAGTGCATCCGGGATTGCATCGATGGCGGGCTGTTCAAACCGGAAACGGACGTCGACCTTTTCACCTACCAGCTGGTGATGTTCTGCCATACGTGGACGCTGAAGGCCTGGTACTTCGCGCCGCGGATGAGCCTCGACGAGTACTTGGAACGGGGCCTGTCGCTGAATCTTCGCGCGGTCGTGACCCCCAAGGGCGCGAGGGAACTGCGCCGCATCGGTCGATGGAGAACCGAAGGCGACGCGGCTACGCAGGCGCTGCAATGAAATCCATCGCATTGGCGAATTCCCGGCGCGCCGCAACGCCGTCAGAAAACCGATTGAATGTTCGTTCAGTCGAACATATGATGACTGCGGACAAAGGTCGGGGGAGCACGCAAACCCCTGCAATCCGGCGCGGCGCTTAGGGAGGGCGTTACGATGCGGTTCAAGGATCGAGTGGCGATCGTCACCGGCGCGGCGAGCGGCATCGGCTTGGCGACCGTGCGAAGATTCTTGTCCGAGGGCGCCTTCGTCGTTCTTGTCGACCGCAACGCCGCGAGCCTTCAGACGGCAGCCGGCAGCCTTGGCGATCCGGCCCGCGTATCGGTCGCCGCGCTCGACGTCGCCGATGAATCCGCCGTCGAGGGCTGCGTCGCCGCCGCCCTAGCGCGCTTCGGCAAAGTCGACGTGCTGTGCAACAACGCCGGCGTTCTGGGTGGCTATGATCGCTTGGCCACAGACCAGGACTTGGAGGAATGGCGCACCGTGATCGCCGTCAACCTCTATGGCGCCGTGATCTTCACGAAATACGCCGCCCGTCCGATGCGCGAAGCAGGCCGCGGCGCCATCGTCAATACCGCCTCGATCGCCGGCATGCGCTCCGGGGCGGGCGGCAATGCCTACAGCGCCTCGAAGGCGGGCGTCATCAACTTCACGCAGACCTCGGCCTGCGATCTGGCGCAATGGGGCATCCGCGTCAACGCGGTGTGCCCCGGATTGGTCGAGACCGGCCTCACCCAGCACTGGTTCGACTACGCGCGCGCCAACGGCAAGGAGGCCAAGCTCGGATCGCGTTGCGAGCTGCGTCGGTCCGGGCGCCCCGAGGAGCTGGCGGCGGCGATCGCGTTCCTGGCGAGCGACGACGCCAGCTACGTCACCGGCCAGGCGCTGGCGGTTGACGGCGGGAACACCGCGTCGCTGAACATGCCGGGCATGAAGACGTAGCGGTCGGCCGCGTTTCCGCGGCCAAGTCTTGGGGAGAGCGAATGAACGACGACAGCCCGATTCGCCTGACCGTAGAGGCCGGCATCGCCCGAATTGTGCTCGACCGGCCTGACGAAGGCAATCCGATCGGCGACGAGGCGATCGCTGCTTTGGATCGCGTCACGCTTGAATGCGCCGATCGACAGGACGTCCGCGCGGTTTTGATCAGCGCTCGCGGACCCAGGTTCAGCGTCGGAGGAAACGTCCGCGAGTTCGTTGCGGACCGACAGGACCTATCCACCTACATTCGACGCGTGAATCTGATTCTGAACGGTTGTCTGGCGCGACTGCATCGCATGGAAGCGCCGTCGGTCGTAGCGGTCCAGGGTGTGGCGGCGGGAGGAGCCGTTTCGATCCTGTCGGGTTGCGATATCGTCGTCGCGGCCGAAAGCGCGCGATTCGTCGCGGCCTACGCGAGCATCGGCTACTGCCCCGACATCGGCGGCACGATCAACCTTGCGCGGCGTATCGGGCTGGCGAGGGCGCGGCGTTTTCACTTGCTGCACGAGCAACTCGACGCCGCGACCGCCGAGCGCATCGGCCTCGTCGATCAAGTCGTGCCGCAGGCGCAGGTTCTCGCCGCCGCCGAAGCGATCGCGCAACGCTGGGCGCAAGGGCCCACTCGCGCTTACGGCGCTATTCGCCGGCTAATGCATGGCGTGCATTGCACGCCGATGGAGACGCAATTGGAGTTGGAAACGCAGGAGCTCGCGCAACTGACTCGAACGGATGACGCATGGGAAGCGCTCAACGCCTTTTTGGCCAAGCGCAAGCCTGCCTACAGGGGCCGTTAGTCCGATGCACGGCGCGCCGACCAACGCGACGGATCGCCGCTGCGGCGCGCGGCGCTTCGCGCATAGCGAATTCCGATCAATCGCCACGCACGCAGACGCAGCGACGGCACGGCGCTCCGCCGCGACGGCCGTCTCAGATCCGCCATCTGCGAAAGCCGGGACGCGCGAAGGCGCCCCGCCCCTCCCGCTACGGGTCCTCGGCGCTGAGCAGCGCGTTGGCCTCGCCCAGTTCGGGATAGCCGCAGGCGCCCGGATCCAGACGAAACGTCGCATCCACCGGGATCGGAACGGCAGGCATGGCTCGGCCGCCTGCGGCGACGCAGTAGGCGAAGGCGCCGCGCGCACGATAATGCGGGTCGTTGAGGGCCTCTTCCAACGTTGCGACCACGCTGACGCAAGCGTCGACGCCGTCGAACGCACGCCGCCAATGCTCGGCTGTCTCGACGCCGATCGCCGCGGCCACGCCCACCATGGTCGCCGCGGGGTCCCGCGAGTCGTCGCGCAACGTCTCTGGCAGACCGATGACGTTACAGAACTCCTCCCAGAACCGTTGCTCCAACGGGGCCGCCGCAATGTAGCGATCGTCGGAGGTGCGGTAGAGGTTGTAGCGCGCAGAGCCGCCGGTGACCTTCTCCTGGCCCGGCCGCGGCCAGCGTTGCAGCCCCAGGCCCTCGCCGATCGCCCAATACAGGAACGGCAGCACGTTGTCGTTCATCGACAGGTCGATGTGGCAACCCTTGCCGGTGGCGATGCGCCCTTGCAGCCCCAAGAGGATGTTGATGACCGCCGGAAAGGCGCCGCCGCCGATGTCCGCGATCAGCGTCGCCGGCAGCGTCGGCGCCATCCCCTCTCGCGGCGTCAACGACAACATGCCGCTTTCGGCGACATAGTTCAGATCGTGCGCCGCCTTGCCCGCCTTTGGACCCGTGCGTCCGTAGCCGGAGAGCGAACAGTAGATCAGTTTCGGATTGATGACCCGCAGCGCCTCATAGTCGAGGCCGAGCCGCTCCATCACGCCGGGACGGAACTGCTCGATCAGGACGTCGGCGCTGACGATGAGCGGCTTCAGCCGCTCCACCGCTCCCTTCGCCTTGAGATCGATCGTGATGCTGCGCTTTCCTCGGTTGAGCTGCGCGAACACCAAGCTGTCGCGACCGACGCGCGGTTCATAGGCGCGCGCTTCGTCGCCGATCGCCGGGCGCTCGATTTTGATCACTTCCGCGCCTGCCTCGGCAAGTATCAAGGTGGCCATCGGGCCAGGCAACAGAGTGCTGAAATCCAATACGCGAATTCCCTCGAGCGGCCTCATCCGTTCATCCCCATCCATCAGCAATGCAATGTATGTAATAACCAGCAACAATCTGGACATTTGTCACATGATTTTGATATGTATACGTTGCACTTGGCAATCAATGCAAGACGATTCTCTCCACAACTATGTCTTTTGCCTAGTGCGGCGCATGTTGGGCGTCATTTCGGCATAGCGAGGCGACATTAACAGCAGTGTGGGGAGCCCATATGAGTCGGCCGTTTGAAGACATCCTTTACGAGGAGCGCAATGGCGTCGCCCGGGTCACTATCAACCGCCCGGAGAAGTACAACGCCTTCCGATCGCGGACGGTGGAGGAACTCATCGCCGCATTTCAACGCGCAGGGAGCAATCGCGACATCGGCGTCATCGTGTTGACCGGCGCCGGAAACAAGGCGTTCTGCACCGGCGGCGACCAGAGCGCTCACGAGGGCAAATATGATGGGCGAGGCATCGTCGGCGTGCCCATCGAAGACCTGCACAGTCTCATCCGCGACGTGCCGAAGCCCGTTATTGCGCGCGTCAACGGATTCGCGATCGGCGGCGGCAACGTCTTGGCGACGCTTTGCGATCTGACGATCGCTTCGGAAAGCGCTCAGTTCGGACAAGCCGGCCCGAAGGTGGGGTCCGTGGCGCCGGGGTTCGGAACGGCTTACCTGACCCGCCTCGTCGGCGAAAAACGCGCGAGGGAGATCTGGTACCTGTGTCGGCGCTACACCGCCAAAGAGGCGCTGGAGATGGGACTCGTCAACGCCGTCGTTCCCGACGCTGGGCTCGACGCCGAGGTTGATCGGTGGTGCGCGGATCTGCTGGAGCGCAGCCCGACCGCGATCGCGATCGCCAAACGATCGTTCAACGCCGACACCGAGAGCATTCGCGGCATCGACGGTTTGGGAATGATGGCGCTCAGTCTCTACTACGACACCGAAGAGTCCAAGGAAGGGGTCCGCGCCTTCAAGGAAAAGCGCAAGCCCGATTTCCGTCGGCGCGCGCGTTAGGAATTGGGCGTCATGAACGGAAATGCGGGCGTGATCCAGTCGTTGCAAGCGACGCTCGGGGGCCGCGGCGCGCGGCGCGCCGCCGACCACCACCGAGGCGGATATGTCTATAGCCGATGAGGCGTCGCAGACTTCTCAGCCGTTCGCCCGCTTGTTGTCGCCACTGGCGTTGCGAGGCGGCGCGCTGCCCAATCGCGTGGTCATGGGCGCGATGCACATGCGTCTGGAATTGCTCGACCGAGCCGCCGAACGTATCGGCGCCTTTTACCGGGCCCGCGTCGAAGGCGAAGTCGGCATGATCGTCACCGGCGGGGTCGCTCCCAACGACGAGGGGCGTTTCGAGAAGGGGACGATGACGTTGTCGGACGACGCCGACACGGCATGGCACCGCGCAATCGTCGAATCGGTCGCGGGCAGTTCGACCCGGATATGCCTCCAAATCCTCCACACCGGTCGCTACGGCCGATTCGAGGGCTGCGTGGGGCCGTCGGCGATCAGGAGCCGCATCAATCGACACGCGCCTCGGGCGCTGACGACCTGGGAAGTATGGCGGACCATCGCCGACCATGCTCGCGCCGCCGAAAAGGCTCGCCAATTGGGCTACCACGCCGTGGAGATCATGGGCTCGGAAGGCTACCTGATCAACCAGTTCACCGCGCCCGTCACCAACGATCGCAGGGACGAGTTCGGCGGCGATTTTGCCGGACGCGTGCGATTCCCGTTGGAGATCGTGCGCGCGGTTCGCGCGCAGGTCGGCGACGATTTTCCCATCATCTATCGAATGTCGGTGTTGGACCTGGTGGCAGGCGGCATGACCGGCGACGAGACCGTCGCCTTTGCGCGGCTCTTGCAACAGGCGGGTTGCGACATCCTCAACACCGGCGTCGGCTGGCACGAGTCGAAGGTGCCGACGATCGCGCACGTGGCCCCGCGCGCCGGCTGGGCCTACGCGGTGCGGCGCGTAAGACAGGCGGTGTCCATTCCGGTCATGGCCTCCAATCGCATCAACGACCCGCAGGTCGCCGAGGATCTGCTTGCGGCCGGCGACGCCGATCTCGTCTCCATGGCGCGGCCGCTGCTTGCCGACCCGCACTTCGTGCGCAAGGCGCGGCAAGGCCGCTCGCGGTCGATCAACACCTGCATTGCCTGCAACCAGGGCTGTCTGGATCGCATCTTCCTTGGCCTCGCGGCGACATGCCTCGTGAACCCGCGGGCGGGACGCGAGATCGAATTCCAACCGCGGACGCCCGCACGGCTAAAGCATATTGCGGTCGTCGGCGGCGGCGCGGCGGGAATGAATTTCGCCTTCAGCGCCTCGGAGCGCGGCCACCACGTCTCGCTGTTCGAAGCCTCGGACCGGCTCGGCGGCCAGTTGTTGTTGGCGCGCAACATCCCCGGCAAGACCGAGTTCGACGAAATGCTGCGCTACTTCAAGCATCGTTTGGAGGCGGAGCGAGTCGATGTGCGTCTCGGCCGCGCGCCGATGGCCGCCGAGTTGACCGCCGGCGACTACGACGAAGTGGTGATCGCCACAGGCGCGCGGCCACGGCGTCCGGCGGCGCCCGGCATCGATCACGCCAAGGTGCTCGACTATGCGCAAGCGCTGTCCGGCCAGCGGCCCGTTGGTCGACGCGTCGCGATCATCGGGGCCGGGGGAATCGGTTTTGACGTCGCCGAGTTCCTGCTCGGCGGCGCGCCGCACATGCCGCCGACCGTCGATGAATTTGCGGCGGAGTATGGACTCGATCTCGACGTTCGCGCGGCAGGCGGGCTGGCGGCGCCGCTTCCGGCGACGCCGGCGCGTCACGAAGTGACGTTGCTGCAGCGCAAGACCGGTCGTTTCGGCGCCGGGCTTTCCCCGTCCACCGGATGGATCCGCCGCGACAGGCTGACGCGCCTCGGGGTGAATATGGTCGGAGGCGTCAGTTACAAGCGCGTCGACGACGCAGGGCTACATATTCTGGTCGACGGCGAAGCGCGTTTGCTGGAGGTCGATACGGTCATCGTCTGCGCGGGCCAGGAGTCCGAGCGCGGCCTGCATGGACAGCTGCAAGCGCTCGCGCCCACTGTTCCGGTTCATTTGATCGGCGGCGCCGATAGGGCCGTGGAACTCGATGCGATGCGCGCCATCGATCAGGCGACGCGACTGGCGATGACGCTTTGAGACGAAATTGTCACTCCGACCGGCGCCAATGGCGAGGAGCATCCCAATGAACGCAGTTGTAACCACGCGTCGCGAAGGCGCCATTGCGGTCGTCGCCATCGACAACCCGCCGGTCAACGCGCTGTCGACGCCGGTGAAGCGGGCTCTTCTCGCCGCGTTCGCGGCACTGGAACGCGATCCGGCAGTCAAGGGCGTGGTTCTGTCGGCAGCGGGCCACACCTTCGCGGCCGGGGCGGACATCGGCGAGATGGATCGAGCGCCTGAACCGCCGTTCTTGCCCGAAGTCGTAGCGGCGATCGACGCTTGCACCAAGCCGACGGCGGCCGCGCTGTTCGGCAACGTGTTGGGGGGCGGCCTCGAACTCGCGCTCGCGTGCCGGCTTCGCGTCGCCGATGCGGCGACCAGGCTCGGCTTTCCCGAAGTGAAATTGGGGCTCGCGCCGGGCGCCGGCGGCACGCAGCGGCTGATGCGTCGAACGGATTTCGCAACCGCCGTGCGCCTCGTCACGACGGGCAAGTCGATCGGCGCCGAGGAAGCGAGCGGCCT
>JBEKFO010000192.1:0-7719 GCA_050013275.1 Roseiarcus sp. | reverse complement strand
AATAGACGACGATGATGATCAGCGCGCCGGTGATGATGCGCTGCCAGAACGGGTTGAGGTTGAGCAGATTGGCGCCGTTATTGATCGTCGTCAGGATGAACGAGCCGATCAGCGGCCCGTGCACCGAGCCCAGCGCGCCGAACAGACTGGTGCCGCCAATCACCGAGGAGGCGATCGCCTGCAATTCCCAGCCCTCGGCCTGCGTCGGGTTGCCGATGCCGATGCGCATGGCGAGCAGCACGCCGACGAAGGCGGCGAACGTGGCCGAAATGATGTAGGCGAGATAGATCATCGCCTTGACGTTGACGCCGGAGAGCCGCGCCGCCTCCGAATTGGAGCCGATGGCGAAGAGATAACGCCCCCAGCGGCTCTGATTGAGCAAGAGGTAAGCAGGGACGGCGACGAGAATCACCATCCAGAACAGCATCGGAATTTCGAACCACGAACCGTCGGTCCAGGGAAAGCCGAGGAAACTCGCGCGCGAGAAGCCGGTGAAGGCGTCGTTGGTGATCGAGATCGTCGCGCCGTTGGTGATCAGCAGGCCGATGCCGCGCAGTGAATACATCGTCGCCAGCGTCATGATGAACGGCGGCAGGCCCATCTGCACGACGCCGAAGGCGTGGAAGGCGCCGATGAAGATGCCGACGAGCAGCGTTGCGATCACGGCGCCCGGGATCGTCGCAAAAAAGCCGAAGCCATGAGCGCCGAGCCAATCGACGTTTGTCAGCAGCAGGGCGACGACCATACTGGTGAAGCCCGCGACCGCGCCGACGGAGAGGTCGATGCCGCCGGTGATGATTACGAAAGTCTCGCCGATCGCGAGAATGGCGATCATCGCGCCCTGGCGCAACAGATTGGCGATATTGTTGGCGCTCCAGAACGTCGTGGTCTCGACGGACAGCGCGACCCACATCGCTATGAGAAGGAGGAGCAACGTCAGCCCCAGCAGGATGTTGAGCCCCCCGCCGTTCCGGCGCGCCTTCGAGACCAGTTGATCGCTCATCCCCGCAACGCCCCCATTTTCGAATCAAACGCCGATCGCTTCCGTCAAGATCGTTTCGTGCGACGCGTCCTTGTACCCATGGCTGGCTGCGATCCCGCCGCGTCGAAACACGTGCAGCGTATCGGCCAGTTCGTAAACTTCGGGAAGGTAGGACGAGATCATGACGACGCCCGCGCCTTGCCGCAGCAGCGAGGCGAGCAGGCGATAGATCTCCGCCTTCGTGCCGACGTCGACGCCGACGGTCGGCTCGTCGAAGATGAAGAGCTTGGCCCCATGGTTGAGCCACTTGCCGATCACGACCTTCTGTTGATTGCCGCCCGAAAGGCTGGACACCAGCGCCGCGCGCGAGGCGGTCTTGATCTGCACGTCGCGAATTTGCTTGTCGGCTGAACTCGCTTCCTTGGCCAGATTGATCAGCGGCCCGATGGCGAGCCGCCGGTAAATCGGCAGATTGATGTTGAGCCCGAGGCCGAGATTGAGGCACAAGCCTTGATCGCGACGGCTTTCCGGGGCCAGCGCAATGCCGAGGTTCATCGCCGCGCGTTCGTTGCGGATCGCGACCTCGGCGCCATTCCAGAGAATCTTGCCGCTCGTTGCGGGAAAGCGTCCGAACAGGCTCTGGACGAATTCGCTTCGCCCCGCGCCGATCAAGCCATAGAGACCGACGATTTCACCTTCGCGCACGCTGATCGAAACGTCGCGGAAGCCGTTGCCGGAAAGCTTTTCGGTTTGGAGAATCGTCGCGCCGAGCGGGACTTTGTCCTTGTGGTAGATCTGCTCAATGGTGCGGTTGATCATCAGCGCGATGAGGTCGGCCTCGTTGGTTTCGCTGACGCGCCGCGTGCCCACCAGCGCGCCGTCGCGCAGGATAGACACGCGATCGCACAGCTCGAACACTTCTTCGAGGCGATGGCTGATGTAGACGATGGTGACGCCGTTCGCCTTGAGGCGGCGGATCAGCTTGAACAGGGCGGCGGTTTCCTGGCGCGTGAGATAGGCGGTCGGTTCGTCGAAGATCAGGAATTTGGCGCCGCGCCGTTCGGCGCGGGCGGTCGCCACCAATTGCTGCTGGCCGATGGTGAGCGAGGACAGGATCGCGCCGGCGGGTAGATCGAAGCCGAGTTCGTCGAGCAGCTTCTGCGCCTCGCGCAGCATCGCTTTGTGATTGAGCAGGCCCCCCCGCGTCATTTCGTCGCCGAGGAAGATATTGCTCGCCACGGTCAGGTGCCCGCAGAGCACCACCTCTTGGTGGACGGCGTTAATGCCGAGCGTGATCGCTTCGTGAGGATTGACCAGCGGAACCGGCGCGCCGCGCCAATAGACTTCGCCCGAGGTCCGGGGATAGACGCCGGTCAGCAGCTTGATCAGCGTCGACTTGCCGGCGCCGTTCTCGCCGACGATCGCGTGAATTTCGCCCTCTTCGAACGCCAGGTCGACCGCCTTGAGCGCATGGGTGCCGCCGAAGCGTTTGTCGAGCTTGTGCAAAGCGAGGAGCGGCGCGCCGGTCGCGGCGGGGGGCGGCGAGGTTTGGGCGGGCATGGACATCTGGCGATTCACCCGACGGGCAAGACGTTTAGCGTATCATCCACTCCGGTGCATCACCGCGCAAGCGATTCGCGGGGAAAGCAGGCGGTCGTCGGGACCACACGCGCGCTTCTTGCGCCTTGCTGGAAAGGAACGAATTGGGATGGGATGAGGCGCCCCGGGCCGCCTCATCCATCGAAACAAGCCCGCCGTCGGCCGCGAGCGGCGAATGACGGCGGGCTGCGGGTTGATTCGATCACTTCACTTTGGGGAAGAGCAGCGCGTGCTCCTTTTCGCCGTCCATGTTGGCTTTGGTGACGAGATTGGCGCCGGTGTCGACGAAGGCCTGGACTTTCTCACCCTTGGAGGCGGCGAGCGCCGTCTTGATGCCGTCGTAGCCCATTCGATAGGGGTCTTGCAGCAGCAGAGCGGCGATCGTGCCGTCCTTGAGGTAGCCGATCAGTTTGTCATCGGCGTCGAAGCACACGAGCTTGATCGTGTCGCCCTTCTTGTTCTCGGCGATCGCTTGGCTCGCGCCCTGACACTGGATGAGATTGTCGGCGAATACGCCGCGCAGGTTCGGGTCGGCGGTGATGAGGTCAGTCATGATGTTGAGGCCGGTCGTGGCATTGCCGTCCGAGACCTTGTCCGCCACCAGCTTCAGGTCGGGATATTTGGCCGCGAGCTCTTCCTTGTAGCCCTTGTTCCGCGCCTCGAGCGATCCGACGCCGGGCAGATGCGTGATGAGGGCGACTTCGCCTTCGGCCTTGCCATATTTCGCCTTGATCGCCGCGGCCATGCCGTCGGCGGCGATGCGCCCGCCCTGGACGTTGTCGGTGGTCAGGAACGAGGTGAAGGCCTTCGAATCCGCCGCCGAATCGATGCCGATGATCGGCACTTTCTTAGCCGCTTCGTCGATCGGCTTGCCGAGCGCCTTGAACTCGGTCGGCGCGATGACGACCGCGGCCGGCTTTTCGGCGACGGCGTTTTCGAGGATCGAAATCTCGCCGTTGATGTCGGATTCCGACTGTGCGCCGAGTTCGGGCACATTGACGCCGAGGTCCTTGCCGGCCTGGCGCGCGCCCGCGAAGACGATCTGCCAGTAGAACGAGGTGGTGTCCTTGACGATGATCGGGATGGTGGGCGCGTCGGCGGCATAGCTCGGTGCGGCAAGGGCGGCGACCGATACGATGGCGCTGGCGAAAAGCAGATTCTTCAACATTCTCAACCTCCCAAGGTCGGCGCTGCGCGCTCGACGTTATTCCGGGCCCCGAGGCCCGCATGAAGGTAACATGTTAGTGGCCGGCTAGGCAACCGAGCCCGTGGCGCCTTTTGTCGGACCGGCGCGTGAAGGCGGCGCGACGCGCGACGAAATTCGCGGTTGATTTTTTCGCGTTCCTCTGCTTGTTTGCGCGCATGCGAACGCGGTCCAAGACCCTGCTGTCGACCTTGCGACTTACCCGCCCGGCGCATTGACCGCGCCGGGAGGCTAGGCTCGATTTCGCTTTTTCCAGGGTTTCGCAACGTTGCGCGCGCTGGCCCCAAGAGGAGGGCGACGCGACCGCAGCGCCGACTTAAAAGGTCCGCCATGACACACATGCCCGTCCACAAGTATCGCGCGTTCGCGCCGATCGCGTTGTCCGACCGCCAATGGCCTTCGCGCGTCATCGCCAAGGCGCCGATTTGGTGTTCCGTCGATTTGCGCGACGGCAACCAGGCGCTCATCGAGCCGATGGGCGTCGACCGCAAGAACCGCATGTTCGCTCTGTTGCTCGGCATGGGCTTCAAGGAGATCGAAGTCGCGTTCCCCGCGGCCTCGCAGACAGATTTCGATTTCGTGCGCTCGATCATCGAGGGCGGCAAGATCCCGGACGACGTCGCCATTCAGGTGCTCACGCAGTGTCGCCCTGAGCTGATCGAACGCACCTTCGAGGCGGTGAAGGGCGCCAAGAAGGTCATTCTGCATTTCTACAATTCGACCTCGACCCTCCAGCGCGAGGTCGTCTTCCGCACCGATCGGGCCGGCGTGCGCGAACTCGCAGTCGCCGCCGCCAAGCAGGTCAAGCAATTGGCCGACGCGGCGCCGCAGACCGAGTTCATGTTTGAATACTCGCCGGAAAGCTTTACCGGCACCGAGCTCGATTTCGCGCTCGAAGTTTGCGAAGCGGTGAAGGCGGAATTGCGTCCGTCGCCGCAAAAGCGGTTGATTCTCAATCTGCCCGCAACGGTCGAAATGGCGACGCCGAACACCTACGCCGACCAGTTCGAATGGTTCGGCCGCCATATATCCGACCGCGAAAGCGTCATCCTCTCCGTTCATCCGCACAACGACCGCGGCACGGCGGTGGCGGCGGCGGAATTGGCTGTCATGGCGGGCGCCGACCGGGTGGAGGGGACCTTGTTCGGCAACGGCGAGCGCACCGGCAACGTCGACATCGTGACGATGGCGCTCAACCTGTTCACGCAGGGCGTCGATCCCGAGCTCGATTTGCACGACGTCAACGCGATCAAGGAGGTCGCGGAATTCTGTACGCAGCTACCGGTGCATCAACGCCATCCTTATGTCGGCGAACTCGTCTATACCGCGTTTTCCGGATCGCATCAGGACGCGATCAAGAAGGGCTTCGACGCGCAGGAGAAGCGCAACGCGCCATTGTTCCAGGTACCCTATCTGCCGATCGATCCCAAGGACGTCGGGCGCGATTACGAGGCGGTGATCCGCATCAACAGCCAATCCGGCAAGGGCGGCATCGCCTACGTGCTGCGCGCCGATCACGGGCTCGATCTGCCGCGGCCGCTGCAGGTCGAATTCTCCAAGATCGCGCAGGAGGTCATGGACCGCGACGGCAAGGAAATGACCTCGCCGGAGCTGTGGGCGCTGTTCCAGCGCACCTATCTGTTGACCGACGCCCCGTTGGTTCTCGTCAAGCAGCAGACCGTCCCGACCAGCCCGGATAACCGCGAGTTGTCGGCGACCCTGCGGCGCGCCGACGGCTCGACGCTGACCGTCGAGGGCAACGGCAACGGCCCGATCGACGCCTTCGTCGACGCGCTCCAGCGCGGGTTCCACGTCGAGTTTTCGTTCCTCGATTATCACGAGCACGCGGTCGGTCGCGGCGCCGACGCCACCGCCGCCTGCTATGTCGAAATCCAGGACGCGAACGGCCGGATTTTGCACGGCGTCGGCATGGACCCCAACATCATCATGGCGTCGCTCAAAGCAACCCTGAGCGCTGTGCAGCGCCTCGTCGCTCGCGAGGGAAAGCTGTGAAGCGGGCGGAGGCGCGCTATCGCGTGGTGTAAAAGCGCTGCGTCGAGACCGAACCGGCCGATACCTGCGCGCTCACGGAGCCGCCGATCCTGACGCAGACGTCGCTGCCGGGCAGGGTGAAGCCGGGGACGCCGCCGATGGAGCAGGTTTTGGCCTTCGCGGCGGGCGGCGGGGCGTTGCGCGAGGGCAATTCCGCGCCGCTCGCCGCCGCGACGGCGACGGTTGAAGCGAGCAGGAGCGCTATGGCGAGCTTCACGCGAGACCTCCGCGCGCCGCTTTGCGGCGCCGCGGCGAGATTAAGCCGTTGCGGCGCGTTCGACAACCCGCTTCGAGGCGGGTTGACGCTCGGGCGCCCGCCTGCGACTCATGGCGCGGGGGCGCGATGAGTCGCCGGCGAAAGCCCGATGCGCGAGGCGGGACCAAAACAATGACATTGAACGCGATGGCGACGCGTGCGCGAAGCTTGGCGCCGGCGTTTGCGTTGATCGGCGCGCTGTGCGTCGCGATCGCGATCTTCGTTTCCCTAGCCGCGCAAAATTGGATCGCCGCCGGTCTGGCGGGCGCGGCCGGATTGGCGCTTTGGCGCCGCGCGCTGCTCGGCGTCTGGCCGGCCTGGCCGATTGTCGTCGACGCGGCGGCTTTCGCGATCTTCGCCTTTCAACGCAACGATTCTCTCGCCTTCTGGCAATTGGCGGGGCCCTGGGCCGACGTGCTGCGTTTCAACGCCGCGGACGCGGCGATCGGATACGCCATCTACCTCGGCGGAACGCTCGCGGGGTTGACCGGCGCCTATCGGGCGTTGCGCCCGATCGAGGCGATCGGCCTCGTCGCGATCCCGTTTCTGTTCAAGCTCGGCGTCGCCTTGGGCGCGGATTGGCATATGGCGGAATTGGGCGCACTGGCGACTGGGGGCGTCGCGGCGCCGTTTCAGGCCCAGGTCTTCGTCGGCCGCGCCCTGGTTCTTTTCTGCGTGAGCGAAATCGGCCTCGAAATCCTTTCGCTGGTCGGGGTCGGGCGCCTCGCGCGAGCGCCGAAGCTGCACGGGCTGATGCTCGCGATCGCGGCGCTCGGTGCGGTGACTCCGCTGCTGGCCAATTTCGCTCAGAACGTCGCTGCGCCCGTGCCGGCGATCGCATTCGGCGCGCTGTTCGCCGCGCTCGCGCAGGCCGGTTTGTGGGGGCTGGTCTATTTCGCCACCGGCCTTGCGCTCGACGCGCTCACCGCGAGGCCGCCGAGCTTCGTTTCGGCCTGGGACAATTGGCGCGCCGGCTTGGTGAAGGGCGCCATCTACGGCGGCATGTTCATGCTCGTCGTGCTCGCCGTGGCTGCGCCGCTGCGCGTTCCGGACTTCGTAGCGTTCGTCACGAGCTACGCTCATCTCGCGGCGCCGGCCGCGGGCGCGCTCGCCTTTCCGTTCGCCAAAACCCTCATCGGCAGCGCCGACGGAACGCCGCCTTTCTTCGGGCGTCTCGTTAGCGCCTATCGCGACCGGCGCGCCATGGCCCGCGGCGCCGTCGTCGGCGTCGGCTTCTCCTTGGCCTACGCGACCAGCCTCGCTCATATGCCTCCGAATCTGCGCTTCTTGTGGATGTTCGCCGTCGGCGCCGTCGCCTACGCGGGGGTCGATCTGCTGTTTGACGTGGCCGCCGTCCTCGGTGGCGAGCGGCGCAAGTTGCACACGTGGCGCGTCTATGCGCTCGGCGTCGCGCTCGGCGGCTTCGTCGCGGGCGCGCTCGGCTGGTATTTCGACGCGCCGCAGATCGCCGTCGTCGTCAACAAGTTCTGGGCCTACGCCGACGCCAATTATCGCCTCAGCGGACGCCCGCTCGGCGATTTTGTGACCTACCCCATTTTCAACAAATACGGCATGGTGAACCTGGGTCAGGTCGCCGGCGGCGTGCGTCTGTTCTACGCGGAGTCG
>JBEKFO010000191.1:0-7740 GCA_050013275.1 Roseiarcus sp. | reverse complement strand
CAATTCGAAACCGCCGACGGCGATCGCAATGCGCTCGACCGTCATGTAGCTGTGCCAGAACGCCATCGCCATCAGCGCCGTCGCCACCAGCGCCATCGTCGCCGGGATCGGAACGCCCATCAGACTGCCGACGCCCGCCAAGCCCGAGAGCTCGCTGACCAGCGCGCCGAGGCAGGTCACGATCAGCGTCGCCACCGAGACCCAGGCCCAAGCGCGTCCGAAATGCTGCTTGATCAGCTCCGCATGGCCCTTGCCGGTCACCGCGCCGAGCCGCACCGTCAATTCCTGAACGATATAAAGGATGGGGATGAGGATGAATTGCAGCGCCAGCAGGCTGTAGCCCCATTGCGCGCCGCTCTGCGCCGCGGTGATGACGCTGCCGGCGTCGGTGTCGGCGAGCATGACGACGATGCCGGGTCCGGCGACGACGAGGAACCTTCGCCAAGCGAAGGGACGAGGAGCGACCGCGAGTGACGACATCAAGTGAACCTTCGGCTCGAACGACGAGGATTGGCTCGTTCGTCGCCGACGAAGGGTCGGACGGCAAGGCGGCCGGGCCGAATTAGGAATTGTTTCAAATTCAACGTCCGCGCCGACCTCTTTCAGTTCGGCGGATCCGTAACGCCGCGCGCCATCGCGCTCGTCTCGCCCTGACTTCCTGGATTCCGTCGTGGGACGCAACCGATCGTGGGGTTCGATCTCGGCCCCGGCGCCTCTCGCCGCTCGCGCGCGACGAACGCTCGCAGGCGCCGGAAGGAGGCGGGGCGGGCCGGGGGGGCCGTCGCCGAGATGGGCACGGCGGCGCCGTGGCGAGCGCGTTAAACCGTGGCCGGCGAAATCAGAACTTGTAGCTCAACCCGACGCGGGCGAGCGCGCCGTCGAACCGGTGATGAGCTTCGATGCTCAGGCCTTCTGCAAGCGTATTCGCGTCCTGCGCCGCGACGGCGTAATTTACGCTGCCGAGATCGTAATAGAGCGCGTCCGCGCGGCCGATCCAATGGTCGGTGAAGGCGTATTCGGCGCCGCCTCCCGCCGCCCAGCCGACGCGCCCGCTGGAATAGGAACCGGCGAACGTGTCGACCGTCGTGTTGTCTGTGCCGACCGAGCCCGACGACGCCTGTGCGCCGCCGAATGCGAGGCCGACGGTCCCGAACAGCAGCAGTCGATCGACGGCGTAGCCTGCTCTCAGCCGGGCAGTCGCCAACCAATCCACGGAGTTCTTCGCCCAGCCCGCATTGACGTACGCCGGCGGCGTTCCGGGGAGAGCGGCGCTGAAACCGTAACTCTTCGAGCGGCCGACCCAACTGAGATCCGTCTCGCCGCCGTAGACGAAGTTTCCCGTTTGCCAGTTGTAGCCGAGTTGGCCGCCGCCGGCGAAGGCGCTTTGTGAGGACGAGCCCAAAGAGCCGGGAATAATGCCGGTGAGGAGCGCGCTCTGCACAGCGTTCAGCCCATTGACGTTCGCCGGACCGTCGGCGGCTGACGCCGCCGCATTGTCGGCGGCGTTGCCGAAGAAATCGCTGAAATTGCCGGCGCCGTTTCCCGGCAGGTACGAATAGCTGTAATTCGTCTGGTCGTTGTTCACGGCGTAGCCGACGTTGACGCCGACGTAGGCCCCCGCCCAGGTGAATATCGGCGGCGGCGGGGCGGGCGGGCTGTTGTGGAATGGCAGGTCCGCCGCGAGCGCGCAGACCGGCAGCGCGGCGAACGCCGTCGCGCAGAGAATAAGCGTTTTCATGAGGCCCCCAATGTTGCAAACGTCGCCGGCGCCGCCGTCGGCAAATTCGCGACGCGAACCCTCGCAGACGCACGCCGACAGAGCCTAGATAGTCGCACCGGATAGACGGCCGCGCGTTTCGATCGGTCGACGCCAGAATGGTCCCGCGCTCCAGCGATCGGGCTCGACTTGCAGTCAAAATTCAGGATGACACAACTTTAGCGTGTTGTCAACACGGTGAGCACGCATAAGGCGTCGCCGCGCTTGAGCCCAATTTCCGCGATTGCTCAAGCGTCTCTGCGCGACCGATCGCCGTGACGCGATCGGTCGCTTGCTCAAACTTGACGCTTTGCTCGGCGCCGAATTGGCGGTAGAGTTCCTGACGTTGGGCGGGCACTGTGGAGGCTCATCATGCGCTCGACGATCATCGCATTCCTATTCGGCCTCGGGCTGGCGGCCGCGACTTCGGCGCCGGCGCCGGCGTGTCAATTTCACGCCACGACGGCGGCGAACGACCAAACTTCGCCGCCACAGACGGCGGACGCGCAACAACCGTCGCAAGACGTTTCATATTGACGTCTTCCGCCGCCCCGGCGTCGTTCGCGCCGGGGCGTAGGCGCTTGCCGCTACGCCAATCGGCGGCGCGAACGCGTTATTTTGCGGTGAAAATTGGCAGTCAAGCGACTCGATGAGTTTTGGTGCCCCTGGCCGGAATCGAACCAGCACTCCTTGCGGAACTCGATTTTGAGTCGAGCGCGTCTACCAGTTCCGCCACAGGGGCCCGCGCCAAGCGGTCGCCGCGGCGATATAGAACGGCGACGGGCGCGCGGTCAACGGCGGCGGCGCGCCCTTTCGCGCGTCGAATTCAGGAAATCCTCACCGTCGCGCGCTATGCCAGCAAGATGGACTTCGCGGCCGCCGACGGCTATGCGTCGAGCGGCGCGGGCGTTCTCATCGGATCGGCATGTTCAAAAGCCTCTATTCCCGGATCATCGCGCTCTCGGAGAGCGCCAATGCGCCTTACGCGCTCGCCGCGGTCGCTTTCGCCGAAAGTTCGTTCTTTCCCCTTCCGCCCGACGTCATCCTGGCGCCGATGTCGCTCGCAAAGCCGCGGCTCGCTTGGCGCTATGCGCTGATCGCCACGATCGCATCGGTCCTCGGCGGCGTCGTCGGCTATGGCATCGGCGCGCTGCTATTCGACACCCTCGGCCAGTGGCTGATCCATCTCTACGGCTACGCCGACAAGATGGCGGCGCTGAAAGAGACCTATGCGCGTTGGGGCGCGCTTGTGATCCTCGTCAAAGGCCTGACGCCGATCCCCTATAAGCTCGTCACCATTGTGAGCGGCCTGCTCGGATACAATTTTGCGGCTTTCGTCGCGTTGTCGGCGGTGACGCGGGGGGCGCGATTCTTTCTGCTCGCGGGCGCGCTCAACCATTTTGGCGATCCCCTGCGCATCGCGCTCGAACGCCATTTCGCCGTTTTCCTCGGGCTCATCGCGGTCATGGTCGTGGCGGGCTTCTATATCGCGACACGGGTGCTCTGATGTCCCTTCTTACGGCTACGCTTCCCAAAAAGGCCACCGACAACGCGCTCGCGATTGGCGGGCTCGGTTTGGCGACGATTGCCGGGGCCTGGGTCTTTCAAGCGCTCGGATACGCTCCTTGCGATCTCTGCCTCGAGCAGCGTTACGCTTATTATGCGGGGGTTCCGCTCGCCGCGATCGCATTCGCTCTGGCGGCGTCTGGGTCGAGCCGCGCCCTGACGCGCGCGCTCTTTTGGCTGCTGGCGCTGGTCTTCGCCGCCAACGTCGTCCTGGCGGGGTACCATTCGGGCGTCGAACTCCACCTCTGGCAGGGCCCGACCGCTTGCACCGGTTCGATCGAAGGGTCGAAGAGCGCAGGCAGCCTGCTCGACCAGCTCGCCACGGTCAAAGTGGTGAACTGCGACGTCGTGCAGCTCAGGATTTTCGGCCTCTCGTTCGCCAACTGGAACGTTTTCGTCTCGGCCGCTCTGTCAGGGCTCGCCGCGCGCGCCGCTCTGGCGCGCGCGTGAAGGGCGCCGCCGAGCTCTAAATTGGCGCCTTGCCGAGCGGCAGTCCGTTGACCTTCATCATGCCGTCCTCGCCGAGTTCGCCGATCCAAGTCAGCGAGCCGTCGCTTTCGGTCTTGGCCAGGCCCTTGGCCATCGCCAGGACGGGAACCATTTTCTTCTCCGCCTCCGGACCGAGGCCCTTCAGCGCCGCCTGCGTCTTGTCGAAATTGCGCATATGCACGGTGAACGTTCCCGTCGGCTTGGCCGCCTGATAGCGGACTTGGCCCTCGAACGCGATATCGAGTTGCGGCGCGACGACGTGGGAGGGCGGGATGTCGACGACGACGGACCCGGCGCCGGTCATCCTGGCCCAGACCTTTGCGCTGTCTTCGTTCGAGATCGGCGGCGCGTCGCCGGCCAGATGCATGTCGGCGATCGCTTCGGCGCCCGCGGCCGTCAGATCGAAACCGCTTACCTTGAAACCGACGTCGAACGACGTCGGAACGAGATCGTGGAACATTGCGGGGACGAGGCCCGGCGGCAGCGTGAGGCCGTTCGCCGAGAAATGCTCCTCGAATCGGCTGGCGGAACCGGCGGCCGCGCCGCCGAGCCCCACCTTGGCGCTGTCGAAGGCGACCACGCCTTGCGGCGTTTGCACGGTGAGCTTCTGCATTCCAACGTCTTCATCGAGCGAGACCTGACCGGCGAGCGCCGCCGTCAGCAGAGTCTTGAACGCCGCCTCGTCGGCGGCGAGTTCCGGCCGCGTCGGATGGGCGACCAGGAAAGCCCAGAGATCAAGCAACGGCTTCGGCTTCAAGCCGCCCAATTTCATCTCGACGGACGCCTTGTCGGACTGGGCGGTGATCTTGACGGGCTTGGCGTCGGCCTTGGCGCTCGCATCCGGTTTCATGGCGCTGGGATCGATCGCCATCGTAAAGGAGACGGCGCCGACGGATTCCTGCACGCCCGTCGACAGTGCGCCGTCGGCGGACGCCTGAGTCGACGTCGTAGCCCGCAGCGGGCCGAATGCCACCGTCTCATCGACGCCAGGCCCGTGCGCGCGCATGTCGAATTTGTCGCCGCTCCCTTCGCCGCTGCGGACCCAAGAGGTCGCGGGATCGATCACCATGACGTTCTTCAGGCCGCTAAAGGTCATGGTCGAATCGAAAGACGCGTCCCCGTGGCTCGAGTGCGCGACGACGGTCGGGAAATCGTTCTGTTCGACGCGCCAAGCGCCGTCGTCCTGTTCGATCACTTTGAACTTCATGACGGCAGAGTCGTAGCTGACGCCCGCCGCCTTGAGTGGAGCGAGAAGAGCGCCGATATCGAACGAAACGAGGTAATCCGCGCTCTCCGGCGTGACGACGATCGAAGACGCGGTGCCGGCGGTCGGTTTTCCGGCATAGGTCGCGAAGAAAGCGCTGAGCTTTTGCGCTCCTTCGGGCGTGGCGGGCAAATCGCTCGCGGCGGCGGCGCCGCTCAGCGCGCCGAGCGCGACGGTCGCGAGCAACGAGGCGCGCCAAGGAAAGCGAATCTGGCGAGGCGGCATGACGTTTCCTTTTGTCCTGGAGACACACGGAGCGCGCGCTCGCAGCGCGGCGCACTCGAATATTAGACGAATTCCCTCCCGCCGTCGCGACCTCATCGTCGCACCGTGTTCGGGCCCGCCAATTGACGTTACGGTCCGGCGAACGCGCGCCTTCCACGCCCGCGAGAGAGCCGGCGGGCGTCCTGCAACGTTCTATGGCGCGGGCAGCGCGGGCGCCGCGCGCTTACCGGGTATTTGCGCCAGCGCGACGCCGGCTTTCACCGCCGCCTGCACTTTCTCGAATGCGCGCACCTCGATCTGGCGCACGCGCTCGCGCGAAACGCCGAATTCGGTCGAGAGCTCTTCCAAAGTCACCGGGTCCTCGGCGAGCCGGCGGGCCTCGAAGATGCGGCGTTCGCGCGGGTTGAGCACCCGCAGCGCCTTCTTCAGCGCTTCGAGGCGAGCGTCGCTTTCCTCGCGGTCGGCGAGAACCGTCTCCTGACTGGCGCTTTCGTCGACCAGCCAGTCCTGCCACTCGCCGTCGCCTTCCTCGCGCAGCGGCGCATTGAGCGAGGCGTCGCCGCCCAGACGCCGGTTCATGTCGACGACGTCCTGCTGGGCGACGCCCAGGCGCTTGGCGATCACGGCGACCTGATCGGCGCGCAAATCGCCGTCGTCGAGCGCCGAAATGCGACTCTTGGCCTTGCGCAAGTTGAAGAACAGCTTCTTCTGGCTCGCGGTCGTGCCCATTTTGACCAGCGACCAGGAGCGCAAGATGTATTCCTGGATCGAGGCCCGGATCCACCACATCGCGTAGGTCGCGAGCTTGAAGCCCTTATCCGGCTCGAAGCGCCTGACCGCCTGCATCAGGCCGACGTTGCCCTCGGAGATCACTTCGCCGATCGGCAGGCCGTAGCCGCGATAGCCCATCGCGATCTTGGCCACCAGCCGCAAATGGGAGGTTACGAGCTTGTGCGCGGCTTCGCGATCGCCATGCTCGCGCCACCGCTTGGCGAGCATGTATTCTTCTTGCGGCTCCAGCATCGGGAACCGCTTGATCTCGGAGAGATAGCGCGAAAGGCCAGACTCTCCGGCAATGATGGGCAGGGCGGCGGCCATTGGGTTCTCCTCTCGGAGCGCGGGCGGCGAGCCCGCTCTCCGGCGGTCGCTCGAAGCGCCGCGTCGCTCGATATAGTTCGAGCGACCATGGCCGAAAGAGGGCGAAACGCAAGAGTGCGCTTGGGCGAAAGATGACAAATCGTTTATCTCGCGCCCCGGCGCTCAGCCGCCCGGATGCTCCCTCGCCTCCCGTAACGCTTTGACAAGAGTGAGAAAGTCGTTCGGCGGGGGCCTCTCGAAGGAGAGCGGCTCGCCCGTGATTGGGTGCTCGAAACCCAGAGTCGCCGCGTGCAGCGCCTGGCGTCCCAGGGCCTCGAGGGCGGGGCGCGCTTGGCCCGACAATTGGCTCGCCTTGGTCTTGAATCCGGCGCCGTAGACCGAATCGCCGAGCAAGGGATGACCGAGATGGGCGAGATGGACGCGGATCTGGTGGGTGCGTCCGGTCTCAAGACGGCAGGCGACCAGGCTCGCCGGCCCGAGCGGCTCTTCGAGCCGCCAGTGGGTGACCGCTTCGCGCCCGCGACCCGGGGCGACGACCGCCATCTTTTCGCGATGGCGCGGGTGGCGCCCGAGCGGCGCGTCCACCACGCCCGCCCTTGCCTCGAAGGCGCCCCAGACCAGGGCGCGATATTCGCGCACCAGCGAGCCGGTGCGCCCGTGATCGGCGAACAGCGCGGCGAGCCCTTGATGCGCGGCGTCGGTCTTGGCGGCGACGATCAGCCCGGAGGTGTCCTTGTCGAGGCGATGCACGACGCCCGGCCGCTTCACCCCGCCGATCCCGGAAAGGCTGGCGCCGCAATGGCGGATCAGCGCGTTGACCAAGGTGCCCGAGGAATGTCCCGGCGCGGGATGCACGACCAAGCCCGCGGGCTTGTTCAGGACGATGAGATGGTCGTCCTCGAACACGATGTCGAGCGCGACGTCCTCCCCGACGAGGTCCGATTCCTCGGCGGGCGGCGCATAAACGACGATTTTCGCGCCTTCGGCCAATTTCGCCGCGGGATCGCGCGTCTCGACGCCGTCGATCGCGATCTGCCCGGCTTCGATCAACCCCTTGAGCCGGGTGCGCGAAAGAGCGAGGCGCCGCGCGCCCGCCGCACTCGCCAGAAAGCGATCGAGCCGCTCGCCGGCCTGCCCCGCGCCGACCTCGAATTCGATCGCGCCTTCGGCGGCGGCGAGGACGGGCCGCTCGCCGGGTTCTCCTTCGAGCAGCGCCGGCTCGAAATGCGCGCCCTCGGACGCGGCGCGGCTCCAGGCCCGACTTTTCGCCTTGGCGTTCATTGGACGCCGCGACTGCGCCGGCGCGCGCGCGCCGCCGGCTCTGCGGCGGGCGGAGCGACAA
>JBEKFO010000190.1:0-7753 GCA_050013275.1 Roseiarcus sp. | reverse complement strand
TATGGCGTCGGCGTCGGCAATTCAGTCCATGTGGTCGACGAAACGGCCGATCTCGACGACGCCGCGCTGATGATCTCCCGCGCCAAGACCTTCGACTACGCCACCAGTTGCCTCGCCGACAATTCGGTCGTCGCCGAGACCCGGATTTATCAGGCGCTGCTCGACAAGATGATCGCGGCGGGCGGCCATCTCTGCACCCCCGACGAGAAGGCGCGGCTCCGCGCGGCGATGTGGCCGGACGGCGGCCATATTCCCACTATCGACGTGGTGGCCAAGCCGGCTTCGCGCATCGCCGAACTCGCCGGCTTCGCGCTCGTCGAGGACCGCAGTTTTCTCATCGTCGAGGAAGACGGGGTCGGGCCGGCGCATCCCTTCTCCGGAGAGAAGCTCTCGGTGGTGCTCGCCCTCTATCGCTACGCCGGCGGAATCGGCGGCGCCGTCGATCTCGTCAACCGCATCACCGGCTATCAGGGCCTCGGGCACACCTGCGGCATCCACACCTCGACCGACGCCAATGTCGAAGCCCTGGCCATGGGCACGAAAACCGCCCGCGTCGTCGTCAATCAGAATTTGAACGAGGGCGCCGGCAGTCCGCGCAACGGCATGCCGTACACGCTGTCGTTGTCTTGCGGCTCCTGGGGCGGCAACATCACCACGGAAAACGTCAGCGCCCGGCATTTCGTCAACCTGACCTGGGTCTCGCGGCCGCTCGCCGCGCGCACCATCACGCCCGATGCGATCTTCGGACCGCACTGGGCGAAGTACGGCAAATAGAGACCGGCGGGATGACCAGAATATTGATCGTCGGCGGGATAGCCGCTGGCATGAAGGCGGCCGCGACGGCCCGGCGGCGCAAGCCGGACCTCGATATTCTGGTCCTGCAGGACGAGGCCGAGGTCTCGTACTCGGCCTGCGGCCTGCCGTTCTCGCTTGGCGATTCGGCCGCAATCCCGCGCGCCGCGTTGATCGCCCGCAGCGTCGAGCGATTCCGCGCCGATGGGGTCGATCTGAGAGTCCGCCATCGCGTGGAGGAGGTCGACATCTCCGCCCGCCGCGCGCGCATCCGATCGCTCGACTCGGACGCGATTTCGGTGGAGCCGTTCGATCAAATCCTGTTCGCCACCGGCGCGCAGGCGATCGCGCCGCGAATCCCGACGACGGAGGGCGCTCCGCCGATGTTGCCGCTGCGCTCTCTGGCCGACGCCGATCGGCTGCGAGATCATTTCAAACCGGGCGGCCGCGCCGTCATCATCGGCGGCGGCTATATCGGCCTGGAGATGGCCGAGGCGCTTCGGCTCCAAGGGCAGGCGGTGACCCTGGTCGAGGCGGCGCCCCGCCTGCTGCCAGCCTTCGATCCCGCGATTGGCGAGGCGGTGGCGGCGCATCTCGCCCGGCATGGGGTGACGACGCATCTGGGGGTGTCTGTCGCCGAGACGGTCCCGGGCGGCGTCACCTTGGCCGATGGCCGCTTCATCGAGGCCGATCTGGCGTTGGCGGCGATCGGCGTGCGCCCCCGCGTCGAACTGGCCGCCGCCGCCGGCGTCGCGATCGGCGAGACCGGGGCGATCGCCGTCGACGAGGCCATGCGCACGAATCTTGCGGGCGTCTACGCCGCCGGGGATTGCGCCGAAGCCCGTCACGTCGTTTCGGGCAAGGCGGTATGGTATCCGCTCGGCGACATCGCCAACCGTCAAGGCCGTGTCGCGGGGCTGAATATCGCCGGGGGTCAGTCCAGCTTCCCTGGCGTGCTCGGCACCGCGATCTTCAAGGTCTTCGACTTGGCGGTGGCGCGCACCGGGCTGACGCCCGAGCAGGCGCGGCAAAGCGGGTTCGATCCGATTGTCGTTCGGGCAAAAGCGCCGAGCCGAGCGCGCTACATGCCCAATTCGCGCAGCATCGACGCCGCGCTCGTCGTCGACCGGCGCAGCGGACGCCTGCTGGGCGCCGAGGCCATAGGGCCCGACGGCGTGGACAAGTACATCGACGTCGTGGCGACCGCGATTTGGGCGCGGCTCGCCGCCGACGATCTGGCGGATCTCGATCTCGCCTATGCCCCGCCGTTTTCGCCGGTTTTCGCCGCGGCGCAAGTGATCGGCGAGCTGGCGCGCAAAGAATGCGGGGTCCTTCCCGGCGAATGACGGGTGCGCAGCCGCTCGCGATGGGTGGCGCGTTCGACGCCTCCGCGCCGCGGACATTGGAAGGCTGCGCGTCCCTTTCGATGCTCTAAACCGCGTCGTACGCAATTCGTGTGCAAAACATGTGCACTCGTAATCGCTTTTCGGCTAGATTGCCGCTCGGATCTCGCGATACCGCGCGCGTGAGCGCGCGATATCGAAGATGAATCCGCAAATTCGTCGGATCGGCGGATAATGTCGAAATTATCCAATTAAATGAATGAGTTAAACCTTAGATTCTGCGTTGCGCCGATGATGGACTGGACGGACCGGCATTGCCGCGTCTTCCATCGCCTCTTGACGCGCCGCGCCCGGCTTTACAGCGAGATGGTCAGCGCGGACGCGGTCGTGTTCGGCCCGCGCGAGCGGCTGATCGGCTTCGACCCATGCGAGCATCCGATCGCCCTGCAGCTAGGCGGCGCCGAGCCCAAACGGCTCGCTGAGGCCGCGCGCATCGGCGCCGAGTTCGGCTACGACGAGATCAATCTCAATTGCGGCTGCCCGTCCGACCGGGTGCAGAACGGCCGCTTCGGCGCCTGCCTGATGCGCGAGCCGGCGCTGGTGGCCGAATGCGTGGCGGCGATGGCGGCCGCGACGAACGTCCCGGTGACCGTAAAGTGCCGCATCGGCGTCGACGAGCAGGAGCCGCGCGAGGCCCTGTTCGCGCTGGTCGAGGCGGTCGCCGCGGCGGGGGCGGCCGGCGTGATCGTCCACGCGCGCAAAGCCTGGCTCGAAGGCCTCAGCCCCAAGGACAACCGCTGCGTTCCGCCGCTCGACTATAGCCTCGTCTACGAACTCAAAGCGGCGCACCCGCAACTGCCGATCGCCGTCAACGGCGGCATCGCCGATCTTCAAGCCGCGCTCGAACACTTGCGCCGGCTCGACGGCGTCATGGTCGGTCGCGCCGCCTATCAAAATCCGGAAATGCTGCTCGGCGTCGATCCGGAGATCTTCGGCGAGCCGTCGCCGTCGCGCGACGCCTTCGAGGCGGTCGAAGCCTATGAGCCGTACGCCGCGCGCGAATTGGCGCGCGGCGCGCGCCTGCACGACATGACGCGTCATCTCATCGGCCTGTTCGCCGGCCGGCCCGGCGCGCGCGCTTACCGCCAGAGACTGGCGACGCTGGCGCCGCAGCCGGGCGCGGGCCTTTCCGTGCTGCGCGAAGCGGTGCGGCAAATTGCCCGTGCGCCGCTCGCCGAGGCGGTTTGAGGCGCGCTCACTTGCCTTTCAGGATCAGCCGGCCGCGCTCGACGCCGTAGCTCTGCAACCTCTCGAGGTAGCTCATGCCGATCAGGCTCTCGGAGAGGGCGCCGGGGCGGGCGACCAGCGCGCGCACGTTGCGCATGACGATCGGGCCGATCGCGATCTCGTCGATGCGCGTCGGCGCCGCCATCGCGGAGCCGTTGGCGGTGACGACGCCGACATTGAAGTCGAGAGCGCCGGCGTCGAGGCCGATCCGCTTGGCGTCCTCGGCGCGCAGCACCACGCTCGAGGCGCCGGTGTCGAACAGGAACGCCACCCGGGCGCCGTTGACTTTGGCGGGAATGACGAACTCGCCGCCCAGGCGTCGGGTGACGATCACCTCGCCGCCCTGGCCGATCTGCGGCTCGCCGGGGAAGAGCTCGGCCATGATCCGGTCGGCGGCGTCGGACATTTCGAAGCGATAGGCGTAAACGCCGGTGAGGCCGATGACGATCGCGGTCCAGATCGCCGCTCCGCCGAGGACGCGCGCGAGCATGCCTGGCCCGGCGCGTCGCATCCAGGCCGGCAACAGCCACGCGAGAAAGGCGACGCCGAAGGCGGCGCGGGCAAAGCTGCCGTGATCGAGCCCGACGATCGGCGTTCCCTCGGGAACGACGAAAAGAGCGATCAGCGCCGCGGCGAGGAGCGCGAGAGGGAGGGCGAGAGCCATTTCAGCGCCGTCCGCGCGCCGCACGCGAGCGCGCCGCCTTCAGGCGTCGCTCGAGCCCCGCGACGATGGCGCGCTGCTCGGCGGCGTCGAGTTCGCCCCACATCGTGATTTCCGCGACCGTGCGGCCGCACCCGACGCAAAGGCCCGAAACGGGATCGACGACGCAGATTTTCACGCAGGGGCTGGCGGGCGGCGGATCGGAAAAACTCATGAACGTGATTTAAGGCGCGCGGCCGCCGATGAGAAGAGCGCAGAGGCAAGCGATCTCGGCCGCCTGCTGCGCCGCGCCGGCGACGTCTCCGGTTTGGCCGCCGATCTCACGGCGCGCCAATGCGCTCATCGCGCGAGCAGCCGCCGCGGCGAGGACGCCGGCGAAGATCGCGCGCGCGACGCCGAGCGCGAAGAGACCGGCGACGAACGCGACGGCGGCGACGGCGAGGCCGGCGGCGATCAAATCGCTCGTCTGCAGGCGGCCGGCGCTGGCGCCGGCGCCGTCGGCGCGGGCAGGGGGCAGCAACATCAAGGGAATAAGCGCGGCCGCGCGGGAGGCCGCGCCCGAAAGGATCAGGCTCGCTGCGGCGACGCCGAAACCGCCGCGCGCGAGCGCCGCGAGCGCGCCGACGCGCAGCAGCAGGGAAAGAACCAGCGCGATCGCGCCGAAGGCGCCGATGCGGCTGTCGCGCATGATCGTAAGCTTGGCTTCGCGAGTCGCGCCGCCGCCGAAGCCGTCGGCGACGTCGGCGAGGCCGTCCTCGTGCAGCGCGCCGGACGTCAGCACGAGCGTCGCCACCGCGAAAGCGGCGCCGAGGAAGGGCGGCAGGCGCAAGAGGACGGCGAGCCCGAGCGCCAGCGCGCCGACGGCGCCGATCAGCGCGCCCGCCACCGGCGTCGCCCAGGCGATGCGCGCGAGATCGAGGCCCACGTCCGCCTCGGCCGCCGCGCTGCGCGACGCCGTCGGCAGGCGCGAAAAAAAGCGCAGGGCCTCGCCCACGTCTTGGCGGACACGAGCAATGAGAGCCGAACGGGCCTGCGCGTCGAACACGGCGTTCTCCTCACAACGCCGCGGCGCGCGGCGCCGACTTCACAGCGCCCACAGAAACACCGCGCAGGCGGCGACGCCGATTCCCGTCTGGCCCCATTCGAGCAGGCCCCACTGGCGCACCAGAACGCGCGCCGCGCCGATGTCGCGCGGCGCCAGGGTGAGGATCTGGTCGTTGAGCGGCGCCATGGCGAAGAAGGTGTAGGGCCAGCTCAGGATGATGATCAGCGCGCCGATCGCCCAGCGCACGTCTTGGCTGGCGAAGTAGGCGACGAGGCCGAGCGCCGCCGAAAGCAGCGACAGACCCGCGAGCAGCGCGACGCCCCGCCGGTCGCTCGGCGTCCATTCGTTGAGGATGGCCTGGTCGTCGAGCGCCAGGCGCGCGGGCTGCTCGACGAGATTGACGTAGAGCGCGGCGCCGGAAAACGCGGCGGCGAGAACGAGGGCGAGAGTTCCGGGCGACATGACGAATCCTTAGTGAGGCTGCGGGAGGGTCCCCACGCGACGCCATCACGATTGCGCCGCGATTGCAACGGCCGCTTTCGGCCCCGCGGCGGCAATCGCCGTTCCCTCCACCATTTCGCGGCGCCGAGCGAGTCGGCAAGGACCAGACGAATCGCGGCCCGGCGAATCGCCGTCGGCGCTTTGACAATCGGCGGGGCGTAGAGCCATATCCGCCTGCGGGGGGCGCCTGCCGCCTCGCCGCCGCCATGGGAGCCGCGATTGTCTCTCGATCGCCCGCCGCTGCCGCCGTTTACCCACGAAAGCGCAATCCGCAAGGTGCGCGCGGCCGAGGACGCCTGGAACTCGAGGGATCCCGAACGCATCGCGCTCGCCTATGCGCCGGACAGCGTTTGGCGCAATCGCGTGGAGTTCTTCCAAGGCCGCGAGGCGATCGTCGCCTTTCTGAAACGCAAATGGGCCGACGAACTCGATTGTCGACTGATCAAGGAACTCTGGGCTTTCCGCGACGACCGCATCGCGGTGCGCTTCGCCTGTGAATGGCGCGACGCGGCGGGCCAGTGGTTCCGTTCCTACGGCAATGAGAATTGGCTGTTCGACGCGCACGGTCTCGTGCGCGCGCGCCACGCCTCGATCAACGATCTGCCGATCGATCCCGAGCAGCGCAGGTTCCTGTGGGAAGCGCCCGGCCCGCGCCCGCTCGACCATCCCGGCCTGACCGCTTTCGGCTTGTGAACGGCCCCGCCCGGCCGTTCCGGGCGGGCGGTTCGCCCCAGAGATCGCCAGCGTAGCAATGGTTAACGCTGCTGCGTTTTTGAGCAATCCTTAACTTGTTTTTGCGCAATCATTGTTTCCATGCAGGCGGTGCAAAAGAAGCAAATAATCCGGCGGACCTTGCCGGAGAGGGACCACGGCTTTGCCGTGAGTCTGATGGAGCACCTTATTGTTCCGACCTTCGTGCTCGGCGCCGATTCTTGCGTGTTGATTTGGAACAAGGCCTGCGAGCGGCTGACCGGGATGCAAGCGGAAGAAGTGATCGGCACGCCGGATCACTGGCGCGCCTTCTATTCGGAACGCCGGCCGTGCCTGTCCGATCTGCTGCTCGCGCGGCGTTTCAACGATATCAGCGCGTTATACGCGACCGGCGGCAGCTACGGGTTGAGCGATTTCGGCGTTTCCGCCGAGAACTGGTGCACGATGCCAAAGGTCGGCCATCGCCTGTATCTGGCGATCGACGCCGGCCCGATCTACGACGAATCGGGCGATCTGATCGCCGTAGTGGAAACGCTTCGCGACATCACCGCGCAGAAACAGGCGCAGATCGATTTGGAAGCCCTGGCCACCCGCGACGGCCTGACGGGATTGGCCAACCGGCGCAGTTTCGACGTCAAGCTCGCTGAAGAGGCCAAGAGAGCGATGCGCGACCGGTTGCCGCTGTCGTTGCTGATGATCGACGTCGATTTCTTCAAGCTTTACAATGACACCTATGGGCATCAAAAGGGCGACGAATGCTTGCGGACGATCGCCCAGGCGACAGCTGCGACATTATGGCGCGGCACCGATTTTTCGGCGCGCTACGGCGGCGAGGAATTCACGGTCATCATGCCCAACACGCCGCTCTCGGGCGCCATGTTGATCGGCGAGCGCCTGCGCGCGGCGATCGAGGATCTTCGCATCGCCCATAGCGCTTCCTCCATCGCGGATCACGTCACGCTGAGCATCGGCGGCGTCGTCGCCCTCAGAGGGGAAATCACGCCCGAGCGCCTGATCGCGGCGGCCGACGCCGCCCTCTATCGCGCCAAACGGGCCGGCCGGAATCGCGCCTTCGTCGGCAAGCTCGACGAGGCCGCGCCGGCGTCCGCTCCGATCGCCGCGCGCGCTTGAGGCTCCCGCGTGAGATCGCGGCTGTCATCCTCGGGTTCGACCCGATAAGGTCGGGGATGCCGTCTCTTGGGCCCTCCATCGTCTCGCCAGAAGAAAGCGCCAAGCACTTTTCGAATTGGGCGCCAACGTGGACGCTGTCGAAATGGGCCTCTTGGAGGCGATGGCGACCTCGCCGATCATTCGTCCCTATTAGGACCCGGCGAAAAAGGAACTGGTGATTTCCCGCACAACCAAGGAGCGAGAGCCGGGCTACGATCTCGACACGGCCTTCTACATAGCCTT
>JBEKFO010000189.1:0-7758 GCA_050013275.1 Roseiarcus sp. | reverse complement strand
GCCGAAGGCAGCGCCGCGATCACGCCGATCAGGACGAGCAGCAACCCGCGCATGCGCGGCGCGAGCGACAGGATGCGTCGGTGCAGCAGCGCGACGACGACGAGCGTCAGGCCCATGGTCTCCACCACGCCCAGGAAAGCGCTGTTATCGAACATGGGAGCGGCGAGCGCGGCGATCTTCGATCCGGGACCGCCGAAGCGGCTTTCGGCGGCGACCGTGAAGGGCCACAACGCGGCGCCGGCCGCCACTTGCAGCGGCGTTTGCAGGTTCCGCCATAGCCACGCGCGCCAGGATTCGTCCGATCGCGCCATCGCCTCGAAGAGCGCGGCGATCAGGACAAACGCCGCGTACGCGGCGATGTGGCAGAAGAACAGGACGACCGAAATCGCGTTGAACAGCAGGATCCGCGTCCAAAAGCGCTTGCGGTCGATCGCGATCCACCACGCAAGGGCGTGGATCGCCAGCGCCATGCCGAGCGCGAAGTTGATCAGGCCGACGGTGGCGTCGAGATTGTAGGAAAGCGCCGGCACCAGCAGGATCGCGGGCTGGGGCGCACCGAACAGCGCCTTGTTCACGCGCCAGGCCCCCCAGGCGGGCAGCGCGATCGCCGCGGCCCAGGCCAGCCGAATTACGCTCTCGGGCGAAAGCGCCGGCGAAAGGACGAGGTAGAGAAGATCGACGCCGAGGTTGGGGATGATCGACAGCTTGACGCCGTACAGCGCAGCGAGCGGGTCGCCCGCCGCCATGTGGTACAGCGTCAGGCGCGCCCAATGATTGACCAGGTCCCAGCTCCGCGGGACCGGCCAGACCGCGATGGGCGCGGCCATCAGCGCAACGAGCGCCGCATAGAGAAGGCCGAGGCGGCGCGCGCAAGCCCATTGCGCGATCGCGCGTCCCGCCTGTCGGAGCGAGGCGTCGCCGCCGCGCGCTTGTTGCAGATCCGAGCCGACCGTCATTCGGCGTTCTCGTTGCGAAGACAAAATGACGGCGAAAGCCGCCCGCCCACCATGGCGGGCGCGGGTGAACAAACCCTTGCCGCAACCGCGGTTCGGGCGGCCGCGTGCGCGAAATCGGCCTGGCGCAAGCCGAATCGACGAATCGAGCAAACCGAAGCCGCCGCCCACCGCGGTCCGCATCCCGTAACCCGGTCATCGATCGTCCCGCCGCCCCGGAAAGAACGACGTCATGCGACGCGCCCTCGCCCTTCCCGCCGCAATTCTCCTCTGCCTCGCCATATCGAGCGCGATGCTGATCGCCCACGCCGCCTCGACGCCGGCCGAAGCGCTCGACAATCACGATATCGCTTCGCTGCTCGGCATGATGTGGCGGGCGCAGGACAAGGTGTGCCCGGGCGTCTCGTTCGATCCGACGCCGTTGACGCAAAGGATGACGCCGCCGATGTCGCCGGAGGCGGCCAAGCGCGCGTTCCCCGCCGACTTCGATCAGGGCTACGCCTTCGCGGCCGGATCGGTTTCCGGCGACGACTTCAGCGCCTATTGCCAGAACCTGGTCGTCGACTTCTACGGCGACCGCAAGGACGCCGACGGCCGCGCCAAGGACCGGCCGGAGCCGCTGCCGGGGCTGACGATCGCGCAGTGAGGGGCGGCGCGGCCATGAAAGCGACCCTCGCCCTCCTGCTCGCGACCGTCACGGCGTCGCCGGCCTGGGCGATCAACAATCATGACATCGCCGCGATGATGGTCGCGTTGTGGCGCGTGACCGAGGGCGCGTGCCCCGGCGTCTCCTTCGATCCCGCTCCGCTCGCACGCACGATGAAGCCGCCGATGACCCCGGAGGCGCCGCGCCTTCGCCAAAGACTTCGCCAGCGGCTACGCCGCCGCCGGCGAGTCGATTTCCGATGGCGACTTCACGAAGTATTGCGAACAATTGGTCGTCGATTTCTTCGGCGGTCGCAAGGACATCTTCGATCACGTCATCGACGATCCCCAGCCGGCGCCAGGCCTGACCATAAGGTGAGAGCGCGACGGCGCTCTTTACGTCACCACGCTCGGCGCCTTGCGCCCGGTGCGCTTTTCGATTTCCGCCAGCGCGCGCGAAAGCGCGATGAGGTCGGCGAGCGCGGCTTGGGCGTCGAGGCCGAGATCGCCGCCCGGCGGCTCGTAGCGTTCGATATAGACGCGCAGCGTCGCCCCCACCGTGCCGGTGCCGGAGAGGCGGTAGACGACGCGCGAGCCGCCCGCGAACATCACCCGCACGCCCTGGCCCTGGGTCAGCGAACCGTCGACCGGGTCGCGGTAGGAAAAATCGTCGGCGGCCTCGACGGTCAGCCCGCCGAAGCGGCGGCCCGGCAGGCTCGGCAGCGCGGCGCGCAGCGCGTCCATCAGGCCGTTGGCGGCGGCAAGGTCGATCTCGTCGAAGTCGTGCCGCGTATAGTAATTGCGGCCGTAGGTCGCCCAATGTTCGCGCGCGAGGTCGGCGACCGAGACGCGACGCTTGGCGAGGATGTTGAGCCACAGCAGCACCGCCCACAGACCGTCCTTTTCGCGAACGTGGTTGGAGCCGGTGCCGGCGCTCTCCTCGCCGCAGATCGTCGCCAGCCCGGCGTCGAGCAGATTGCCGAAGAACTTCCACCCCGTCGGCGTCTCGTAAGATGCGATCCCGAGCTTAGCGGCGACGCGGTCGGCGGCGGCGCTGGTCGGCATCGAGCGTGCGATCCCCGCGAGGCCCTTGGCGTAACCGGGCGCGAGATGCGCGTTGGCGGCGAGCATGGCGAGCGAGTCGGACGGCGTGATAAAAATGCCGCGCCCGATGATGAGATTGCGGTCGCCGTCGCCGTCCGAGGCGGCGCCGAAATCGGGCGCCGCCGGCGCCATCATCTCGTCGTACAGCGCCTTGGCGTAAGTGAGGTTGGGGTCGGGATGATGGCCGCCGAAATCGGGCAGCGGCGTCCCGTTGACCACTGCGCCCGCGGGCGCCCCCAACTCGCCTTCGAGAATGGCGTGGGCGTACGGGCCGGTCACCGCGTGCATCGCGTCGAAGCGCATGCGGAATCCGCTCGCGAACAGCGCGCGGATGGCATCGAAGTCGAACAGCGTGCGCATCAGCGCGGCGTAATTGGCGACGGGGTCGACGATCTCGACGCTCGCGTCGCCGATCCGCGTTTCGCCGAGCGCGTCGAGGTCGACGTCGGCCGAGTCGATCGTCTTGTAGGCCGCGATCGTCTTTGTGCCGGCGAAAATCGCGTCGGTGATCTTCTCGGGCGCCGGCCCGCCGGCGCCGATATTGTACTTGACGCCGAAATCGCCGTCCGGGCCGCCGGGGTTGTGGCTCGCCGAGAGGATGACGCCGCCGTAGGCGCCGAGCGAGCGGATCAGCGCCGAGACCGCGGGCGTCGACAGGATGCCGCCCTTGCCGATCACAATCCGGCCGAAGCCGTTGGCGATGGCGATGCGGACCACCGTCTGGATCGCCTCGCGATTGTAGTAGCGCCCGTCGCCGCCGACCACCAACGTCTTGCCGGAAAAGCCTTCGAGCGAATCGAAGATCGACTGGACGAAGTTCTCGACGTAGTTCGGCTGCTGGAACACCGGCACTTTCTTGCGCAGGCCGGAGGTGCCGGGCTTCTGGTCGAGATAGGGCGTGGTGGCGACGGTGCGGATCATGCCGGGCGGCCTTCCCAGGTTTTGGCTCGGGGCGAGTGTACCGGGGCGAGGGCGGGCGCGGCAATGGCCGCGGCGCAGCGCGACGCGGGCGCCGCCGAGGGGCATGGCTTCAGCCGTCAAGTCCCTCGTTGCTCATCGTCAAGTTCCGTCAGGATTCGTCAAGTTTCGTCAAGCGCCCGCTTGACATTTCGACGGTAACTACGAGCGTTCTCAATCACTTCGCGGAGGCGACAAGGGGCGAACCGCACCTTTGTCAAGCTTTCGCGCTCCGCCCGGCCGGACGACGCCGATACAAAAAGCTTAGCACGGTTTCGTAATTTCAGAAAGCCGTGATCGCGACGGGCGCGCGGCTCGAGCTTTCAATCCTCGTAGGTCTCGATCACCGTGTCGGCGATCGCGCGTTTGGTGATGACGCCGACGACGTCGCGCGCCCGCGGCCGATCGGCGCCGCTGAAGACGATGGCGGCGCCGGCGCGGTGGCGCTTCAGCCGCGCGAACACCAGGCTCAACAGATCGACGTCGCGGCAGACGACGACCCGGGGCTCGACGAAGCGGTCGACCAGCATGTCGGGATTGTTCCTGGACTCGATCCACAGGCCGGAGCGCGGCGGAACGAGGCCGACGATGCGCCCATCGCGCTCGACGACGATCGCGCGCAGATCCTCGCTGTCTTCGGCGGCGAGCGTCTCTTTGAGCGACGTCCCGGCTTTGGCGAGGATGAAGCGCCGCTCCATGATGTCCTGCGCCTGTTTGACGAGATAGAGATTGATGTGCCGCTCCTTGGGGATGCGGTGGCCGCGATGGCGCAGCTTGATGGTGTAGATCGTCTCGCCGATCAGCGCGCGCCGAACGCCCGCCGCCACCGCGACCGCGACGATGACGGGCACGATGATCGCGTAGTCGCGCGTCATTTCGAAGATCATGACGATCGCGGTCATCACGCCGCCGGTTCCCGCCCCGACCATCGCCGCCATGCCGACGATCGCCGCGGAGGGGATAGTCAGGCCGGTGTGGGGAAGAACCGCACTCGCGAGCGCGGCGAAGCCGCCGCCGAGCGTCGCGCCGAGATAGAGCGAAGGCGAAAAGATGCCGCCCGAGGCGCCCGAGCCGAGGCTGATCGTGGTGGCGAACATCTTCAGCACGAACAGCAGCGCCATCAGGCCCACGGTCGTCATGTTCATGGTGAGAATCGCCTGGATCACGCTGTAGCCGACGCCGTCGACGTAGGAATGGCCGAAGGCGCGGGTGAGGACGACCATCATCAGGCCGACGATGGCCATGCCGACGATGTTCTGCGTGTAGGCGTTGCCCGGCAGCTTTGGGAAACCGTCCTCCATGATCACCAAGAGGCGGATGAACGCCCACGACGCGACGCCGCACAGAGCGCCCAGCGCGATGAAGGCGACGGCGTCTTCGAGCCGGAACGATTTGGCGAGCGAAAACTGAATCTCCGGGACGAAGAAGGCGGGATCGGGCCCGATCAGTCGCCTGCCGACGGTCGTGGCCGCGCCGGTGGCGATGACGACGGGAAGGAAGGTTCGGTTGGAGACCTCGGGCAACAGGATTTCCAGCGCGAACAGCACCCCGCCGAGCGGCGTGTTGAAGGTCGCGGCGATGCCGGCGCCGGCGCCCGCGGACAGCAGGGTGATCTTCTGCCAGGTCGAGAGCCGGATCGCCTGCGAGAACGCCGAGCCCAGCGCGGCGCCGATCTGGATGATCGGGCCTTCGCGGCCGACCGCCGCGCCGCTGCCGATCGACAGCGCCGAGGCCAGCGACTTGATCACCGCGACCTGCCAGCGGATGTTGCCGCCCTTGTAGAAGACCGCGTCCATCACCTCGGGAACGCCGTGGCCCTTGGCCTCGGGGGCGAAGCGCTGCACCAGGAAAACGACGACGAGACCGCCGAGGATCGGCGACAGAAATACGAAATCGCCGAACCGGCTCGGCCCTTCGCTGAGGTTGGCGTTGTACAAGAACGAGAACGCGCCGCTGTAGAGCGCGTTGTGAAAGAGCCCGATCAGGCCGCGCAGGAATACCGCGCCGAAGCCCGTAAAGATTCCGATCCCCAGCGCGAACGCGCACAAAACGAGCAGGCTGACCCGTCTCTCCTCCGCCCGCGCCGGGGGCCCGCTGACGAGGGTCGGCTGGGCTTTGGCGTCGGAGGAGGAGACGGTCTCTGCGGTCATGAGGGCCTGCGATGTCTGGCGGCTGCGCGACAAGGCCGCCATACAGGCTGAGCGTCGGATGTCAAATTGATTTGCGGCGCGAGAAGACCCCCCAACGTTCGATCGATGCGCGTTCAGCGCCTGGCGACAGCCATGCGATCCTCGACGTTGGCGACGCGGCGCGTCAGGCGCGGGTGGCTGCGAAAAATCTCGGTGAGGAATCCGAAGACCGGCGGCACCATCGCTTCTTGCGCCATGAAGCTTTCGCAATTCATCGCCTGGTTCAACCGGCGGCAGCCGCAGCCCAACATTTGCAGGGCGCTGCGCGAGGCGGCGAGATCGTTGGACAGAAACGCGCCGATGTTGTCGCAGGTGTATTCCCGCGCCCGCGAATACGCCGACCCGAGAAAGGGAACTGCGTGCGCGGGCAACTTCAGCGCGTTCATCCACGGGTTCAGGTGGCCGGCGGCGTGATGTCCGAGTTCGTGCCCGATGACGAAGCGCACCTGCGCGTCGCTGGTGGCGTCGATGAGAGCCGAGGTGAGAAACACGAAGCGGCCGCCGAACAGCCGCCGGGCGAAGGCGTTGAACAAGCCGTTGGAGTTGAAAAGAAACGTCTTCGGCGGCGCGCTCAAGCCGACTTCCAGCGAACCCTTGACCACCATCGCATAAAGCTCGGGAAACTGCTGCGGCCCCAACATGATCATGTTGCCGAACGCCGTTGCGCGATAGACCAGGGCGGAGATGAAGTAAAACAGGAATACCAACACGGCGTAAGACCAATATACGCCCAACGTTATCGCCGTCTTCGGCTCCTTGGCGAGCGCGACGCTTCCGACGATGATCGCCACCCAGAGCGCGACGCCGAGCAGCAGCATCATCGACCGATAAATTCGTTCCTTGCCCGTCCGCAATTGTTCGACGACATCCCGCATTGACCCTCTCCCCAGCGATGAAGAACGATGCGCCGCCCGGCCGATCGATGCCTACCCGATGCGGCTCCAGGCGGCGCCGGCGCTCGCTTACGGGACGACGCCCGAGGCCCCGACGTCAGGGCGCCACGCCCAAGGCCGCACCGGAAGAAACGCGTCGGCGCGCGCTTACGGCGTCGAGAGACCACCGTCTTTCGACGGGCAATCAGCGCCCCTGACCGGCTCGCGGCTCCGGAAGTTTTCGCATCCATGAAGAAAGACGGCGCGGCGAGACGGCCGGGCGCGTGCAACGCAAGTCGTCGACCCCCTAACGCCTCAATGCCTCCAGCACCTTCAGCGACGCCCGCCCGTCTTGCTGCAGCCCGTTCTTGCCCTCGAAATCGTCGATCGCCGCCTTGGTCTTGGCGCCGATCGCGCCGTCGGGCTCGCCGACGTCGTAGCCGCGCTTGTTCAGCAGCGTTTGCAATTCGCGGCGCTCGGCGCGTGACAGGCCGGGGTCGTCGGTCGGCCAGGGGGTGACGATGCCCGGCCCGCCGGCTAAGCGCTGCGCGAGGATGGCGATCGCCAGGGTGTAGGATTCGGCGGCGTTGTAGCTGTAAATCACATCGAAGTTGTGGGTGACGAGAAACGCCGGTCCGTCGGCGCCGGCCGGCAGCAGCAGGCCCGCTTCGCCTTCGCCGAGCGCGCGGCCGTCGAGGCGCGTAATGCCCCGCGCCGCCCACGCCGACATCGGCTGCCTATTCTTGCGGCCCGAGGGGCCGGAATAGCCTTCGGGGAGCTTCACCTCGAAGCCCCACGGCTCGCCCGTCGTCCAGCCGGAATGCTTGAGATAATTGGCGGTCGAGCCGAGCGCGGCGGCGGCCGAATCGACGATGTCGCGCCCCGAGCCGTCGAGATCGACGGCGAGGCGCAGGAAGGTCGAGGGCATGAATTGCGTCTGCCCGAAGGCGCCCGCCCACGAGCCCTCGAGGCGGTCGAGCGGAATGTCGCCGCGATCGGCGATCTTCAGCGTCGCCATCAGCTCGCCGCGAAAATAGC
>JBEKFO010000188.1:0-7765 GCA_050013275.1 Roseiarcus sp. | reverse complement strand
GCCGTCGACGCCTATTACGGCGCGGTCAAAGCTCCCGAGGTCTGGAAGGCGCTGCATGCGCTGCTGGACGATCTCGACATCGCCGACGTCGAGCGTCTCGCCGTTTGCGGGGCCGAGGCGCGGCGGATCGTCTATGCGGCGACCGGAGGCGAGGCGATGCGTCAGGCGATCGCCGCCGCCTATCGCAAGCTCGAGGCGCAATACGGCGCCGACGTCGCGGTCGCCGTACGCAGTTCGGCGACAGCCGAGGATCTGCCGACGGCCAGCTTCGCCGGCCAGCACGAGAGCTATCTCAACATCAGCGGCGCCGACGATCTCTTCGAAGCGTGCCGGCTGTGCTTCGCCTCCCTCTTCACCAATCGCGCGATCGTCTATCGCGTCAACAACGGCTTCGATCATTTCAAGGTCGGGCTGTCGGTCGGGGTGATGAAGATGGTGCGCTCGGACCGCGCGGCGAGCGGCGTGATCTTCACCCTCGACACCGAATCGGGCTTTCGCGACGTCGTGCTGGTCACCGGCTCCTACGGCCTGGGCGAGAACGTCGTGCAGGGCACGGTCGATCCCGACGAGTTCTACGTCCACAAGCCGACGTTCCGGGCGGGCTTTCGCAGCGTGCTGCGCCACACCCTCGGCCAGAAGCAGCTCACCATGACGCTCGCCAAGGGCCACACCGGCTTCACGACCCGCGAGGAGACGACCCCGCCGGAGAAGCAAGCGCAATTCTGCCTCACCGACGACGAAGCGCTGACGCTGACCGACTACGCCATGAAGATCGAGGCGCATTATTCCAAGCGCGCCGGCCATCCCGTGCCGATGGACGTCGAGTGGGCGAAAGACGCCGAGGACGGCAAGCTCTACGTCGTTCAGGCGCGCCCCGAGACCGTCGCCTCGCGCAAGTCGGCGACCTTGCTCGAAACCTATTCGCTCAAAGGCGAAGGCGTCGCGCTGGCGACCGGCAAGGCGGTCGGCGAGAAGATCGCGGTCGGCGTTGCGCGCGTCATCGAGACGGCCGACCAGCTCAACACGTTCCGGCCCGGCGAAGTGCTGGTCGCGCGCTCGACCAGCCCCGATTGGGAGCCGGTGATGAAGACGGCGGGCGCGATCGTCACCGACCACGGCGGGCGCACCTGCCACGCCGCCATCGTCGCGCGCGAGCTCGGCGTGCCCGCGGTGGTCGGCGCCGAAACGGCGACGAGCGCCCTCAAGACCGGCGCGAAGGTCACGGTCTCCTGCGCCGGCGGCGAGATGGGAACCGTCTACGACGGCGAGATTCCGTTCGAAGTCGCGCGCGTCGACGTCGGCGGGCTGGAGCTGCCGAAGACGCAGATCATGGTCAACCTCGGCAATCCCGACTTGGCGTTCCGCACCGCCATGACGCCGAACGCGGGCGTGGGGCTGGCGCGGATGGAGTTCATCGTCAACGAATACATCGGCGTTCATCCGATGGCGCTCGTCCACCCCGAGCGCGTCGACGAGAAAGACCGCGCCCGCATCGACGAGCGCGCGCGCGGCTTCCCCTCCCTGCGCGAATATTTCGTTCGCAACCTCGCCGAGGGCGTCGGCACGATCGCGGCGGCCTTTTATCCGAAGCCGGTGATCATCCGCCTCTCCGACTTCAAGACCAACGAATACGCCGAGCTGATCGGCGGCGCGCCGTTCGAGCCGCGCGAGGCCAATCCGATGATCGGCTTTCGCGGCGCCTCGCGCTACGCCCACCCCGCCTACGCCGACGGCTTCGCGCTCGAATGCGAGGCGCTGAAGCGGGTGCGCGAGGCGATGGGGCTCGTCAATCTCGTCGTCATGGTGCCGTTCTGCCGGCGCGTCGCCGAGGCCGAACAGGTGCTGGCGGCGATGGCGCGCAACGGCCTCGCGCGCGGCAAGAACGGGCTCGAGGTCTACGTGATGTGCGAGATCCCCAACAACGTCATCCAGGTCGACGCCTTTTCCAAGGTGTTCGACGGCTTCTCGATCGGCTCCAACGACCTCACCCAGCTCACCCTCGGCGTCGACCGCGATTCGGAGATCGTCGCCTTCGACTTCGACGAGCGTGATCCCGGCATGCTGGAGATGCTGCGCCTCGCGGTCACCGGCGCCAAGCGCAACGGCCGCAAGGTCGGCATCTGCGGCGAAGCGCCCGCCAACTATCCCGAGATCGCGCGCTTCCTCGCCAGGCTCGGCATCGACTCGATCAGCGTCAATCCCTCGAGCGTGCTGCGCACGATCGACATCGTGCGCGAGGCGGAGAAGGCGGGGTAGCGGGACGGGGCTTCGGCAAGCTCGAGATCGCCGCGCCCGCGGACCTCGCCTATAGCGGTGTAGGGCCGGAGTCGGCGACGACACGGAAGCCGTGAAGACGTCAGCGAGTCGGCGCCGCGCCAAACACATCGCAAAACCCTCGATCCGAACCAACGCGGCCGTTGGCGACTTGTCCGCGAAGCGACGCTTCTTGTCTCGACGCGAGGGCCTGCATTCGCCGCCTCGCGCCGTCCGAACCGCGACACAATGCCGCATGATCCATATGCGTCTTGCTTGTTTAGATAAATTCGATCAAATTACTAGCATTATCTGCCACAGAGGTAACCCGTTCATGTCACTTATAAAACGCCACCAAGCCGTCGCCGGCTTGCTTGTCGCGGCATTCACCGCTTTCGTTCCGTTGGCCGCCGTGCCTGCTGCGGCGATCACCGCCGAAGACCTCAGCCACAGGTGGGTGATCACAGCCGATCAGGCCCGACAGCTCATCGCCGAAGGCGCAATCGTCTTCGACAATCGCGACGAGGCGCTGAAGGCCAAGAACCCGCTTCCCAACGCCGTGGCGCTGACCTGGCCGCAGCTCACCTATCCCGACATCCCCGCCAAGGGAAAGCTGCTCGACGACGACCAGGCGCTGACCAAGATCTTGGATAGCGTCGGCGTCGCCAAGGACAAGGTGGTGATCAACATCGCCGACCCGATCAACGGCTGGGGCGAAGATGGTCGCTTGACCTGGGCGCTCCGTACGCTCGGCGACAACAAGGCGGTCTTTGTCGACGGGGGCTATGAGGCGCTCGTCAAGGATGGCGTCCCCGCCATTGCCACGCCCAAGATCCCTGGCGACTTCGTGGTGGCGCGCACCGCGGCCTGGGAGGTCAAGCGAGACGACGTCAAGGCCAGCATCGGCCGACCGGGCGTCGTCATCGTCGATACGCGTGAAGATCGCGAATACGAAGGCAAGACGCCGTACGGCGAGAGCCGCGGCGGACATGTGCCGGGTGCCAAGCACATCTGGTTCAAGGACCTGATCGGCCAAGACGGCGCTCTGCTCAGCACGGACAAACTCGCTGAGAAGCTGAAGTCTGTGGGCATCGACAAGAACACTGAGGTGATCGCCTATTGCACGGGCGGCATCCGCGCGGGTTTCTTCACCGCGACGCTGACCGACGCCGGCTACAAGGTCAAGAATTACGCCGGATCGATGTGGGACTGGGCGTCGGGCGATCCCAAGGCTTATCCCCTGGAGCCCTGAAGAATTGCGTTCGGCGGCGCGATCGTCGGGCGACCGTCGACGCGCCGCCGCAAGTCCATTGACCGGCCTTGGGCGAGCGCCGCTTCGCCGAGGCGTTTCCCCAAGCGACCAGGACCTCGTTCGGATGAAACTCGCCTTCTCAAAGCCAAACGCCGCCATAGCCCTGGGTTCCCTGGCGCTCGCGTCGATAGCCTACTGGGCGTCGCCGACGATTCACCAAATGACCGGCGCGGCCGTTCATGTTCTATCTGTGAGCGATCCCGAACAAGCCATTCACGGCCTTCGCGACTACCTCCTGAGCTTCGGCCTTTGGGCGCCCGTCGTCTCGGCCGCGCTGATGATCGGTCTGCAAGTCGTCTTCGCGCCGATACCGACGTTCTTCGTCACCTTCGCCAATGGGCTGCTGTTCGGCTGGGCGTGGGGCGCGGCGTTGTCGTGGGCCAGCGCCATGGCGGGCGCGACGGCGTGCTTCTGGATCGCGCGCGCGCTCGGCCGGCCGGTGGCGCAAAGTCTCGTCGGCGGCTCCAAGGCGTTCGAAGCGACGGATTTGTTCTTTCTGCGTTACGGCGATCGCGCCGTGTTGATTTCGCGTTTGCTGCCTTTTGTCTCCTTTCGCGTCGTCAGCTACGCGGCGGGACTGACGCCAATAGCATTCTGGCGGTTTCTGCTCGCCACCGGCCTCGGCCAACTGCCGGCGACGCTGCTCTATTCATACCTCGGCGGCAGGCTCACGCGCTCAGCGCAGATGTTGTTTTGGGCTTTGTCGATCAGCCTCGCGCTCTTTATCGCGGGCTGGGCGGTCGGCCCTCGACTGGCCGCGCGGTTGCGCAAGCCCGTTGAGCCGATGCTGGACGGCGCAGAGACCGCGCCGGAAGCCGAACCGGTCGGCGTCATCCAATGAACCCGGCTCCTGCATCGCGCTTCGGCGCATCGTCCGCCAAGGGCGAGCGCAGCGCGCCGACTTTCGACTGGCGCGGGTCGGCGCCGCGCGTTGCGATAACGGGCGTCTTGATCGCTTTGGTTGCGTGGCGACTCGATTTTCGCGCGTTGTCGGCCAGGCTCGGCGCGCTCGATACGACCTGGACCGCGCTCGCCTTCCTTGTCGTCTTCGCGGCGATCGCGGTCTCGGCTTGGAAGTGGGGCCTGATCTTGCGAGCGCGGGCGCATCCGTTGCCGTACGGCCGTTTGCTGCGTCACTATTTGGTCGGGCTGTTCTTCAACAACGTGTTGCCGACCACGGTCGGCGGCGACGCCGTTCGCGCTTGGGAAACGAGCAAGGACACCGGCGAGATTTCCGAAGCCGTCGGGTCGGTCGTCACCGAGCGGCTGATCGCCGGCGCGGCGCTCGGCGTCACCGCCCTGCTGGGGCTGCCGTTCGTCGCCGACGCGGGTCGGCTCGTCTTTCAAGTGCTGCTCTTCCTCGCGATCGATCTCGCGCTGGTCGCCCTGTTCGTCGTTCCCAAGGTTGCGGACGGCGTCGTGACCAAACTCCTGCCGCCGCGATTCGCGGGTCTGCGCGAGGGCGTCTCCGGCACTGTCGCAACCGTGCGCGCAACCCTGAAGTCGCCGTCGCTGTTCGCGCGGGTGATGCTCCTCTCCATTCTGTTTCAAGTCCTCGTCGCCGCGGTCAACGCCTGCATCTTCCGCGCGATCGGAACGCCCGTGACCATGGCGCAGTGCGTCATCTACACGCCGATGATCTTCACGGTGACGATGCTGCCGATTTCGCTTTCCGGTCTCGGCGTGCGCGAAGCCGCCTACTGGTATTTCTTCTCGCAAATCGGGGTCGGCCAAGCGGAGGCGGTGGCGGCGTCGCTCGCGTTCTTCGTCATCGTCGGCATTTCCAGTCTTCCCGGCGCGCCTCTGTTCATTTGGAACCATCGCGACGACGCCGAGACCCGCTCGCTGCAAACGCCCGCCGAGCGGCCAATTCCACAACCATCTTCGAGGAACGCCATGCAACAGCGCTCAATTCGTCTTTCGCTCGCAGCGGCGGCGTCGCAAGCGATCGACGGCCCCCGCGAAACCTGGAAGCGCATGGTGAACCGTCTTCGCGGCGTCGCCGACATCAGCCCCCGATCGGCGCAAGAACTGATCGAGAAGCAGCGCGCGCTCGTCCTCGACGTGCGCGAGCAGAATGAATTTGACGCGTGGCGTTTGCCGAACAGCTTGCACATTCCCTTGGGGGCGCTCGACGCGCGAGCGGCCGAGTTGGAAGCGTCCAAAGATCGCCCGATCGTCGTCATCTGCCACGGCGGCAAGCGCTCCGCGACCGCTTGCCACCGCCTCGCGAAGCGGGGACTTGCGCAGACCTACAATATCGCCGGCGGCATCCTCGCCTGGAACAAGGCCAATCTGCCGATCGTCAAGGGAACAGCGTAACCCGCAAAAAGCCGGCGGGCCCAGCCGCCGAGCGCGGATAGCGGCCGAAGGCGTGAGAAGAGCGTAGCGGCGCTCGGCGCGCGAAGAAGCCCGATCACGCGACGGCCCCGTTGGCGTCGCCGCGCTGACGGACCGCAGCCGGCTGGTCGCAACGCTCTTCGCCTCTCGTCAGCCCTCGACGAGCGCATAACTCGTGCTGCGCCCGCCGCTCGGCTCTTTGGCGAGAACGCCGCGCTTGACGAGATCGTTGATGTCGCGAAGCGCCGTGTCCTGCGAGCACTTGGCGAGTTTCGCCCACTTGGAGGACGTGAGCTTGCCGACAAAGCCGTCGAACAGGCGATTGATCATCGCGCGCTGGCGATCGTTGAACGAGGCGCCCGCGTGCGCGTCCCAGAAGCGCGCTTTGGCGAGAACAGACGCAAGGGACTTCTCCGCGCCGTCGAAAGCGCGGTCGAGACAATCGAGAAACCAAGTGAGCCAGAGCGTCACGTCGAGATCGCCCTTCTGCGTCTGCTCGAGCACGTCGTAGTAGGCCTTACGCTCCAGACGTATTTGGGCCGACATGCTGTAGAAGCGCTGAGCGCTCATCTCCGAACGGGCGAGCGCCACGTCGGCGACCGCGCGCGCGATGCGCCCGTTTCCGTCCTCGAAGGGATGGATCGTGACGAACCAGAGGTGCGCGAGCGCCGCCTTCAAGACCGGATCGATCGTCGTCGGCCCGTTGAACCATTTCAGGAAAGCCTGCATTTCCCGGTCCAGCTTGTTCGCCGGCGGGGCCTGATAATGGACGCGTTCGCGGCCAAGCGGCCCCGAGACGACCTGCATCGGTCCCTTATCGTCTTCGCGCCACGCGCCGACGACGATGCGGCTCATGCCGCTGCGCCCGGTCGGAAACAACGCCGCATGCCAATCGAACAGCCGCGCTTCGGTCAGCGGCTCGCCGAATTTCTGCGTCGCGTCGAGCGTCATCTCGACGACGCCTTCGACGTTGCGATCGGCCGGCGCAAGCGCGCCGATGTCGATGCCGAGGCGACGGGCGATCGACGAACGCACTTGGGCTTTGTCGAGGACCTCGCCCTCGATCTCGCTCGATTTCACGATTTCTTCGGTCAGGGTTTGCAGAACGGCTTCCGCTTTGAGCTGGAACCCGAGCGCTTCCATGCGCCCGACGAGCCGTCCTTGGCGGTGGCGAACGCGGGCAAGCTGCGGCGCGACCTTGTCGTCGCTCCAGCGGAAATTGGGCCAGTCGGCTAGCTCGTGAATATAAGACGGCATTCGCCGCACTCCTTGCGGTGATTATACCCGCCATTCTCCGCAGCCGCAAGCCTATTCGACGCATATTTTGCGGCGAATGAGCGCGCTATTCACCGCATCGGCCTACAGACCACGCGGCCGCGCGCGGCGACGTCGCCGATCCCGTCGAAATGACCGAGTGAGAAATTACGAAGACAGCCCGCAAAACCGAGAGCTCCGCGCCGGCACGCCCATCGCCCCAATCGCCCGCGGCGGAAAATCGTCACGCAAGTCTTTGGAAAACCAACAACTGGCCCTGAAATTGGCGCCACCTCCCCAGGGGCCTGGTGCGGACGGCGGGGGTCGAACCCGCACAGCCCTAAGGGCCGAAGGATTTTAAGTCCTTTGCGTCTACCAGTTTCGCCACGTCCGCTCTGTGCGCCGTTGTTTCACATTTCGGCGCGCAATTGAACCCGGGCTTCAGCCCGCCGCGTCCTTGGCGATCGGCGGTTGGAAGGCGAGGCCCATGTCCCAGGGGAAATAGATCCAGGTGTCCTGCGAAACCTCGGTGATGAAGGTGTCGACCAGCGGGCGCCCCAGCGGCTTGGCGTAGACCGTGGCGAAATGCGCCTTGGGCAGCATCTC
>JBEKFO010000187.1:0-7777 GCA_050013275.1 Roseiarcus sp. | reverse complement strand
CGTTTCGTGGAGCCGCGCAACGATCGCGTCGCGGATCGACAACATGCCGATGAGCTTGACGCCGTCGACGACCGGCAAATGGCGGATGCGATGCTCGTTCATCAGCTTCTCCGCGAGCGCCGTGCTGTCTCCCGGCGCGCAGGTGATCACTTCGCGCGACATCAGGTCGCGCACGCGCTTCTCGCGCAGCCGCGCGCTGTCCTTGGCGAAGGCGCGCACCAGGTCGCGCTCGGAGATGACGCCGACCAGCGCGCCGCCGGCGCCGCAAACCGGCATCGCGCCGATGTTGTGCGAACTCAGCCGCGCCGCGACCGCCTCCACGCTCTCCTCGGGCGTGCAGGTGACGGGCTGTTGACGGTTCGCCTTCAAGTAATCGCCGACTCGCATTGGTTTTCTCCCTGTCGTTGTTTGTTTTATGCAGGCCTTTTTGGCCCTTATTTCGACGCGGCGCCGTCAATGCGAGAGGGGGCGAAGCTGTCCGGAAGGCGCTGAAACGGCCGCCGGCTTGCTTCGCTGCGCTCACCATCACGACATAAGACTGTGTCGAAAAGCCGCCGCCCGCTTTTCGCAATCGCCCAAAAAGAACCGGGGCGGGCGAGGCCCGCCCCGGCTGGGTTCGGTTTGACGACGCTCAGTGCTTGGCCGCGCCGTAGGTCTTGGGAACGAGGTCCTTGTGCGGCACTTTCTTGAGCGCCCAGGTCTTGGTTTCCGGATCGAAGCGCGAATTGACGAACACCTTCCAGTTCGCGTCGTCGAGGTCCGGATGGTCGGCCCGGTAGTAGAAGCCGGGATACCGGGTTTCCTCGCGGAACTGAATGTGGCGCATATGCGCCTCGCCGGTCCACAGGCGGTGGTAGTTTTCCCACGCGCGCATCAGCTCGTGCAGGTCCTTGGCGCGCATGTTGACGCTGTCTTCCTTCAGCAGCGTCAGGTAGTGCGTCGCGCGCCTCAGCATTTCGCCGTTGGTCTGGTAGTAGGTCGCAACGCCGGCGACGTACTCGTCCATGATCTTCTGCAAGCGCATCTGGAACATGCGCGGCGTGATGTAGAACGGGTTGACGTCCTCCGCCGTGGTCTTGTCCTTGTGCTCGAAGTAGTTGCGCACGGGACGATAGATTTCCTCGGCAATGGCCTTGATGTCGCCCTTCAGCACGGGCTTGTAATCGGGGTTGTCAAGGCAGAACTTGACCATGTTCTTGCCGGCGATGCGCCCTTCGGCGTGGCTGCCCGACGAGAACTTGTGGCCCGAGGCGCCGACGCCGTCGCCGGCCGTGAACAGGCCCTTGACCGTCGTCATGCGGTTGTAGCCCCACTGCCATTCCGGCGGCGCGATGTCTTCGGGGCCGGAGACCCAGATGCCGCAGCAGCCGGAGTGCGAACCGAGCAGGTAGGGCTCGGTCGGGATCAGCTCGGAGACCTGCTGCTCGGGACGGATGTTGAGACCCGCCCAGACGCCGGCCTGGCCGATGCACATGTCGAGGAAGTCTTCCCACGCCTCGGCCTCGAGGTGCTTGACCTCCTTGGGCGTCAGCGTCTCGCCGAGCTTCTTCATCGCGGTCGGCGTATCCATCAGGATCGGGCCGCGGCCTTCCTTCATTTCCTTCAGCATCGCGTGGTTGCGCAAGCAGGAGGGAACGACGAACGCCTTGTCGTAGGGCGCGTACTGGGTGAGCATGTCCGCGTTCTTGACGACATAGTCCTCGCCGAAGGCGTTGGTCGCCTTGGACTTGAACAGCAGGAACCACGCGCCGACCGGGCCGTAGCCGTCCTTGAAGCGGGTCGGCACGAAGCGGTTTTCCATCATCGTCAGCTCGGCGCCGACTTCGGCCGCCATCGCGTAGGTCGAGCCGGCGTTCCACACCGGATACCAGACGCGGCCCATGCCCTCGCCGGTGCTGCGCGGACGGAACACGTTCACCGCGCCGCCGGCGACGTTGAGGATGGTCTTGGCCTTGAAGACGTAGAGCTTGTGCTCGCGCACCGAGAAGCCGACCGCGCCGGCGACCTGGTTGGGATTGTTGGCGTCGAGCAGGTACTTCACGATGAAGACGCGCTCGAAGATGTTCTCCATGCCGAGCGCCTTCTTGGCGGCTTCGGCGACGATGGTCTTGTAGCCTTCGCCGTTGATCATGATCTGCCAGCGGCCCGAGCGCACCGGCTTGCCGCCGTCCTTCAGCGACTTGCCGCCCTGCTTCTGCCAGTTCGCGCCGTCGACGCGGCCGCCCTCCATTTCCTTCCAGATCGGCAGGCCCCATTCCTCGAACAGGTGCACCGAATCGTCGACGTGACGGCCGACGTCGTAGACGAGGTCGTCGCGGGTGATGCCCATCAAGTCGGCCGAGACGTAGCGGCAATAATCCTCGGGGGTGTTGTGCCCGAGATAGGTGTTGATCGCCGACAGGCCCATCGCGACGGCGCCGGAGCGGTCCATCGCCGCCTTGTCGACGAGCGTGATCTTGACCTTGTCGCCGGCCCAGCGCTTCGCCTCGAAGGCGGCGCCGCAGGCGGCCATGCCGCCGCCGACGATCAGGATATCGGTTTCGTGTTCGACGATTTCAGGATTGCCAAAACTGGGTTCGGTCATTTTGAAAGTTCTCCGCCATGCGTCTCCAGGCAAGCTCGGCCCGGCCCGCGCATCGTTGAGGTCAACAACGGTTCAAGCGCCGCTCTCGCGGGCGCTCACGAAATCTTGGCGAGGTCCTTGCCCGCCTCGGTGAAGAAGCGCTGGTCGCCTAGGTCGCCCGGCGCCGGCAAATTGCCGTAAGGATCGATCGACCCGACCGGCGTCGTGCGCACAGGGAACTTGAAGCGCTTCACTTCGCCGTCGCGGAACTTGATCGTCCACATGATGGCGTTGTCGGTGCGCAGCGGGATCGCCGCGCCGCCCATCGGCACCCAGTCGGCGAACGAGCGAACCTCGATGGCCTGTTGCGGGCACGCCTTGACGCAGCACTGGCATTCCCAGCACTGCTCGGGCTCCTGATTGAAGGCTTTCATGCGCGTGGTGTCGAGCTTCATCAGGTCGTTCGGGCAAATATACATGCACGCCGTGACCTGACCTCCCTTGCAGCCGTCACACTTGTCCGTGTGCACGAATGTCGGCATTTACCGTCCTCCCTGACAAAATTCTTGTCCAAACTCGAAGCTCAAGCCGAACGCCCGACCGCCACCGAAACCTGCGGTGAGCGGACCAGCGCTGCGACGTCGCTGCAGCCTTATACCATGATAACTGCATATGACAATATCTTCAAACAAGCGCGCCGTCATCAGCTTCGCCCTTCACGGCGGCCTCGCGCCGAAGTCTCGGAGTCATACGCCGCCGCCGCGGGCTCGAAGGGGAGCGGCGGCGTCCGCCTGCTCGCGCGGCGGCATTATTGCGCGCCGCGACGGCGCAACAAGTCCGCGATCTCCGACAGGGTGCGACATTCCGCCACACCCAACGCGGTGCGCCCCGCGCCGTCGCGCGCGTTGACGTCGGCGCCCTCGGCGAGCAGCAGCTCCACCACGTCGCGCTTGCCGCGCCCGGCCGCCCAATGCAGCGCCGAGCCGCCGCGCGCGTCGCGCGCGTTGGCGGACGCGCCCTTGGCGAGGAAAGCGTGGACGATCGCCACATGCCCTTTCTTGATCGCCTCGATGAGATCGCGATCGAGATCGAAGCGGCCGGTGTCCCAGCCGCCGATCGGCCCGAGGACCAAGCGCGGCCCGCCCTCCCCGGGCGCGACCTCCTGCAGCATCGGCGTATAGGCCTGGGCGAGCGTATCGACGACGGCCGCGCCGACGCCGAATTCGAGCGCGACGGCCTCGGCCGCCTCGGCGCGGTCGAAGCCGAAGATGGCGCGGCCGTCGGCCGACCGCGCGTAATAGCGACGCGGGCCGGCCATCGCGCTAGCCCGCCGCCGTCGAGGTCAAAGGCTCCATCCAACGCCTCCCGGCGCCGGCGATCTTCGTCACGAGCCGGCGTTCAAGCCTTGATAGTATCCCATCAGGATCTTGGCGACTTCGGCGCGGGAGAATTCCGGCGGCGGCGCGATGCCCTCGCTCAGCATCTCGCGCACCTTGGTGCCGGTCAGCGTGATGAAGTCGTCCTTGGTGTGGTCGGGCGCTTCGCAGCGCATCAACACCCTGCCGAGTTTCTTCGAATAGGCGGTGTCGTCGGCCTTGAAGATCTGAATGGCGAGGCCGCCCGCGGGAATTTCGTCGAAGATCTTGTGGGCGTCGAACGGGCCGTAGTAGTCGCCGACGCCCGCGTGGTCGCGGCCGACGATGAGATAGGACGCGCCCATGTTCTGACGGAACACCGCGTGCAGCAGCGCCTCGCGCGGCCCGGCGTAGAGCATGTCGAAGCCGTAGCCGGTCACCATCACGGTGTTGGCGGGGAAATAGAGCTCGACCATCTTGCGGATCGCGGCGTCGCGCACCGGCGCCGGGATGTCGCCGGGCTTGAGCTTGCCCAGCAGCATATGGATGACCAGCCCGTCGGCGTGCAGGCGCTCCATCGCCATGCGGCACAATTCCTCGTGCGCGCGATGCATCGGGTTGCGGGTCTGAAAGGCGACGACTTTGGTCCAGCCGCGCTCGACGATCTCGTTGCGGATCTCCACGGCGGTGCGGAACGTGTCGGGAAACTCGCTCTGGAAATAGCTGAAGCTGAGCACTTCGATCGGGCCGGAAAGCAGCGTGCGCCCTTGGTCCGCGAACGCCTTGACGCCGGGGTGCTTGGGATCGGACGTGCGGAAGACTTTCTCGACGATCAGCGCGCTCTCGGCCTCGCTGAGGGTCTCCACCGCCTTGACGTTCATGATCGCGAGCACGGGCTCGCCGGGGACGTTCGGGTCCCTCAGCGCGATGCGGTCGCCCGCCGCGACGCCGGCGGCGTCCTTGACCAGATTGAGCACCGGCACCGGCCAGAACAGGCCGCCCGCCGTCTTCATGTCTTTGGCCACCGAGAGCGCGTCGGCTTTGTCCATGTAGCCGGTGAGCGGATTGAAATAGCCGCCGCCGAGCATCACCGCATTGGCCGCCGCCGCCGAGCTGACCACGATCGAGGGAAGGGCTTCCGCCTCTTTGCGCAGCCGCTCGTTTTCGGCCGGGTCGTAGACGAAGAGGGGATTGAGGGCTTCAGAGCCGTGGGGTTTTATCAGCTTGGGCATGCGTCGTTCCCTCCGTAGATCGTTTTTTTCGCGCTGGCGGCCCTTCCGGCTTGCAGCGGAGGGTCGGTTCAGCATAATATTCAAATACACGAATTATTGAATTGAAAAAAGTGGGACGGGAAAGGCAAGGGAGCGGGCGTGAGCAAGCCGCAGTTGGCCGCAAAATCGGCAGTTCGCCTCGCGAGGGTGCGACAAAGGGCTGAAAAGTCCGCCGCTTCGGCCGCCGAACGGCTGCCCCCAGGCGCGTCGGCTTCATCTCCTCAGCGGCGCGGCGTCGAGCCGCCGCGGCGGGGATAATCGGCAGGCCTGCGACAAGTTGCCGCATGGACGTTGATAGCGATCGATCTCGGGAGGCGCCCGAGCGAACAGGGAGGAGGCGCAATGGCGATCGGCAGTAAGGGCGACGGCCCGACGAGCCAGACGATTCTCGTCGTCGGCGGCGGCATCGCCGGAGTTACCGCCGCGCTCGAGGCCGCGGAGGTCGGGCGCGACGTCATCCTCCTCGAACGCGAGCCAAGCCTGGGCGGCCGAGTGACGCGGCTCAACCGCTATTTCCCCAAGCTTTGCCATCCGACCTGCGGCCTGGAGATCAACTACCAGCGGCTGCGCAAGAACCCGCGCGTCAAGGTCCTGACGATGTGCGAAGTTCTCGACATCTCGGGCTCGCGCGGCGATTACAAGGCGACCGTCAAGCGCCATCCGCGGTTCGTCAACGAGCGCTGCGTCGCCTGCGGCGATTGCGCCAAGGCGAGCGACACGATGGTCGCCAATCCGTTCAATTACGGCCTCGACAAGGTCAAGGGCGCCTATCTGCCGCACGAGCACGCGTTCCCGATGCGCTACGTGGTGGCGCCGGAGGCGATCGCGGCGGGCGAAGGCGACAAGCTCGCGGCCGCGTGCCGCTACGGCGCAATCGACGCGGGCGACAAGGGCGAGAATTTCGATCTTCGCGTCGGCGCCGTGGTCTGGGCCACCGGTTGGCGACCCTACGACCCGACGAAGCTCGACGTTTACAGCTACGGCCATAGCCCCGACATCGTCACCAACGTCGAGATGGAGCGGCTCGCGGCGCACAACGGGCCGACCCACGGCAAGATCCTGCGGCCCTCGAACGGCGAGCCGGCCAAGAAGGTCGCGCTCATCCAGTGCGCAGGGTCGCGCGACCTCAACCACCTGCCCTATTGCTCGCGCATCTGCTGCCTGGGCTCGCTCAAGCACGCCGCCTACGTGCGCGAGCAGTACGCGGACGCCGAGGTGCACATCTATTACATCGACATCCGCGCCCACGATAAGCTCGAGGCCTTCTACAACAAGGTCCGATCCGATCCGCAGGTGACGTTCATCAAGTCGAAGCCAGCGCATATCCGCATCGGCGACGACGGCAGGCCGGTGCTGCACGGCGAGCGCACGATCGAGCGCCAGATTTACGCCGAGCCCTACGACCTGGTGGTGCTGGCGACCGGCATGCAGCCGAGCGCTGTCGCCGGCTATCGCCCGCAATTCGACGTCGCCGCCGACGAATACGGCTTCCTCGTCCCAAGGGAAGGCGACGGCGCGGGAATCTTCTCCGCCGGCGTCGCGTCGGGGCCGCTCGACGTTTCGATGTCGGTGCAGTCGGCGACGGCGGCCGCGCTGAAGGCGGTGCAAGCGGTCCGAGGCGCGTAAGCGATCTTAAGGCGCGGCCGGAAACGGCGGCGCGAAAAGGGAGATGGGAAGCGTGTCCGAGAAGAAACCCGGCGTCTACCTCTGCAAGGGCTGCGGCATCGCCGAAAGCGTCGACGTGGGCGCCCTGGAGACGGTCGCAAAAAGCGAATTCCGCATCGGCCGCTGCGTCGCGCGCGATGCGTTGTGCGCGCCCGAGGGCGTCGCCGAAATCAAGCGCGACATCGACGAAGGCGCGGTCAATCGGCTGGTCGTCGGCGCCTGCTCGCCGCGCATGATGGCCGATCGCTTCCGCTTCGACGGCGTCTCGGTGGTGCGCGCCAACCTGCGCGAGCAGGTCGCGTGGTCGCAGCCGGCTGGGGCCGAGGACACGCAGATGCTCGCCGCCGACCAGATCCGCATGGCGGCGACGCAGTTGGCGCGGAGCGAGGCGCCGACCCCCGCCGCGCTCGGCGAGGTCGCGCGCAAGGTCATGGTGGTCGGCGGCGGCGTCACCGGCCTCACCGCCGCGCTGGAGGCGGCCAAGTCCGGCTATGACGCGCTGATCGTCGAAAAGAGCGACGCGCTCGGCGGCTGGTCGGCCAAGTGGTCGAAGCGCACGCCGCATCTGCCGCCCTATCGCGACGTCCGCCCCAACGACATGGACAAGCTGATCGCGGCGGTGAAGGCCGAGCCGCGCATCCGCGTCATGACCGGCGCGCTCGTCAAGAGCACGTCGGGCCAGCCCGGCGCCTTCGCCGTCACGATCGCGCAGGGCGGGCAGGAGAGCAGCGAGACGGTCGGCGCCATCATCGTCGCGACCGGCTGGCGCCCCTACGACGCGACCAAGCTCGGCTATCTCGGCTATGGCGCGACGCCCGACGTGGTGACCGGCGTCGAATTCGAGGCCATGCTCGCCAAGGGCGCGCCCAAGCGCCCCTCCAACGGCGCGCCGGCGCGCAATATCGCGTTCATCCAATGCGCGG
>JBEKFO010000186.1:0-7810 GCA_050013275.1 Roseiarcus sp. | reverse complement strand
GGGGCATTTCGGCCCCAAACCGATCCGCCTAGCCTGGAACGGCGTGGTGTTCCCCAGTCTCATCATCAATTATGCGGGACAAGCCGCGCTGGTTCTCGAAGGCGCGCCCACTGACGGCAACATCTTCTATCGCCTCTGCCCGACCCCGCTGCTCACGCCCCTGATCGTGCTGGCGACGATCGCGACGGTCATCGCGAGCCAATCGATCATCACCGGCGCCTTTTCGATGACGCGCCAGGCCATTCAGCTGGGCTGGCTGCCGCGCCTCATCATCAAGCAGACGTCTGCGGAAGGCTACGGCCAGATCTACGTGGGAACCGTCAACTGGCTGCTGATGATCGTCACGCTCGGCCTGACGATCGGCTTCGGCAAGTCGGACAATCTCGCCGCCGCTTACGGCATCGCGGTTTCGCTGACCATGCTGATGACTAGCGTGCTGCTGTTCATCGCGATGCGCGAAATTTGGGGTTGGGGCGTCGTCGGCGCCGGCGCGGTCGCAGCGCTGTTCATGACCGTCGACGCGGGGTTCTTCGCCGCCAACATGGCCAAAGTGCTGCAAGGCGGCTACGTGCCGCTGCTGCTCGCGTCCGCCGTCTACGGCGTGATGTGGATCTGGCACCGCGGCGCGGCCGCGGTGCACAACCAGGTCGTCGCCGAGCAGACGCCGACCGAAGACTTCGTCGCCGAGTTGCAGTCGGGCCGTATCGCGCGCGTGCGGGGCTCGGCCGTGTTCCTCACCCGCGCCAAGGAGGACACGCCTCCGGTCATGTCGTGGCACGTGCGCAAGAACCGTTCGTTGCACGAATACGTGCTCGCGCTGACGCTGACCGTGGTCTCGACGCCGCGCGTCGAGCCCGAGAAGCGTGTGACGGTGACGCGCGAAGCGGACAAGTATTGGCGCGCGGAGGCGCGTTATGGCTTCATGGAGCAGCCCGACATCCCCGCCGTCATCGCCGAATGCAAGGCCAAGGGCGTCGAAATCGATCTTGCCGACGTCACCTACTACGTCGGCCACGAAACCATCGTGCCGCGCGAGGACGGCGTGGGCCTGCCGCGCTGGCAGGAAGGGCTGTTTGCGGTGATGGGCCGCAATTCGGCGCGCATCAGCGACTACCTCAAACTCCCTTGCGACAACGTCGTCGAGATCGGACGGGAGATCGAGATTTGACGCCGCGCCGCAGAGGTTCCGCCGCGTCGGCCCGTGGCGCTTATCCGTTGCGGAACGCGTAGGCGTAGCCGTTGATCGCCGGCGCGCCGCCGAGGTGGGCGTAGAGCACTCTCGAACCCTCTGGGAAATAGCCTTTCTTCACCAGATCGACCATGCCCTGCATGGATTTGCCCTCGTAGACGGGATCGGTGATCATGCCTTCGAGGCGCGCGCAAAGGCGGATCGCGTCCTTGGTTTCGCGCGACGGAACGCCGTAGAGCGGATAGGCGTAGTGCTCAAGCAGGACGACGTCGTCCTCGACGATTTCCTGGCCGAGCTCGACCAAATTCGCGGTGTTGCGGGCGATCGCGAGCACTTGGGCCTTGGTTTGCGCCGGGGTCGCCGACGCGTCGATTCCAATCACCTTGCGCGCGCGGCCGTCCTTGGCGAAGCCGACCAACATGCCGGCGTGGGTCGAGCCGGTGACGGTGCACACGACGATATAATCGAACGCGAAGCCGAGCTCTTTTTCCTCTGCGCGCACCTCCTCGGCGAAGCCGACGTAACCGAGGCCGCCGTACTTGTGCACTGAGGCGCCGGCCGGGATCGCATAGGGCTTGCCGCCCTTGGCCTTCACGTCGGCGATCGCGCGTTCCCAGCTTTGCCGGATGCCGATATCGAAACCCTCGTCCACCAGTTCGACGTCGGCGCCCATCACGCGGCTCAAGAGGATGTTGCCCACGCGGTCATAAGCGGTGTCCTCATGCGGAACCCAGCTCTCCTGCACCAGGCGGCACTTCATGCCGATCTTCGCCGCGACCGCCGCCACCATGCGCGTGTGGTTGGATTGCACGCCGCCGATCGACACCAGCGTGTCGGCGCCGGCGGCGATCGCGTCCGGAATGATGTACTCGAGCTTGCGCAGCTTGTTGCCCCCGAAAGCGAGGCCGGAATTGCAATCCTCGCGCTTGGCGTAGAGCTCGACCTTGCCGCCGAGATGCGCGCTCAGACGCGCCAGTTTTTCGATGTGGGTCGGCCCGAAAGTGAGGGGGTATCGCGCGAATTTCTCCAGCATGCGGCTGCCTTTCCGAGTGCGGCTTCGATGTGGCAAGCCTATCACCACGCAATTGAAAGGTGCTCTCAGAGTTTGGCAACGAAACGGAATGTATTGACGAGCATCATCGCCATACTATAGCAATCTTCCGCTGTTCCGCCACTTACTGAAGGAATCTTCCATGCGCGGCGATCTGGACCGCATCGACGTGAAGATGTTGCGGCTGCTGCAGAACGACGGGCGGCTCGGCAATGCGGAGCTCGCGCAGTTGGTCAGTGTCAGTCCCGCGACCTGTCACCGCCGTACGCAGCGGCTTTTCGATAAAGGCTACATCACGCGCGTCAGGGCGATGATTGCGCCGCAAAAAGTCGACCGAGGCGCCTTGGCGATCGTGGGCGTCGTGCTCGATCGCTCGACGCCGGAGAGCTTTGCGGCGTTCGAAGAAGCCGTCGCCAAGCTCGGCTTCGTCCTCGACTGCCATCTGGTGGCCGGCGATTTCGACTATTTCCTGAAGATCAGGGTGAAGGACATGGCGGATTTCAATCGCATCCACGGCGAGCAGTTGATCGCCCTGCCCGGCGTTCGCCAGACGCGGACGTTCTTCGTCATGAAAGAGGTCGTCGACAACGCGCCGATGGACTTTTGATCGCGATGCGATCGCTTGCTCGCAAGCCTCGGACCGCAACGCGCGCCGCGTCCGACTTGCCCGCCGGCCGTGGCGGCGTCTAGTCTCGGCGTCCCCCAAGAGGTTCGCGACTCGATGCCAGACAATTCGCCGCCCTCCGCCGGCTCGCAAGACTACGTCGGCGACCCGCGCAATGATTCCGTGCTGATCAGCGTCAATGGCGTCCTGACTCCCCGCGCCGAGGCCAAGGTTTCGGTGTTCGATTCCGGCTTCGTCCTCGGCGACGGTGTCTGGGAGGGCCTCAGGCTCAACGGCGGGCGCCTCGCCTTTCTCGACAAGCATTTCGACCGCCTGTGGGACGGGGCGAAGATGCTGCGCATCGACATCGGCCTCACCCGTGACGAACTCGCGCGCCGGCTGTTCGACGTCATCGAGGCCAACGGCATGCGCGAGGGCGTGCACATCCGCCTGATGGTCACGCGCGGCGTCAAGCGCTCGCCCTACCAGGACCCGCGCCTCACGATCGGCGGCGCGACCATTGTCGTCATTCCCGAATGGAAGCTGCCCAAGCCCGAAATGCTCGCGCGCGGTCTAAGCCTGTTCACCGTGCATATCCGGCGCACCGGGCCGGCCGAGCAGGATCAGAAGCTCAATTCGCATTCCAAACTCAATTGCATCCTCGCTTGCATCCAGGCGATGGGAGGCGGGCGCCGACGAAGCGCTGATGCTCGACGACCGCGGTTTCGTCGCGACCTGCAATTCGACGCACTTCTTCATCGTCCGCAAAGGCGAGCTGTGGACCTCGGCGGGCGGCCATTGCCTCGCCGGCATCACCCGCGACGCGGTGTTGCGCGCGGCGCGCCAAGCGGGCGTTCCCACCTTCGAGAAGGATTTTTCGCTGTTCGACGTCTACGGCGCCGATGAGGCCTTCTGCACCGGCACCTTCGCCGGCCTGACGCCAGTGGTCAAAGTCGACGGGCGGAGAATCGGCGACAGCGCCGGCGATCCCGCCGACGCCTCGGGCCCGATGACCCGACGCTTGCGCGAGCTTTACAGGGCGTTGGAAGCCGAGGAAGCGCGAGAGAGGCCGCAGTAAGTTGGGCGCCGACGCTTCGCGCCCGCCGGTGCGCATCGCCATGTGGTCCGGTCCGCGCAACATTTCGACCGCGATGATGCGCGCGTTCGGCGCCCGTCGCGACTGCGCGGTGACGGACGAGCCCTTCTACGCCGCCTATCTCGTCGCGACCGGGCTCAATCATCCCATGCGCGAGGAGGTGATCGCCTCGCAACCGACCGACTGGCGCGCGGTCGCGCGGGCGCTGACCGGGCCCGTCCCGGAGGGCAAGCCGATCTGGTATCAAAAGCATATGACCCACCACATGATCCCCGGCTTCGGCCGCGACTGGATCGATCGATGCGTCAAGGCCTTCCTCATTCGCGCGCCCGAGGATGTCGTCGCGTCCTATGCGCAGAAGCGCGACGATTTCACGCTGCAGGAGATCGGGCTGCCGGCGCAAGTCGCCCTGTTCGAGCGCGCGGCCGAGCGATTGGGAAGCGCGCCGCCGGTCGTCGAGGGCCAGGACGTGCTCGCCGACCCGCGCGGCATGCTCGCAGCCCTCTGCGCCGCCATGGGGATTTCGTTCGACGAAGCGATGCTGTCTTGGCCGCCGGGCCGGCGCGCGAGCGACGGAGTCTGGGCGCCCGCGTGGTACGATGCGGTCGAGAAATCGACGAGCTTTGCGCCGCCGCGCCGCGAGGTTGGATTCGAAGAACTGCCCGAAGCGCTCAAACGGATCGCCGAAACCGCGCGACCGCTTTACGAGCGCCTCGCGCGGCACAAGCTCGCGCCCGCGCGCGCTTTTCGAAACGCCGGCACGGCAGGATAGCGGCCCGACTGGGTCGCGCGCGGCCTAATTCGTCAACGATTTGGGTGGGCGCGGCCCTTCGCGCACTTGACGGGAAAGCGGCGCCGTCGCATCACGACAACACTTATGTCCACGCTCGTCCTGCCCTTTCCCGCGATCAATCCCATTTTGTTTCAATGGGGCCCGCTGGCGATTCGTTGGTACGCGCTCGCCTATATTGCGGGGCTGATCGCCGGCTGGGCGCTGATCCGGCGCGTATGCGCCAACGACAAGCTATGGGGCGGGACGCCGCATCCCAGCCCCGACAGCATCGACGATCTCTTGGTTTTTTGCGCGATCGGGGTCATCGTTGGCGGGCGGCTCGGCAACGTTTTGTTTTACGATCCGCGCTATTACCTCGCCCACCCCATCGAGATCCTTAAGGTCTGGGAAGGCGGCATGGCCTTCCACGGCGGGCTGATCGGAGCGGCTCTCGGCATCGCGCTATTCGCGCGCCGTTACAAGACGCCGCTGCTGAGCGCGTTCGATCTCGCCTCGCTCGCCGCGCCGATCGGCATCTTCCTCGGCCGGCTAGCCAATTTCATCAAGCCGGAGCTTTGGGGTCGCCCGACCGACGTGCCCTGGGCGATCATCTTTCCCGGCTCGGACGGACTGCCGCGCCATCCCAGCCAGATCTATGAAGCGCTGCTCGAAGGACTGGCGATCTTCGTCATCCTATCGATCGCGGCGCGCGCGGGCGCGTTGCGGCGACCAGGCCTGATCGCCGGCGCTTTCGGCGCCCTCTATGGCGTCGCACGCATCTTCAGCGAATTCTATCGCGACCCCGATCCCCGCCTCGAGGATCTCGGCCAGGGCCTGACCATGGGGATGGTCCTTTCCGCGCCGCTGATCGTCATCGGCCTCGGTCTGATCGCTTGGAGCCTGCGAAGGGCCGCCGGGGGAAAGACATGAGCGTGCTGGGGGAGCAGATCAAAACGATGATCGCCACCAACGGCCCGATCACGGTCGAGCGCTATATGGAACTCGCGCTCGCCCATCCCGAGCTCGGCTATTACATGAACCGCGATCCGTTCGGAGCCGAGGGCGACTTCACCACGGCGCCCGAGATCTCGCAGATGTTCGGCGAATTGCTCGGGCTCTGGGCCGCCGAGGTGTGGGCCTCGATGGGGCGCCCGAATCCGATCCGCCTGATCGAACTCGGTCCCGGGCGCGGCACGCTGATGAGCGACGCACTGCGCGCCGCGCGTATCGTGCCGGATTTTCGCGCCGCCGTCGACGTCACGTTGATCGAAACCAGCCCAGTGCTCGCCAACATTCAATACGAGGCGTTGCTGTCGAGCGGCGCGCCGATCGCGTGGCGCGCGACATTGAGCGAAGCGCCCAACGGGCCGGCGATCATTCTCGCCAACGAATTCCTCGACGCCTTGCCGGTGCGCCAATTCGTGCGCCGCGGCGGGCAATGGCGCGAAAGAACCGTGCGCCTCGACGGTTCCGGACAGTTGGCGTTCGGCCTCGCCAGCGATCCGGAGCCCTATATCAAAGTCGAGGCGGACGAGGGCGCGACGCTCGAAGTCAACGCCGCCGGTCATCGCTTCATGTTCGAACTCGGCGCGCGGCTGGTCAAACAGGGCGGCGCGGCGCTGTTCGTCGACTACGGCCATGGCGCGACAGGGTTCGGCGACACGCTGCAGGCGTTGCGCGCGCATCGCATGGTCGATCCGCTGGTCGATCCCGGCCTGGCGGACATCACCGCCCATGTCGATTTCGCCGCGATGGCGCGAAGCGCGCGGGCGACCGGCGCTTCCGTCTACGGCCCGATCGATCAGGGCGACTTCTTGCGCGCGCTCGGCATCGACCTGCGCGCGCGAGCGCTGGCCGAACGCGCTGCCCCCGAGCGCGCCGATGAATTCGAAGCGGCGCGCCGCCGCCTCGTCGGCAAGGGGGAGGGCGAAATGGGCGCGCTGTTCAAGGCCATGGCGGTGGCCAACCGCTCCCTGCCGCCGCCGCCCGGCTTCCAACCTCCTCCGGCGAAGCCAGCGTGAACGCGGCCGAATTCCTCGTCGCCGAGGCGCTCGCGGCGCCCGGCCTCGCGCACGCGTTCTTCACTCGCCGGGGCGGCGTTTCGAGCGGCCTCTACGCTTCCCTCAATGGCGGGATCGGCTCGCGCGACGAGCCGGAGGCGGTGCGCGACAATCGCGCCCGCATGGCGGCGGCGCTTCGTATCGCCCCCGACCGACTGGCCATTCCCTATCAGGTCCATTCGCCGGACGCAGCGACGATTTCCGCTCCCTTCGCGCCCGAGGCGCGCCCGCGCTGCGACGCGCTCGTCACCGCGACGCCGGGCCTCGGCCTCGGCGTCACTGGCGCGGATTGCGGCATGGTCCTGTTCGCCGACCGAAAGGCGCGCGTCGTCGCGGCGACGCACGCCGGCTGGAAGGGCGCACGCGACGGCGTGATCGAGGCGACGATCGAGGCGATGGCGCGGCTCGGGGCCAGACCCGCGAGCGTCTGCGCCGCGCTCGGCCCGTGCATCGCGCAAAGCTCGTACGAGGTCGGCCCCGAATTCGTCGCCGCTTTCGCCGCGGCGGACGCCGACTCGGCGCGCTTCTTCGCTCGAAGCGTCAATCCGCGGCGCTCGATGTTCGACCTGCCGCGCTATATCGCGGAGCGCGCCCGGCGCGCCGGCGTCGGCCGCTTTGAGGACCTCGGCCTCGACACCTACGCCGACGAGGGTCGGTTTTTCAGCTATCGCCGCGCCACCCACCGCGAGGAGCCGGATTACGGCCGGCTGGTGGCGGCGATCGTGCTCGTCTGAATCGGGACGCTCGCTTGGCGGCGAGGACGGCGCCGAGGCGGCGTCGAACGGCGGCGGCGCGCGCGCCGGCTTGACATCGCTGGCGCGCGGCATCCGATGTCGCGCGCTCGGCGCTTATCGGCGCACGACCGGCGCCGCCCTCGTCGCCGAACTCTACGCCGAGCCCCCTGCCCCATCCGTCATCGCGGCGCGTCGAATCTCCCGCTCTAGAAGAACGCCTGCAATCCGGTGATCGCGCGGCCGAGGATCAGCGCGTGGATGTCGTGCGCGCCCTCGTAGGTGTTGACGGCCTCCAGGTTCTGCG
>JBEKFO010000185.1:0-7831 GCA_050013275.1 Roseiarcus sp. | reverse complement strand
GTCGCTCTCCTCGATTTAAGGGATACGTTCCTACGTCACGAGTTATCGAAACCCGGCGAGCAGGCATCCTTCACGGATGTGTTTGACGTCGATGTCTTCTCTGATCGGGCACTGGGCTAGCCAATCGATTGTTGAAAAATTCGGATTCTCCTCCAAATACTTCGCTTTAAATTCGGTCGCTCTCTCCCGCTCTCCCAGCATCGCGTAGCACGCGGCCAGCAGTCGATAGGTCGGCACGGGATGCTTCATTTGCGCGAGCTCGGCGATGGCGTCGTCATATTCGCCAAGCACGTAATGGCCCGTAGCGGCCACCCAATTCCGGAAGTCGGCCAGTCGATAGTCGGTCAGCTTGCCGGCCTTGACCAACGCGAGCGCTTCTCTTGCCTGGCCGGTGGCGATCAACGCGTCCGCGAAATCGAAAAGCAATTGATTGTCGAAAGGATTGAGGTCGCGCGCTCGGCTCAGATGTTCGAGCGCGAGCTGATATTGACCCTGATAGAGCGCGGTCATGCCGAGCTCCTGATGCACGATGTGGTTGTCCGGCTGCGTTTCCAGAGCCGAACGAGCGATGCTGCGCGCGGTCGTCAACAGGGTCTTGTCCTGTCCCGCACGCAGCATCCACTCCATCCAGAAGGTCCGCGCCAGTCTGGCCTGCGCCCTGGACGGGTTCGAAGAGTTTTGCGCGGCCGCTCGCAGAAGCCGCCGCGCTCGGCGCACCGACGGCAGATCGACGTTTGTCAGCGCGCGTTCGGCTTGCGCGACGAGGGCGAAGCCGGTCCGCTGATTTTCCGGGAGCAACATTGCTCCTTCGATCTGATGATCTTCGATCTTGAAAATGATCGCATCGGCGACGCGCGCGATCACTTGGTCGTAGCGCTCCGCCGTCAGCGAGAACGACTCCGCCCACAACAGATCGGACGCCGTTTCGTGAACGAGCCGAGCGGAGAGCCGCATCGTTTCCGCGTTTCGCAGGCCGACATGCAGGCTATACACGTTCGCGTCGATCAGATTTTGGCCGGTCGCGACCGGACAGTCGTCTCTGCCGGCGACGGCGATTCTCAGCGTGCGCGGCTTCCAAAGTTGGACGAGCAGATCGTCGACGACGCCGGCGCTCGCGGCGACGGCCACTCCGCCGTCCGTGACCGGCGCCGACGGCACGATGAGCACCGGGTAGTTCAGGTCCGCCGCAGCCGCTGTCGCGGGGCTCGGCGAAGCGACCGTCTTGAACTCCCGCTTTTGCGAGATCGAGGCGCCGGTCGCGTCGTCGGTTTGCTTCACCAATGAACGGTACAAAGCCCGTGTTTCATCGGAAGGCTGGCAACCGAGCTCCGTCTTAAGGTTGCGCGCTAGACGATCGTAGGTCGATCGGACGCGGTCGAAATCGCCCTGGGAAGCGTAGATGCGAAGCAAGGCGAGATAGCCGGCTTCCTCGTTCGGATTCTCTTCGATCAAGCGTCGGGCCAGAGCTTCTCTCTTCCTCGGAAGCAGATCGAGATCGCTGCTTTCGAGCGCCCGACAGGCCGCCCTTCGAAAAGCTTGAGACAACAGCGAGCGTTGATTTCTGAGCCAATGTTCAAATGCGGCCGACCCCTTGTCGCAACCCTCGAGAAGTTCGCCGGACAGCAGCGCCGCCGCCGCGACGATGTCCGAGGCGCCATCGGCCGCGAGCAACCGTCGGAATTCCGTGAGGTCGCACCGCATCGCGGCGACGTTGAGCGCGACGATTTCGCCTTCGATCGCGAACGGCGGCGTCGCCGCGCGCGCCATGCCGGCGCGAATGCGCTTCAGCAGGGTGCGCAGGTTCGTCCTTTGACGAGAAGAGTCCGCGTCCGGCCACAGAAACTCCCCCAAATCGGAACGCGAACAGCGATGGTTCGTCCGATCGAGCAGGAGACGCGCTGCGATCACAAACGCCTTCTTCGGCAATTCGACCACCCGACCCTCGTTGGATCGCAACGTGGGTTGGCCGAGAAGACGAAGATCCCAACTCGCGCCCGCCCGCATGATCGTCCTGCCTCCCTCTGAACACGGGCGCCTGCCGTAACGCATGGGAATCTAACCATGCGCCGTGACAAAATAAACAGCACCAAGGCAGTGGTTCGCCGGTTTGTCACGGCGGCCATTTCCGTCGCCACGAGCCTGCCCCGCCCGCGAAGCGAACGCGTCGAGGGGCAAGGAATCGCCCTTCGACAACGTATTGCAGCCGTCGGCGGCCAAGTCTGTGGAATTATGAGGGACGGGACACCGTCGAATTGTGACATTTTGGACCGTCGGCGGCAGCAACGATGTTTCATGAAGACTTTGTCGTGTCACGACGACGCCGGATAGTCACGCTATTCATGTGATGATCGAAGCCAACATGGCGCATTTCTGGTTCGCCGTTAGCCTGTCTACCGTTTAATAAACGTTTTATTAATGTTTTCCGTTGGGAACGTACGTGCGTAATAAGCTAGCAAGACAGAGCGATCTGCTGATAACCGTCCGCGGCGACTTCAGCCACCGCCTTCTACACGGTTGCGCATCCTCGCGACCTTGGCCCGCGGCAATCCCCCTGGGTTGCGTCGGGAAAGAACGGCGTCGGTCGGCGACTACGGCCACGCGCCAGTCGATATCGACCGCCAGCCGGAGCTCGCATTTTCGCGGTCCCTCTCAAACCTCGGCCCGATCGAGCGCGAGCCAGACCTCGCTTACGCCGCCTGCTGCGCGCACGAAGCGACGCGCGAACGTTGATCGCCCCTTGGAAATTGCGCTTCTTGAAAGGACGGAGACCGATGACGCATCTACATAATCGAGGTTGGGCGCATCGGTTCCACGCCGCCGTCTCCTGCCGCGACCGCCCCGAAAGGCGGGATTGCTCGATCCCTGCTCGCTTGACGACGCGCCACGGCGAAGTCGGCTGCCGAATCATCAACGTTTCTCTCGGCGGCGTCGGCTTCACTGTCGACGCGATCATCCGGCTTCGCCCTGACGAGCGCGTCGTCGTTTTCTCCCGCCACACGGAGAGGTTGTTTTGCAACGTCCGTTGGGCGTCGCTGGTGCGATACGGCGCCGAATTCGAAATCGGGGCAGGCATCCCCGAAACGTTCATGCGGTTCTACGCCTCGCTGTGAATAGGCCCACCGGCTCGGGCGCCGAGGCGGCGGCGCATGGCGTCGCGAGATGTTGAAATCCGGCAAGCCGGCCGGAAAACCGCGCCGCCGGCCGCCCCTGCGATTGACTTGGCGCGCGCGGCGCGCCTATAAGCTGCCCCGCGCGACGGCGACGCCGCCGCCAGGCATTTTCCCGGCTCGTGCGACGGCCCCGGATGGGGGCGGCGTGGCGAGGTCTGGGGTTGGCTTATTGGGAAAGGCCACGGCGCTTTTCCCGTTGAATTCTCGGCTTTGGAGTTAATGACGTGAAGCGGACCTATCAACCGAGCAAGCTGGTGCGCAAACGCCGCCATGGCTTTCGCGCGCGCATGGAGACGGTCGGGGGACGCAAGGTGTTGAACGCCCGCCGCGCCCGCGGCCGCAAGCGCCTTTCGGCTTGACCCGCCCCGCGGCCTGTTGAGACGGCGCCGCGCGAGACAATCCCAATGATGGAGCCTGACGCCTTGGGCGAAGACGCAAGGCGAGCCGCCGGTCAGCCCCCGCTCTGGGGACGCCTGAAGCGCCGGGCGGAGTTCCAGCGCGTCTCGCGCGGGCGTCGCGCGCAGGCCGAGACGTTCACGCTGCAGACCAATGCCCGCGTCGTTTCGAGCAAGGCGCCGAGCGAGGGCGCGCGGGTCGGGTTCACCGTCACCAAGAAGGTCGGCGACGCCGTCGAGCGCAATCGCATCCGCCGCCGCCTGAAAGAAGCGCTGCGCCGCGCCGGCGCGATTGCGCCCTCGCCCGACCACGACTACGTGCTGATGGCGCGCCGCGAGGCGTTGACGCGTCCCTTTCCCGCGCTGATCGCGGACATCGAAAAAGCCTTCGCCCAAATGAGCCGGCTCAAGCCGTCGGCCGGCGCCGCCGTTCGGCGCGCGCCGCCCGCAACCGACAGAGAACTGCGATCATGAACTCCGAGGACTCCCGCAACATCATCCTGGCGATCGTCCTGTCGGTGCTCGTGCTGATCGGCTGGCAGTATTTCTACGCCGGCCCGCAGTTGCAAAAGGAGCGGCAGGCCCAGACGCAAACGCAGTCTCAGCCGCAAGCCAATCTCGCCACGCCCACGGCCGGCGGCGCCGGCGCGGTCGCGCCGCCTGGCGCGGCGCCGGCCGAAGCCGCGCCGAAAACCCGCGCCGAGGCGCTCGCGGCGAACCCGCGCGTCGCCATCGACACGCCGAGCCTGGGCGGTTCGATCGACTTGACGGGCGGCCTGCTCGACGATCTGATCTTGAAGGGCTATCACGAGACCATCGATCCCAAGAGCCCGAACATCATTCTGTTCTCGCCGCAGGGCGGGCCCGATCCCTATTGGGCCGAAAGCGGCTTCGTCACCGGCGCGTCGGGGGTGAAGACGCCGAACCGGCAGACCGCCTGGAGCGCCGATTCGACCACGCTGACCGCCGAAAAGCCGGTGACGCTGACCTACGACAACGGCGCCGGGCTGATATTCAAGCGTGTCGTTGCGGTCGACGACAAGTACATGTTCACGATCAAGGACTCGGTCGAGAACACGGGCGCCGCGCCGGTTTCGCTGCGCCCCTATGCGCTGATCCTGCGTCGCGGCAAGCCGAACGTCTCGGGCTATGCGGTGCTGCACGAAGGCTTCGTCGGCGTCATCGGCGACGGTTCGGTGCAGGAAATCACCTACGCCGGCATCGAGAAGGAGACCGGCAAGGTCCGCGCCCTCGCGGGCGACGGCGGATGGCTCGGCTTCACCGACAAATATTGGGCCTCGGCGATCATCCCCGAGCAGAGCGAACCGATCGAGGCGCGCTTCTCGGCGAGCGGCCCGGCGCAACTCGAAGATTATCAGACCGACTTTCTCGGCCCCGCGGTTACGGTCGCGCCGGGCGCGTCGAGCCAGGCGGTCACGCGGGTGTTCGCCGGCGCCAAGGAAGTTGCGACGATCAACGCTTACGAGGCGAGCCTGGGCATCAAGAAGTTCGATCTGATGATCGACTGGGGCTGGTTCTATTTCATCACCAAGCCGCTGTTTCTGCTGATCGACGCCATTTATCACTACGTCGGCAATTTCGGCCTGGCGATCCTCATCGTCACGGTGCTGGTCAAGCTCGCCTTCTTCCCGCTCGCCAACCAGAGCTACCGCTCGATGGCGAAAATGAAGAAGATTCAGCCGCAGATCGCCGCCCTCAAGGACCTCTATCCCGACGACCGCGCCAAGCAGCAGCAGGCGCAGATGGAGCTGTTCAAGAAGGAAGGCGTCAACCCGGTTGCCGGCTGCCTGCCGATGGTGATTCAGATCCCGGTGTTCTTCGCGCTCTACAAAGTGATCTTCATCACCATCGAGATGCGGCACGCGCCGTTCTACGGCTGGATCAAGGACCTCTCCGCGCCCGACCCGACCAACATCTTCACGCTGTTCGGCCTCATCCCCTGGGACCCGACGGCGTTGCCGGTGTTCGGCCACTTCCTCGCGCTCGGGCTCTGGCCACTGATCATGGGCCTCTCGATGTTCGTCCAGATGAAGATGAACCCCGAGCCGGCCGACCCGGTGCAAAAGACCATGTTCGCGTGGATGCCGCTCATCTTCACCTTCATGCTCGGCTCGTTCCCGGTCGGTCTGGTGATCTACTGGACCTGGAACAACACGCTGACGGTGATCCAGCAAGGCTACATCATGTCGAGCGCCGGCGTGAAGATCGAGCTTTGGGACAATTTGAAGAAGCTGTTCCGCAAAGACCGCAAGTGACGAGCGCTGCGCCCGGCGAAGAAGGCTTTTCGCCCGAGGCGATCGAGGCGGGCCGCAAGCTCTTCGCCGCCCCTTGCGAATTCTTCTTCGCCGCCGCCAAGTCCGACGGCCTGCCGCCGATCGGCGCGCCGGAAATCGCCTTCGCCGGCCGCTCGAACGTCGGCAAGTCGTCGCTGATCAACGCGCTGACCGGCCGCTCGGCGCTCGCGCGCACTTCGAACACGCCGGGGCGCACGCAAGAGCTGATCTTCTTCCATCTTGGCGGCCGGCTCGATCTCGTCGACATGCCGGGATACGGCTACGCCGCCGTCGCCAAGCAAAAGTCCGCCTCATGGGGCGCGCTGGCGCGCGACTATTTGCGCGGCCGTCCCTCGCTGATGCGCGCCTTCGTGCTCGTCGACGGCCGGCGCGGGATCATGGACAGCGACGAGGCGACGATGAAGACGCTCGACGCCGCGGCGGTGTCCTACGCCATCGTGCTGACCAAGCGCGACGAAGTGAAGATCGCCGACCAGAGCGCGCGCGTCGCCGCGACGCTGGAAGCGCTGCGCAAGCATCCGGCCGCCTATCCCGGCGCTTTCTTCACCTCCGCCCGCAGTGGCGAGGGTATCGGCGAACTGCGCGCCCACATCGCCCAGTTGCTTGCCGAACGCGGCCTGTAGGCGCGACGCCCGGTCGCGTCCGGCGCGTCGGCGCCGCCGTGAAGAGCGCGGCCGACAGCCGCGCCCGCAGGCGGCTCCCCAACACCGGTCCCCGGCCGGATTTTTTGCCCTCGCGCGCCCCGCCCCGCCCTTTCCCCGCCGACGCGCCGCCCCTACATAGGCGGCGAGATCGCAAGAGCGGTCGATTCGACATCATCCGGACCGTCTCAGCGTCGCTACGGGGCGCCGACGGGGCCAAAGGGGAGATGAGCAATGAATTTGGAAAAATATACAGAGCGGGCACGCGGTTTCGTTCAGAGCGCGCAATCCCTGGCGCTGCGGGAAGGCCACCAGCAATTCACGCCCGAACACATCCTCAAGGTGCTGCTGGACGACGAGGAAGGTCTTGCCGCCGGTCTCATCGACAAGGCGGGCGGACGCTCGCGCGACGCGCTGGCGCAGGTCGAATTGGCGCTCGCCAAACTGCCCAAGGTCCAGGGCTCGGGCGCCGGCCAGCTCTATCTCGCGCCGACCACCGCGCGCGTCTTCGACAATGCGGAGAAAATCGCGCAGAAGGCAGGCGATTCCTTCGTCACCGTCGAGCGGCTGCTGCTCGCCCTGGCAATGGAGAAGGGCAGCGACGCCGGCAAGATTCTCGCCAATTCCGGCGTTTCCGCGCAGACGCTGAACGCCGCCGTCGAGGACTTGCGCAAGGGCCGCAAGGCGGATTCGGCGAGCGCCGAGAACGCCTATGACGCGCTGAAGAAATACACCCGCAATCTCACCGACGCCGCGCGCGCCGGCAAGCTCGACCCGGTCATCGGTCGCGACGAGGAAATCCGCCGCACCATGCAGGTGCTGTCGCGCCGCACCAAGAACAATCCCGTGCTGATCGGCGAACCCGGCGTCGGCAAGACCGCCATCGTCGAGGGCCTCGCCTTGCGCATCGTCAACGGCGACGTGCCGGAGTCCCTGCAGGACAAGAAACTGCTGGCGCTCGACATGGGCGCGCTGATCGCCGGCGCGAAATATCGCGGCGAGTTCGAGGAGCGGATCAAGGCGGTTCTGAACGAGGTCACGGCGGCGGCGGGCGGCGTGATCCTGTTCATCGACGAGATGCACACGCTGGTCGGCGCGGGCAAGGCCGATGGCGCGATGGACGCCTCCAATCTGTTGAAGCCCGCCCTGGCGCGCGGCGAATTGCATTGCGTCGGCGCGACCACGCTCGACGAATACAGGAAGCATGTCGAAAAGGACGCGGCGTTGGCGCGGCGGTTCCAGCCGGTGTTCGTTGGCGAACCGACGGTCGAGGATACGGTCTCGATCCTGCGCGGGCTCAAGGAGAAATA
>JBEKFO010000184.1:0-7837 GCA_050013275.1 Roseiarcus sp. | reverse complement strand
CGGTCGGCGGCTTGCCCGTCTACGCCACCGCCAAGGCGGCGGTGCACGGCATGACGCGCTCGTTCGCGCGCGAGCTCGGCAAGCACCGCATCCGCGTCAACACCATCGTGCCGGGCTGGGTAATGACCGAGCGGCAGAAAGCGCTGTGGGTCACGCCCGAGGCGATCGAGCGCCACCTCGCGCGCCAATGCCTGCCGGATCTGATCGAACCCGCCTATCTGACCAACCTGGCGCTGTTCCTCGCCGCCGACGATTCGGCGATGTGCACCGCGAACAACTACATGGTCGACGCCGGCTCGATTTAGCGCCGCCCGGCGCTAGGGCTATCCGATAACGCGAACCCCGATCAGCCACGGGTGCAGCGCGATCACGGCGAGATAGGCGAGCGTTCCCACGACGAGCGCGACGCCATCGGCGCGGGTGAAGGCGGCGACGCTGACGGCGCCGACGTCGCCGCGTTGCGCGACGGCGACGCGATCGTAGACCGCCCAGGCGAGAAACGCCGCGAACAGCAGCATGCCGCCGGCGTCGCCGTTGGCGATGAGATGCGCGAGCGCCCAGATCATCACCGCCGCGAGCATCGGGTGGCGCAGCCAGCCGCGAATGCGGCTGGGCGCTGGGTTCATGCGGCCGGGCGCCGGGTTCATGCAGGCGAGCGCGACGAACGCGAACCACATCAGCGCAATCGTCAGATGCCGGGTCCACAGCGGCGGCGCCCACACCGGAATCAGGCCCTCCGCGCGGTATCGCGAGAAGCCCCAGACGATCAAGACGAAACCGACAAGGGCGGCGAGCGAATAGAGCCCCTTGTAGGTCTGCTCGCCGAATCTGGCGATCAGGGTCGCGCGCAGGCCACGCGCCGTGGGCAGCGAATGCACGCCTAAGAAGACGACGACGCCAATGATCAGAATGAGCATATCCGTTCCTTCCCGCTTAGGGTTGCGCGGCCGCGGCGGCGACCGACCCTATCAGGTCTCGATGACGTTTGCCGCACGCCGGCGCGATACGCGCGGTTTCGCCGCAACGCCGCGCGGCCGGACGCCGAGCGACTGACGTTGTTTGATCCCCGTCAACGGAGGCGCGGCCGGTCCGTGCGTTATTGCCGTCGCGAACGCTCAGCGGCGACCGCGCGATTTGCGGCGTCAGCGCTGAAGGCGGTTGATGGCTAGATAAGCGAGGGAGGAAACGACGATGCTGCGCAAACCAGCTTTCTTTGCGGTCGTGGCCGGACTGGCTCTGGCGATGGCTTCGCCCGGCGCCGAGGCCGCCGGCAAGATCAAGATCGGCTTCCTGCCGGGCGTGGTCGATCCCTTCTATCAAGTCATGCAACTCGGGGTCGAGGCGGCGGCGAAAGATATCGGCGCCGACGTCGTCACCCAGATCCCGCCGACATGGGGCGTCGACGTGCAGACGCCGATCCTCGATTCGATGGTCGCCCGCGGCGACCTCGCCTACATCATCACCGCGCCGACCGACAAGGATCAGATGGTCGGACCGCTGAAGGCCGCGGCCGACGCCGGCATCAAGGTCATCACCGTCGACACGTTCCTGGGCGACGGCGACTACGTCAACGGCCCGGTGAAGTTCCCGCTCAGCTATATCGGTTCGGACAACACCGAGGGCGGCCGCATCGCCGCGCGCGGCCTCGCCAAGGCGATCGGCGGCAAGGGCACGGTCTACATCAATTCGACCAACCCCAACGTCAGCTCCGTCGAGGGACGCGAAATCGGCTTCAAGGAGGCGATGGCGAAGGAATATCCGAACATCAAGGTGCTCGGGCCCGACTACAATCTCGACGACGCCAACAAGGCTGCGCAGCAGACCGCGGCCACGCTGCAACGCAATCCCGACCTCGCAGGCGTGTTCGGCACCAACGTCTTCAGCGCCCAGGGCGCCGGCACGGCGGTGGTCAACGCGGGCCTCGGGGGCCATGTCCAGGTCGTCGCCTACGACGCGACGCAACTCGCCATCGAGTTGATGAACAAGGGCGTCGTCACCCTGGTGCTGGCGCAGAAACCCTTCGACATGGGCTACATGGCGGTGATGTTCGCGGCGGCCGACGCCGCCGGCGTGACCAGCCTGCCGCGCCGCGTCGAGACCGGCTTCGCCATCATCGATAAGAACAACGTGACGGATCCGGCGATCGCCCGCTTCATCTACAAGGTTCCGGCCAAGTGAACGCAGCCGCGTGAGATCGAGTCGGGGGTTGCTCGCACGAACGCCCCCGACCTATCCTCGCCCCTCATTCGCTCTTGCATCGTCGTGAGGACATCGGCGCGTGACCGATCGCGGATCGAGAATCGCGCTGCCCGCCGAGGCGGCGCCCGCGGCGAGGGAGACGCCGGCGCAGCGCTTCGCCTTGATGCTCAGCCGCGTTTGGGCGTGGCTGTTCCTCGGCGCGATGACGCTGTTCTTCGTCGTTGCGGTGCCGCTCGTCAGCGGCGGCGACGTCAATTTTCTCACCGTTCGCAATTCGCAGAACATCCTGGTCGCGATCATCCCGGTGCTGCTGCTCGGATTGGGCCAGACCTTCGTCATCATCAGCGCCGGCATCGACTTGTCGGTCGGTTGGGTGATGAGCCTCGGCTCGGTTCTCTCGGCGCTCGCGCTGCGCTCGGCGTTCGACAGCGGGGCGCCGCTGTTTCCTTCGGTCGTCGTCGGCCTGATCGCCGGCGTCGCGGGCGCGGCGGCGGTCGGCCTTGTCAACGGCGTCATCATCGCCAAGCTCAAGGTCCCGGCGTTCATCGTCACGCTCGGCACCTCGTTCATCGTGCGCGGCGTCGCCTACCTGATGTCGGAGAACACGACGGTGATCGGCCTGCCCGCGGGGGTTCGCGCCTACGGCAACGACGCGCTGCTCTACTACATCCATGGCGAGGGCGGCGGCGCGTACTTCCTCAACCGCCCTGACGTTGGCGGCGAGCTGCTGCGCCGGATGGACACCATCCTGCCCTACCCCGTCGTCGCGACCGCCTTCGTCGTCGCCTACGCGATGTTCCTGCTCGGCAAGACGCAGTTCGGCCGCCACACCTACGCCATCGGCGGCAGCATGGAGGCGGCGGTGCGCACCGGCATTCCGGTCGATCGTCACATCATCAAGGTCTACATGCTCTCGGCGGCGACCGCAGGGATGGCCGGCTTCCTGTCGACGCTGCGCTTCACCGCGGGCTCGGCGGTGATCGGCGATCCGCTTCTTCTGTCCTCGATCGCCGCCGTGATCATCGGCGGCGTCAGCATGTTCGGCGGCGCGGGAACGGTGGTCGGCACCGTGATCGGCGCGCTCATCGTCGCGGTCCTGACGACGGGGCTGGTGATGCTCAACGTCGAAGCGTTCTGGCAGTTCATCGTCGTGGGAACGGTCGTCATCGTCGCGGTGCTGATCGACCAATCGCGCGACCTGATCACCGGTCGCCACCGCGGGGGGCCGGCGACATGACGGAGCCGCTGCTCTCGGTCCGCAACATCACCAAGCGCTTCGGCGGCCTCGTCGCGGTGAACAACGTCAGCTTCGAGATCAGCCGCGGCGAAGTGTTCGGCTTGCTCGGCGACAACGCCGCGGGAAAATCGACGCTGATCAAGTGCATCTCCGGCGTCTATCACGCCGATGAGGGCGAGATCTTTTTCGAGGGCGAGCGCGCGCAATTCGCCCATCCGATCGACGCGCGCCGCCACGGCGTCGAAACCATCTATCAGGACCTCGCGCTCGCCAACAATCTCGACGTGAGCGCCAACATCTTTCTCGGGCGCGAAGTCAAGAAGCGCTATTTCGGCGGGCTGATCCACACGCTCGACAACAAGACCATGCTGCGCGAATCGCGGCAAACGCTCGACTCGCTGCAAATCCAATTTCCCACCCTAACCCAGCCGATCGAGAACCTCTCGGGCGGCCAGCGCCAGGCGGTCGCGATCGCCCGCGCGGTCTATTGGGAGGCGAAACTCGTGATCATGGACGAGCCGACCAACAATCTCGGCGTTCCCGAGCAGAAGAAAGTGCTCGAGCTCATTCGCCGCCTGCGCGATCAGGGCGTTCCGGTGATCCTGATCACGCACATCCTGCCCGACGTGTTCGCGGTCACCGATCGCCTCATCGTCATGCATCGCGGGCGCAAGGTCGCGGAGAAGATCACCGCCGAGACGAACACCGAGGAACTCGTGCAGTACATGGTCGGCGCCCGCGACGACGCGAACGCGGGCGTGCAGGCGCTGCGCGGACCGAGCGCCGCCGCCCCCCCCGAGAGCGGGAGCCGCTGAACCTTGGACCTGGCGGTCGCTCGCGGACCCAAGTCCGAGCGCCGCGCGGCGGATTGGCGTCGATGTTTTCGGGGCCCGACTTGCGCCGAGCCCCGCCGTTGAGCGTTGGCGTCGTTCAGTCGCAGACTTGCACGCGACGCCAGACGCCGTGCACGCGCCCTTGGGTCCAATAGCAGCCCGTCGTCGGCTCGTTGGTCACCGAGACGGCGGGCGTCGGCTCCGTGGCGAAGAACCCGGTATGGGTGGCGGCCATGCCGAGCACGGCGCCGCCGGCGACCGAGCCGACGATTATCCACGTCAGCGCCACCGGCGCGAGCACAACCGGGTTGGCCGCCGCCGGCGTCGGCGCGGCGGCGACGAGGCCGAGCGCCGCCGTCGCGGCGATCAAGGTCTTGCTTACGATCCTCATGATCTGCCTCCTTCTTGGGTGCAGCCGGGACCGGAGCGCCGTCCTCGCGCCTCGCGGGGGACGACGGGGTCCGGTCGAGGCTCAACCAGAGCTAGGGCGCGACGGCCATTCGACAAGGCGCCGAATCGGGCGCCTGCGCGGCATCTTCGGGCCGTTTTCGCGGCTGACGACGACACGCGCGGGGCGACTTGGGCGCTTATCCGATCGGCGGCATCGACTCGCGCGGCGCAACTGGCGATACTTGCCGCGCCGGCCGCGCCGCTAGCGCTTGCGACGCGTTCGGCCGAGGGCGGGTTCTCGTGAGGGGGGCGGCGAAATGGCGCGCAACGACGATTCCGAATTCTGGGCCCGAGCGCGCGATCGCCTGATCCGCTACGGCGGCGCGTTTGCGCCCGTCATCATCGAGCGCGCGTCCGGCGCTTTCGTCTATGACGTCGAGGGGCGCGCCATTCTCGATTTCACCTCGGGTCAGATGAGCTCCGTTCTCGGGCACGGACATCCCGAAATTGCGCAGGTCGTCGGCGAGTACGCGGCCAAGCTCGATCACCTCTTCAGCGGCATGCTGAGCCGGCCGGTCGTCGATCTCGCCGACACGCTCGCCGGGCTGCTGCCGCAAGGGCTGGATCGCGTCATGCTGCTCAGCACCGGCGGCGAATCCAACGAAGCCGCGATAAAAATGGCGAAGCTGGCGACCGGCGGGTTCGAGACGGTCGCCTTCGCCCAGTCGTGGCACGGCATGACCTCGGGCGCGGCGGCGACGACGTACTCCGCCGGGCGGCGGGGATATGGCCCGGCGCCGGTCGGTTCGCTGGCGATCCCGACGCCCAACGCGTATCGGCCGCGGTTCGGCGACCCCAAGGTCCACGATTGGCGCGGCGAACTGAACTACGCGTTCGATCTGATCGATCGCCAGTCGACCGGCTCGCTCGCCTGCATGATCGCCGAGCCGATCCTGAGTTCGGGCGGGCTGATCGAACTGCCCCTCGGCTATCTCGAGGCGCTGCATGCGCACTGCAAACAGCGGGGCATGCTGCTCATTCTCGACGAGGCCCAGACGGGATTGGGGCGGACGGGCGACATGTTCGCGTTCCAACGCGACCGCGTCACCCCCGATTTCCTCACCCTTTCGAAAACGCTCGGCGCCGGCCTGCCGCTCGCCGCCGTGGTGACGTCGGCGGAGATCGAGGAACGCTGCCACGAGCGCGGCTTTCTCTTCTACACGACGCACGTGTCGGACCCGATGCCGGCCGCGGTCGGCCTCAAGGTCATCGAGATCATTCTTCGCGACCGCTTGGCGCAGCGGGCGCGAAGCGCAGGCCAGCGGCTGAAGGAGGGTCTCGTCGCTCTGCAGGATCGTTTCGACGTTGTCGGCGACGTGCGCGGCCGCGGCTTGATGCTGGGAATGGAAATCGTGCGCGATCGTCACACCAAAGAGCCAGCCGACGAACTGGGGGCGCGAATCTCGCGCAAGTGCATGGAGCTGGGCCTCAGCACCAATATCGTCCAGCTGCCCGGCATGGGCGGCGTGTTCCGCATCGCCCCGCCGTTGACTGTCACCGACGACGAAATCGACTTGGGACTGTCGATTCTGGATCAGGCTTTCGCGGCGGTTTTGGCGACAGGCGTCCGCTGATGACGAGCGGCGTCGCTTGACGCGCCGGCGCCATCCGCGCGAGGATGCGGACATGCCCCATATCCCCTTGATTCGCATGGTCATTGCGCTTTGCTGCGCCGCCGCGCTCGCCGCGCCGCTCGGCGGCTGCGACAGTTGCGGCGACTGGCCGTGGAACGCGACGCAGAAGACCTGCCACGGCGAGCCCGTGCGCTGATGGCCGCGTCGCTGGGATGGCGGCGTCTCGGGTAAGGCGCCCCATCGCCCGACGCCACTACGGCGCGAGCGGGCATGTCGTCTCGCAGAGCCAATTTCTGAGCAGAGTTCATGGTTTGCCGCTATGATGGCCGCGGCGAGATCGAGAATCTCCGGTTGTCGGGATGAGTGTTTTGCGTTCACATGTCTTCAACGGTCTATGGGGTTTGTGGACCGGTCTTTTCGGCCTCCTCATTCCGCTATTGTGGATCGCCGGGCCGCCGCCGCGAACCGTGCGCGCACTATCGCGGATTTGGGCCCGCGGCATTCTCGGGTTGCTCTCCGGGCTCGTCGGATTGAGGTACGAAGTGCGAGGCCGGGAGAATCGCCCCCCGACGCCCAGTCTCATCATCGCCAACCACGAATCGACATGGGAGACCCTCGCGGCCCTCGTGCTGTTTCCGGATGTGGCGATCGTCGCCAAGCAGGAACTGCTGCGCATCCCGATCATGGGCTGGTATTTGCGAAGCTCGCCGATGATCATGATCGACCGCGATGATGGCCATAAGGCCTTGCGCGCGATGATGGAGCAAGGACAAGCAGCGTTGGCGGCCGGGCGTTCGGTGCTGGTCTTTCCCGAGGGCGCTCGCAAACGGACCGGAGAACCTGTCGAATTCAAGCGTGGCGTGGCGCTGCTGTACAAAACGTTCGCGGTCCCCGTGCTGCCTGTCGTGGTGACCTCCGGACGATTTTGGGGAATTGACGGCGCCCCCAAGGCGCCGGGAACGATCGTCGTGTCGTTCTTGCCGCCGATCGCCCCAGGATTGACCGCGGCAAATTTCGTCAGCACGGCCGAGGCTCTGATGGAGAGCGAGAAAAGCAAGCTTGCCCGCGAGGAGATCGCAGAAACCGCAGCGATCTCGGCGTATCAGACTTGAAGCGTCTCGGTAGGTTGTCCCGTTCTCGGCGACGTCTCGTTCAACCGCCTAATTCCGGCTTGCCTCCGCCGCCGCAGCGAGAATCGTTGCGCCGGGCCGCTCTCCCCTTCACTCCTTTGTGACCCGGCGCGGCTTGCCGCGCGCGCCGTCGGGCGCCACAAGGCGAGCCGTCCCCTGGTCCTTGATGCGCCCCGCGATCCTCATACCCCTCATCATCGCCACCGCCCTGTTCATGGAGAACATGGACGGCACGGTGCTTTCGACGTCGCTGCCGGCGATCGCCCAGGATTTCCACCTCGATCCGATCGTCCTGAAACTCGCGCTGACGTCCTACATGCTGACGCTGGCGGTGTTCATCCCCGCTTCGGGATGGGTCGCCGACAAGCTCGGCGCGCGCACCGTGTTCTGCTCGGCGATCGTCGTCTTCACGCT
>JBEKFO010000183.1:0-7923 GCA_050013275.1 Roseiarcus sp. | reverse complement strand
AGTGGTGCGCACGGCGAGCTACAACGAGGCGCTCGGCCTGTGCAACGACCACGAATACGGCAACGGCGTCGCGATCTTCACCCGCGACGGCGACGCCGCGCGCGACTTCGCCTCCAAGGTCCAGGTCGGCATGGTCGGCGTCAACGTGCCGATCCCGGTGCCGGTCGCCTATTACACTTTCGGCGGTTGGAAACGCTCCGGCTTCGGCGACCTCAACCAGCACGGTCCGGACGCATTCCGATTTTACACCAAGACCAAGACCGTCACCTCGCGCTGGCCCTCCGGCGTGAAGGACGGCGCGAGCTTCAGCATCCCGACGATGGGGTGAAGCGGCGGCGGCGCGCGCGTGCGCGCCGCCGCTCCCGCCGCTCGATTGCGGCGTGAGTCGTCGCGCTGCTCGCCGACTGGAGTCGAAGCCCATGTTCACCCTCACCGCCGACCACGCCGCCGTTCGCGACATGGCGCAGTCCTTCGCCGACGAGCGCATCGCTCCCAGCGCGCTGGCGTGGGACGAAGCCAAGCATTTTCCGGTCGACGTGCTGCGCGAAGCGGCGGCGCTCGGCATGGCGACGATCTACGTGCGCGAGGAGCACGGCGGCTCGGGGATGACGCGGCTCGACGCGGCGCTGATCTTCGAGGCGCTGGCGACGGGCTGTCCGTGCGTCGCCTCGTATCTGTCGATCCACAATATGGTCGCCTCGGTGATCGACCGCTTCGGCTCGCCGGCGCTGCAGGCGCGCTATCTTCCCAAGCTCGCGACGATGGAACTGCTTTCGAGCTATTGCCTGACCGAGCCGGGCGCCGGCTCCGACGCCGCCGCGCTGTCGACGCGCGCGTGGCGCGACGGCGGTTCCTACGTGCTCGACGGGGTCAAGCAGTTCATCTCCGGCGCCGGCGCGGCGGACCTTTATCTGGTGATGGCGCGCACCGGCGCGGCCGGCGCCGCCGGCATCTCGGCGTTCCTGATCGAAAAGGGAACGCCCGGCCTCTCCTTCGGCCCCAACGAGCGCAAGATGGGCTGGAACGCGCAGCCGACCCGCCAGGTGATCCTGGAGGGCGCGCGCGTCAGCGCGGAAGCGCTGGTCGGCGCCGAAGGCGACGGCTTCAAGATCGCAATGGCCGGGCTCGACGGCGGGCGGCTCAACATCGGCGCCTGCTCGCTCGGCGGCGGCGAAGCGGCGCTCGCCAGGGCGCTCGACTACGCGCGCGAGCGCAAGGCCTTCGGCCGCCGACTCGCCGATTTTCAGGCGACGCAATTTCGCCTCGCCGACATCGCGACCTCGCTGGAGGCGGCCCGGTCGCTGCTGTGGCGCGCCGCGAGCGCGCTCGACGCCCATTCGCCCGACGCGACGCGGCTTTGCGCGATGGCCAAACGCGTCGCCACCGACGCCGGCTTCACCGCGGCCAACGACGCGCTGCAAGTGTTCGGCGGCTACGGCTATCTCGCGCAGTACGGTGTCGAGAAGATCGTGCGCGATCTGCGCGTGCATCAGATTCTCGAAGGGACCAACGAAATCATGCGCGTGATCGTCGCGCGCGGCTTGCTGCGCGGCTGAGCTTTCGGCCGCCGCGGAACGGAGGGGAAGGGCATGGCGAACATCGCGTTCATCGGCTTGGGCAACATGGGCGCGCCGATGGCCGCCAATCTCGTCAAGGCCGGACACAAGGTGACGGGCTTCGATCTGATCGAGGCGCAGCGCGCCGCCGCGGCGCTGAACGGGGTCGCGATCGCGCGGAGCGCACGGGCGGCGGTCGAAGGCGCGGAGGCTGTCGTCACCATGCTGCCGGCGGGCCGCCACGTCATCGCCTGCTGGGCCGACATTCTGCCCGCCGCGCGCCGCGGCGCGCTCGTCATCGATTCCTCGACCATCGACGTCGGCAGCGCCAAAGCGGCGCATGAAGCGGGCGGGAGCGCGGGCGTGCTGACCCTCGACGCGCCCGTGTCCGGCGGCGTCGGCGGCGCCAGCGCCGGCACGCTCACCTTCATGGCCGGCGGCGCCGACGAAGCCTTCGCCCGCGCCAAGCCCCTGCTCGAGGCAATGGGCAAGCGCATCATCCATTGCGGCGGGCCCGGCGCGGGCCAGGCGGCCAAGATCTGCAACAACATGATCCTCGGCGCGACGATGATCGCGACGTGCGAAGCGTTCGTTCTCGCCGAAAAGCTCGGATTGTCGGCTGAGGCGCTTTACGAGGTGGCCTCGAACTCGTCGGGCCAATCGTGGTCGCTGACCTCCTATTGTCCGGTGCCCGGGCCCGTTCCCGCTTCGCCCGCCAACCGCGGCTACAAGCCCGGCTTCGCGGCGGCGTTGATGCTGAAGGACCTGCGTCTCGCACAGGAGGCGGCCGCGAGCGCAGGCGCGGCGACGCCGCTCGGCGCCGAGGCTGCTCAACTCTATCAGCTGTTCGCGGCGGCGGGCTGCGCTGGCGACGACTTTTCGGGGATCATCAAGTTGCTGCGCGGCATGTCGCCACAGGCCAATTCTGAATGAATGTTCATAGTGTTACGATAAAAGAGGTGGATCGGTCGATTTTGCCGCCCGGCTGCCGTGTTTTGGGCCAAAAGACACCGATTTGTCAGCCGAATATCCGCCCGAGCGTCAGGGTGTCCCGTAAGTCCGACGCAGATGAAGGCAGCGCCGTTTCGGCGCGACGATTGAAGAAATGGAGGCAACTCATGCGCGCATTGTTGAACAAGTCGACCGCGAGCGCGTTGCCCGCGCTATTCCTGGGTCTCGGCGTCGCCGCCGCGACGACGCCTGCCAACGCCGCCGGCGGCGTTTGGCATCCGAGATACTACCATGGCGGCCGTTGGTACGGCGGTTATTGGGGCCCGGCGGTCGGCCTGGGAATTCTCGGCCTCGCCGCAGGCGCGGCGATCGCATCGCAGCCCGGCTATTACGGGCCCGGCCCCTATTACGGCCCTGGCCCCGATTACGGCCCCGGCCCGAACGGTTGCGAAGCCTATCGGCCGGTCTACGATCAGTGGGGCCGCTATCTCGGTCGCCGCTGGGTCGACGTCTGCCAATAAGCCGCGGCCTTCGCTCGGCTTCGCCAGTGCGCCTCAAGGCCCCGCTTCGGCGGGGCCTTTTTTGCGCGCCGACGGCGTCGATCTGCGCCCGCCGCGAGGCGCCCGATTTTCCAGGCATTGACGTGGGCGGTGGGATAGTATAGTAAATCGATCAACTAAATTAATATGCCGCTTTTTGTCTAGACGATCGAAAGGAATGGGGCGCCGCCATGCCGCACTGGTATCAGGATAACTCACTCTCCATCGGCCGCACGCCGTTGGTCCGTCTCAACCGCGTCCTCGACGGCGCCTCCGCGACGGTCCTCGCCAAGACCGAGGGGCGCAATCCCTCCTATTCCGTGAAGTGTCGCATCGGCGCCGCGATGATCTGGGACGCCGAGAAGCGCGGTCTGCTGGGTCCGGGCAAGGCGCTCGTCGAACCGACCAGCGGCAACACCGGCATCGCGCTCGCTTTCGTCGCCGCCGCGCGCGGCATCCCGCTGACCCTGACGATGCCGGAGACGATGAGCATCGAACGGCGCAAGCTGTTGGTCGCGCTCGGCGCGCAGCTGGTCCTCACCGAGGGGCCGAAGGGCATGGGCGGCGCCATCGCCAAGAGCGAGGAAATCGCCGCCTCCGATCCCGGCCGCTATGTTCTGCTCCAGCAGTTCAAGAATCCCGCCAATCCGGACATTCACGAGCAGACGACGGGGCCCGAAATCTGGAACGACACCGACGGCGCCGTCGACATCTTCGTTTCCGGCGTCGGCACCGGCGGCACCATCACCGGCGTCTCGCGCTACATCAAGCGCAAGCAAGGCAAGCCGATCGTCTCGGTCGCGGTCGAACCGTCGGCGAGCCCGATCCTGACGCAGGCGCGAGCCGGCCAGCCGTTGAAGCCCGGCCCGCACAAGATTCAAGGCATCGGCGCCGGTTTCGTCCCGGACGTGCTCGACCTGTCGCTGGTGGACGCGATCGAGCAGGTCGGCAACGAGGAAGCGATTCGCTTCGCGCTTCGTCTGGCCCGCGAGGAAGGCATCCTTGCGGGAATTTCGGGCGGCGCGGCGGCCGCCGTCGCCGCGCGCCTCGCCAAACGCCCCGAGAACGCCGGCAAGACCATCGTGGTGGTGCTGCCCGATTCCGGCGAGCGGTACTTGAGCACGGCGCTGTTCGAGGGGCTTTTCGACGCCCAAGGTCTGGCGGCGTAGCCGCCGGACCAAGGCGACGCAGATTAGGCGAGTCCGACCTCGGCGAGCGCCTCGGCCTGCTTGCGCCCGAGCGCGGCGACGTCGAAGCCGTCGATCGCCTCTTCGAACAGGCGATGAAAATTCAACGCCGCGTTCAAGCGCAAGAACGCGCCGCCCAGGCCGATCGCGGCGCGGTCCATGAACACGAATTCGCGCGGAACCCTCAGGCCGCCGCCTTCGGCCTTGAGCGCCTGCATGACCGTGAAGATCTCGCGCCGGCCGTAATCGCCGGGCTTGACCCCGTCGGCGATGGTGCGCACGCGATCGTCGATCAGCGGCCCGTAGATGAAGCGCGCCCAGATGTTCAGCGCCGCGATCGTCGCCCGCGACAGATCGCGAAAGCCCCAGATTTCGTAAGCGTGGACGATGCGCGCTTCGTCGGCGTGGCTGAGCGCGCGATAAAGCTCGACGACGCCGCCGACGAAGCTGGCGGGAAAGATGCGCACGCAGCCGTAGTCGAACAGGTTGACCGCTTCGACCTCGCAGGCCTCGCCCTTTCCCGTCGCGACGACGGAGTAATTGCCCAGGTGCGGATCGCCGTGAATGACGCCGAAACGCGAAAACGGGCGCCACCACGCCTCGAACAGCGCGAGCGCGATGGCGTTGCGCGCCTCGGCGCCCGCGCGCTCGAATTCCATCAGCGGCGCGCCCTCGAGCCATTCCTGCGTCAGCAACCGCCGCGTCGACAGTTCGCCGAACACCTTGGGCACGCGCACGCGCTCGCGGTCGGCGAGCATCGTCGCGTAGAGCCGCGCCAACTTTGCCTCCCGCTCGTAGTCCAACTCCTCGCGGATGCGCGCGGCGATCTCGACGGCAATTTCGCGGGTGTCGATCGCCGGTCCCATGCGACGGTGGAACTTGAGCAGGAGTTCGAGCTGCGAAAGGTCGACCTCCACCGCCGAGGCCATGTCGGGATATTGCAGTTTGCAGGCGAGCTTTTCGCCCGCGAGACTGGTCGCGCGATGCACCTGGCCGAGCGAGGCGGCGGCGGCCGGCGCAAGCTCGAACTGGGAAAAGCGCGCGCGCCAGTCGGCGCCCAACTCCGCTTGCATGCGGCGGCGCACGAACGCCGCGCCCATCGGCGGCGCCTGCGATTGCAGGCTGATCAGTTCGTCGGCGTAGTCGGCCGGCAGCGCCTCGGGGATCGTCGCCATCATCTGCGCGACTTTCATCAACGGGCCCTTGAGCGAGCCGAGCGCCTCGGTCAGCGCGCGCGCGTTGACGCCGCGGTCGCGGCCCATCAGGCGGCTGGCGCCCACCCGCGCCGCGAAGGCGCCGGCGTTGACGCCGAGATTGGCGTAGCGCCGCGCGCGGGCGGAAAAGCGGTCGCCTTCGTCGTCCTGCGTCGTCAAGCGGCTCTCCGTTTCATTGTCCGCGTTCTCTTACGCCGATTGCTCGCGGCTTAGCGAGGCGAATTTGCGGCGGACGTCCGCCAGGATCGGACGGCGTCGCGAGCCCTCGGGGCGCGGCGCGACGAATACCTTGTCGATCGCCCGGCGTTGGCGCAGAAATACTTGCCGTGGGGCGGGGGCGGAAAGCTCTGGCGAAGGGAGGGCGTCATGCATCGCAACGAAGCGTTGCCGGTCTACGAGACCGAGGTCGCGGCCGACTGGATCGACTACAACGGCCACATGAACGACGCGGCCTATGCGCTGGTGTTCAGCCGCTCGATCGACGCGCTGATGGACCGCATCGGCCTTGACGCGGCCGCGCGCAAGGCGAATCGGCGCACGCTGTTCACCCTGCAAATGATGTTGCACTACTTCCAGGAGGCGAGCGAAGGCCAAGCCTTGTCCGTGCATTGCCATCTGCTGGAGCACGACGACAAGCGCATGCGCGTCTGGCTGGAAATGAAGGCCGGGCGAGATGGCGCGAATCTCGCCGCCAGCGAGCAATTGCTGATCTCCGTCGATCAGAGCGAGGCGAGAGCGCGCGCCGCGCCCTGGCGCGCCGAAACCAAGGCCGCGCTCGACGCCCTGGCCAACGCCCAGCGCGGCCTCGAAGTCCCGCCGTTGGCGGGACACGGCGTCGCGCTGAAGTGGAAGTGAAGCGCCGCCGCGGGAGCCGGTCGATTCCGTTTCGCCGCCGAAGACCGAGGCTTCATCGCCCCGGCGAGTTCGGCCTGCGCTCTTCGCGCAAACGCCGCCAGTCCCTCTTTCGTGTCCTCGGTCATCGCCAGCAGCGGCGATTGGCCTTCCATGAAGGCGAGGCTCGCCTCGAAGGACATCGAGGCGATCGCGCAACGCGCAGTCGCGAGACGACGGCGGATCGCGACTTTCGCGCCCAGCGGCGGAAGGCGACGGCTTGCGATCAAAGTCGAAGCGGGAGTTACTTTCGCCCCTCTTGCGATCGGCGCTTCCAACGTTGCCCCGGCCTGAGTTCGACGCCGAGCACGTAACGATCCAAGATGCGACGATGCCTGGCTTGGCGCGCCCCCGCGCGGTCGGTCGCCGCGCTCTCCAACGAGGCGTCGGGGACGGCGGCGGGCTCGGCGTCGAGCGCCGCGCGCGCCGCGAGGGCGCCGGCGAGGGCGCGCGCCGTCTCGATTTCGCGCTTCGATTTCGCGCCCGGCGATCGCGTCCTGGCCTTTCGCTCGGCGTCGGCCGCCATCCCGCCGCCCGCCGGCGACGCGACGGCTCGGACATCGACGGAAGCGGTCTCGAACGATCGAAGCGACGGCGTCGCGCCCGTAGGGTCGAACGCCGCCGACGCCGACCGGCGAGGCGGCGCGAATTCCCCACCCGAGTCTTTCTTCGTCCGTGTCTTGGGCTTGGCCGTCGGGGCGATACTTTCGCGCCGGCGGCGAGGCGGGGCCGCGGGCTCCTCGAAAGGCGACGCGATCGGAGCGATGTCGGCGAGGCTGGGAAGAATGCGGCCCTGCGGGCGCGACGGCGGCGTCTCGGCGGCGGGCGGCGCCTTGGGATCGCCCTCGAACGGCGCCGCCGCGCCGGAAAGACGTCCCGATCGAGACGCCGCGCCGGGGAGCGTCGGTTCCGCCAACCAGGCCTTTCCGCCCGAATTCGTCGACCGTCGTTGCCGGCGAACCTCGACGACGAATGTGGGGGGCGATCGTTTCATTTGAGCCTTCGACATCCGGGGTTGGGCCCCGTCGACCAATCTTCGCGGCAAGTCACAGTCGACTCAGCGGAGCGCGAGCGCCAATTCTCAAGGACAAAGTCGCAAAAAAAGCAATATGCGTCGAAACAGTTTTCGCGTTCGCCGTCATGGATCGCTTCGCCCGCGCTCGCTCTCGGCCTTGACGCCGCTCCCCCTGTCGATTTCGTCGCGACCGGGCCCAAGCGCGCTAACCAAGCATTAACGCTATCCGAGGCTTAACTGAACCGATAAAATCCGCGCCCAGGGATCGTTCCCGGCGAGCCCAAGTTTTGGCCCATTTGCGGCGCAGACCCGCCCAAAACGAGCCGACGGCAGTCTCGCCCGAACGCGAAGCGGTCCCCGTCCGCCCGAGAGGTTTCCCCGATCATGAACGCCACTGACGCCGCCATAACGGTCGCCGCCGATTCCGAGACCACGCTGCTGGCCATGTTCTGGTCGGCGCATATCGTCGTCAAGATCGTCATGGTCGGGTTGCTGGCCGCCTCGTTCTGGAGCTGGACGATCATCGTCAACAAGACTTTGCTGTTCTGCAAGTTCAGGCGCGCGATGGAC
>JBEKFO010000182.1:0-7957 GCA_050013275.1 Roseiarcus sp. | reverse complement strand
GAGGCGATGTCAATCGGGGCCCGTTCGCCCGCACTCGCGAAGTCAAAAACACGATGTCTATCATACGCCTAGCGGACCGCTAGGTTGCGTCGGCGCGCGCATCGGCGACATCTTCAGCCGCCGGCGGTCGACCGAGGAGGGGATGCGCAGGGAGTCTCGATACTTGGCGACGGTGCGGCGCGCGACGACGATGTCGGCGCTGCGCAGCCTGGCGACGATGACGTCGTCGGACAGCACGTCGTTGGGATCTTCGGCGTCGATCATCTGCTTGATCTTGAAGCGCACCGATTCGGCCGAATGCGCCAGAGCCGCGCTGTTGGTGGCCGATGCGATCGAAGTCGTGAAGAAATACTTCATCTCGAACAGGCCGCGCGGCGTCTGAATGAACTTGTTCGAAGTGGCGCGGGACACGGTCGACTCGTGAACCCCGATCGCGTCGGCGACCGCCTTGAGGTTGAGCGGCCGCAGGCCGGCGACGCCTTCGACGAGAAAGCTGTCCTGGCGGCGCACGATCTCGGAGGCGACGTTGAGAATGGTGCGCGCGCGTTGCTCGAGGCTCTTGGTCAGCCAATTCGCGCTTTGCAAATTCGCCGAGATATATTGGCGATCTTCCTCGCGCGACGCGCCGCGCTTGATCCGCGCCGCGTAGGTCTCGTTGACCAGCACGCGCGGCAGCACGTCGCTGTTCAGCTCGATGCGCCAGGAATGGTCGGGCGCGGCCGTGACAAAGACGTCGGGGATCGCCGGCGGCTCGACCGCGGCGCCGAATCCGCGCCCCGGTTTGGGATCGAGGCGCTTGATTTCGGCGATCATGTCGGCGAGATCCTCGTCGTCGACGCCGCAGGCGCGGCGCAGCGCCGCAAGATCGCGCTTGGCCAGCGCCGGCAGATTCCGGATCAGCGCGCGCATCGCCGGATCGTAGCGGTCGCGCTCGATCAGTTGCAACGCGAGACATTCGGCGAGGTTGCGGGCGAAGACGCCGGTCGGCTCCAAGGTCTGCAGGCGCTCGAGGACGTCTTCCACCTGAGCGAGCGGAGCGCCCAGCCGTTCGGCGATGTCCTCAAGCGCGGCGGTGAGATAGCCCGCGTCGTCGAGCGCGTCGATCAGCGCGCTCGCGATCATGCGGTCGGCGGGCGTCCGAAGCACGATCATCGCCTGCCGGGTCAGGTGCTCGCTCAAACTGACCGGCGCGGCGACATAGGCCTCGAGGTCGGGCGCGCCGTCCTCGCCGCTGCGGCCCGCCACCCCGGTCCAGGAGGTCGCTGAAAGGCCCTTGCCTTCGTCGAGAGGCGCGCGCTCCAGCGGCGTCGCGGCGCGGTCGGGATCGAAGGCGTTGTCGATCTCGGTGCCGAGATTTTGCGCCAGCGCCGCCGGATCCGCCTCCAGCGATTCGGAGGCCCAGTCGCCAAGTTCGGGGGCGTCGGAAACGGGCTCGGGAGGGCCGGCCTCACCCGGCGTTTCCATCGCCGGCGCGTCGTCGGCCCGCTCCAGCAGCGGATTGCGCTCCAGCTCGCCTTCAATGAAGGCGGCGAGCTCGGCGCTCGGCATCTGCAGGAGCTTGATCGCCTGCAAAAGCTGCGGCGTCAGGACCATCGACTGGCCTTGACGCATTGCGAGTCTATGCGAAAGCGCCATCCCCAGCCGCCAGTTCAACCGCCGCTTCGAAGCGCCGCGCGAATTCGCGGCTCGTTTCTTGCTTATACCACGTAGGAGCGATCAAAAGACAAGGCCTCCGTGTCGCCGCCGACGCCGGCTATCGATAGGGTTAACGCCGCTCTTGCCGACGGCCGGAAGTCCAGAGAGCCTTCATGGCCGGGCGCGACGGCGGCAGATACTTCCCGGCCGCCGCCTATCCCCGATCGTCGACGTCTCGATATAAACATTTGCTTATATCTTTATTGCGCCATGCCGGCGGATTTGATATGGCGTGGCCACCGCAACCGCCAAGGCTTTTCCTCCCATGAGCACTCCCGCCGCCGATTACGCCGTCGCCGATCTCGGCCTTGCCGCCTTTGGGCGCAAGGAAATCGCCATCGCCGAGACCGAGATGCCCGGCTTGATGGCGACGCGGGCGGAATACAAGGCGAGCCAGCCGCTCAAGGGCGCGCGCGTCGCCGGCTCGCTGCACATGACGATCCAGACCGCGGTGCTGATCGAGACGCTCAAGGCGCTCGGCGCCGACGTGCGCTGGGCCTCGTGCAACATCTACTCGACCCAGGACCACGCCGCCGCGGCGATCGCAGCGAGCGGCACGCCGGTGTTCGCGATCAAAGGCGAGAGCCTGAAAGACTATTGGGACTACACCCACCGCATCTTCGAATGGGCCGACGGCGGCTGCCCCAACATGATCCTCGACGACGGCGGCGACGCGACGCTGCTCATCCACCTCGGCCTGCGCGCCGAGAAGGGCGACACGGCGTTCCTCGACAAGGCGAGCAACGAAGAGGAAGAGGTGCTGTTCGCGGCGATCAAGCAGCGCCTTGCGACCAAGCCCGGCTGGTACGCGAAAAACGCCGCTTCGATCCGCGGCGTCACCGAGGAGACGACGACCGGCGTGCATCGCCTCTACGTGATGGCCAAAGAGGGCAAGCTCTTGTGGCCGGCGATCAACGTCAACGACAGCGTCACCAAGTCCAAGTTCGACAATCTCTACGGCTGCCGCGAATCGCTGGTCGACGGCATCCGCCGCGGCACCGACGTGATGATGGCGGGCAAGGTGGCGATGGTCGCGGGCTTCGGCGACGTCGGCAAGGGCTCGGCCGCCAGCTTGCGCAACGCCGGCTGCCGCGTGATGGTCTCCGAGGTCGATCCGATCTGCGCGCTCCAGGCGGCGATGGAAGGCTACGAAGTGACGACGATGGAGGACGCCGCGCCGCGCGCCGACATCTTCGTCACCGCCACCGGCAACGTCGACGTGATCACCCTCGACCATATGCGCAAGATGAAGGACCGGGCGATCGTCTGCAACATCGGCCACTTCGACTCGGAGATCCAGGTCGGCGCCTTGCGCAACCTCAAGTGGAACAACATCAAGCCGCAGGTCGACGAAATCGAGTTTCCCGACGGCAAGAAGCTGCTGCTGCTCTCCGAGGGGCGCCTGGTCAATCTCGGCAACGCCACCGGCCACCCCTCGTTCGTCATGTCGGCCTCGTTCACCAACCAGACCCTGGCGCAGATCGAGCTCTTCACCAAGCCCGGCCAGTACGACAAGAAGGTCTACACGCTGCCCAAGCACCTGGACGAAAAGGTCGCCGCGCTGCACCTCGCCAAGATCGGCGTCAAGCTGACCAAGCTGACGCCGCAGCAGGCCGCCTATCTCAGCGTGCCGCAGAACGGGCCGTTCAAGGCGGAAATTTACCGCTACTGACGGCGCGCATCGCAGGCGCGGCCGCCGGCCGCGCCGGCCCTAAGGTCGGCGCTCGGCGGCTGCGGCATTCCGTCGCAGGATGCCGCCGAGGCGGCGGGTTATGCTTCTTGTCGCGCCCACCGGATCGGGCGGCGGAATCGCGACGGGCATGGCCGAAGAGACGGAAAAGCTCGCAACGCCGGCGCCGGAAGTTCGCGACTACGTCGGCGCGCTCGAATCTTTCGTCGCCGCCAAGGCCCGCGCCCGCGCCCGTCACGACCTCACTTACCTCTTCTGGGAATGCACGCTGCGCTGCAATCTCGAATGCCGCCATTGCGGCAGCGATTGTCTGCGCGACGCCTCGACCAAGGGCGCGGAACTGCCGGCCGACCGGGTTTGTCGGGAGCTCTCCGAAATCGCCCGCCGCTACGACGCCGGCGGCGTCACCTTCGCGATCATCGGCGGCGAGCCGCTGATCCGCCGCGACGTCGAGACGGTCGGCGCCCACGCCGCGGCGCTCGGCTACGCCTGGGGCGTCACCACCAATGCGATGTTGCTGAAGCCGGCGCGTCTGGCCTCGCTCAAGGCCGCCGGCTTGCGCACGATCTCGGTCAGTCTGGACGGATTGGAGGACGAGCACGACGCGCTGCGCCGCCGCCCCGGCGCGTTCCGCACCGTGAGCACAGCGATCCGGCGCCTGGTCGACGACCCCTTCTACGAGCGCTTCGACGTCATCTGCTGCGTCAACGCGCTGAATATCGACGGCCTCGAGCCGTTCGTCGACTATCTCGCCGCCCTCAGGGTTCCGCAGGTGCGCTTCACGCCGGTCTTTTCGCGAGGGCGCGCCGACGCGAACTCGGGACTGATGCTGACCGGCGCACAATTGCGCCGGCTGCTGACGTTCGTCGCGCAGCAGCGCCAGACCCGCAGCGACATCGTCGTGACGCTGAGCGAAGAGGGCTATTGGGGCCCCAACTGGGAATGCAAGGTGCGCGACGGATTCCATTATTGCGGCTCCGGCGTCGGCATCGGCTCGATCCTGCACGACGGCGCCGTCACCGGATGCCCCAGCGTGTCGCGCCGGTTCGTCGAGGGAAACCTCGCCGAATCCTCATTTCTCGAAATCTGGGAGCGTCGCTTTTCGCGCTTCCGCGAAGGGCGGCGCGGCCTCGCCGCCGCATCGTGCGGCGCCTGCCGCCACTGGGACCTGTGCGAAGGCGGCGGCTGCCACCTGTTCGACCCGGCCGACGCTGCGATCGAGACCTGCAGCCTCAAACGGATCGGCGAATACTGGGAGTAGCGGCGATGGAGGACGAAAGCCGACGCAAATTCCTGCTGCGCTACGCGGCGATGGCGCTGGCGGCGGCGGCGCCGAACGGCGCGCGCGCGGCGGAGGGCGACGGAGGCGCGGCCAATCAGCTCGGCGACCCGGGCTCGCTCACCAAGGACGTTTACGGCCCGCCGCCGAGCCCTTATCCGACGCTCCACCCTCAGCGTCCGCCTCACCCGGCCCCCGTCTACGGCCCGCCGCCGAGCCCTTCTCCCACCCTCGATCCCCAGCGCCCGCCCCCGCCCGCCCCCGTCTACGGCCCGCCTCCCAGAGGCCAGTCGGACGACTGATGCGTCACGCGACTTGCCGGAATCGCCAGCGATGTCATTCCCGCGAAAGCGGGAACCCAGACTTGGCGGCCGAAGCGCCCGTTCCTCCCTGGATTCCCGCTTTCGCGGGAATGACACAGGCAAGAGCGTCGTCGCTTTCGCCTCAAAGCGAGACTCATGAAGGGGGCGTTCTTCCGCTCGCCCCGCGAAGCGGGGACACGCAGCGTGACGGGCGCGGGGGATTGGCCGCAGGCGTTGGCCCGATCGCCGCCAGCCGCCGGCTCGAACCGCAGAGGCCACCGCAATTCGCCGTCGACCGAGAAAAGGGAAATGAGCGGCTGTCGCTGTAATTCCGTAATGCCGTAATGCCGGAACGGCACAATCGGCCAATCTTTCCATACAAGAATAAGCATTTAGCAGTATATAGGCGCGAATACGCAGAATGGGACTCTTTATGAAATGGAAAATATCCTTCGCGAGATCGAACGCACAATGGAAGCTAATCTGTGGTACGCAGCTATAGCGCTTTGCCTTACGATCCCAGACATTTGTTGCACGTTAGAAGCACAACCGAATGCTCGCCAAGACGGCCAGCGCGCTCGTTACCAATCTTGGTGTCGCCGCAACCTCCCGCCCCACCTGGGTCTCAGTGGTGATGAATGTTGGGCCTTGCGATGCGGGGTTGTTCATGAGGGCCGTGGCACAAATCGGGCGATGCGCCACGACCACCGGGCAATCGCCTTCACATTGCCCCCACAGGGCACCATCCACAATGTCATCGTCGACGTCCCTACAGGGCCAATTCTGAGTCTTAGCGCAGAGCTATTTTGCAGGGGAGTGATTTATGCCGCCCGCAATTGGTTGAGTGCGAACGCCTCAAACTCGCTTGTACGTAGCAATCTCAACCGGCTATTGCAGCCGCGCCCGAACGCTTTTATGCCACTTGTACAGGGGCCGACCATCATCGCGTAAGAATCGATGAGGCTATACTACATCTGTATGGATTACGTGGATTACGGGATTACGGTGACAGGCGCTCGTTTCGCTTGTTGACTGGCGCGGTTTGGCGCGGTCGGTCGGCGGGAACTGTCGGCAATCACGGAATTGGCTGTGTCTCACCGATCGGGTGCAGTCCACCCGGAACCGTTTCTTGATACAATTCGGTCTTCCGGAAAAACGAAAAACATGCTACGCTTTTTCGTGTATGGCCCTCCGCCACATCCGCCTTGCCGGCGGCGCTGGGGGGCTTTCGCAGGCGGATCGACGCAAGAAATTTGGAGCAAGCTAAATTTCCTTTTTCGCCTTGCAAGCCTTTGAGTTTCCACAAAACGACCAAAGGAATCTTTGGAAATCCTTGGAGAAAAAGGCCGCAAATTTGGAAATGTTTGGCTTGGGCTTGGAAAAGCTTGCAGGGTCCGAGGCCCGGCGAAGGAGACGGCGCGTTTTCTCGAGCGCATGCCCTTCCCATCGTCCGGGCCGCGCGAGTCGCTCAAGCGGAGACCGCATCAGACGCGCGGCGCGCCGCCCCGCTCACCCCTTCCCCGCCTTCGGCTCGACATGCCCGCCGAAGCCCTTGCGCATCGCCGAGATGATCTTTTCCGCGAAGGTGTGGCCTTGGCGGGAGCGGAAGCGGGTGTAGAGCGCGGCGGAGAGAACCTCCGCCGGGACCGCCTCGTCGATCGCCGCCATCACCGTCCAGCGGCCTTCGCCGGAATCCTCGATGAATCCCGAATAGGAGTCGAGCGCGCCCTCGCTCGCGAGCGCGCTCGAAGTCAGATCGAGCAGCCACGAGGTGACCACGCTGCCGCGCCGCCACACTTCCGCGATGTCGGCGACGTCCAAGCTGAAGCGATGCTCGGGCGCGACGCCCTCGGCGTCGGCGTTGCGCAGGATGTCGAACCCCTCGGCATAGGCCTGCATCAGACCGTATTCGATGCCGTTGTGCACCATCTTGACGAAATGCCCGGCGCCGCAAGGCCCCGCGTGCAGGTAGCCTTCCTCCACATTCGGGTTGCGTCCCTCGCGGCCGGGCGTCGATGGAATCGTTCCGCGGCCGGGCGCCAACGCCCGAAAGATCGGATCGAGGCGCGCGACGGGTTCGCGTTCGCCGCCGATCATCAGGCAATAGCCGCGCTCGAGCCCCCAGACGCCGCCGCTGGTGCCGACGTCGAGATAGTGCAGGCCCTGGGAGCGAAGCGCCGCGCCGCGCCTTATGTCGTCGCGCCAAAAGCTGTTGCCGCCGTCGATGACGACGTCGCCCCTCGACAACAGCGGCCTCAACGCTTCGATCGTCGCCTCGGTGGGCGCGCCGGCGGGCAGCATGATCCAGATCGCCCGCGGCGCCTCGAGGCCCGCAACGAGCGCGCCGAGCGACCCGACCGCCCGCGCGCCTTCGGCGGCGAGCGCCCGGCCGGGCGCCGGGTCGCGATCATAGACGACGCAGGAATGGCCGGCGCCCATCAGCCGGCGAACGATATTGGCGCCCATGCGCCCAAGACCGATCATTCCGAGCTGCATCGCGGCGCCTCCTTCTTAAAAGGAACGAACGCGTCAGTCCTTGGCGCGTTCGACGTAACTGCCGTCTTCGGTCTGGATGACGACGCGCGTCCCGGTGGTGATGTGCGGCGGCACCATGACGCGCGCGCCGTTGGTGAGCTTGGCCGGCTTATAGGACGAGGACGCGGTCTGGCCCTTCATCGCCGGCTCGGTCTCGACGATCTCCAAGGTGACGCGCGGCGGCAACTGGATGCCGACCGGCGTCTCGTTGAAGATCGACAGGATGACCTTCATCCCCTCCTGCAGCCACTGAGCCTGGTCGCCGATGACGTCGGCCGGCACCTGGATCTGGTCGTAGGTCTCGGCGTTCATGAAGTGGTAGCCGTCGGCGTCGGAATAGAGGAAATCGTAGTTCTTGTCCTCGACGAACGCGCGCTCGACCTGCTCGGTGGTCTTGAAGCGATCGGTCACTTTCACGCCGTCGGAAAGGCGGCGCATGTCGATCTGCGTCGTCGG
>JBEKFO010000181.1:0-7988 GCA_050013275.1 Roseiarcus sp. | reverse complement strand
GAGGCCAAGCTCGCGCCGATCGCCGAGGTCGGCGCCAAGATCGGCGTCCCCGCGGAGGCCCTCCACCCTTACGGCCGAGCGATCGCCAAGGTCGACGATTCGTTCCTTGCCGGACTCGCGGGCAAGCCGGACGGCAAGCTCATCCTCGTCACCGCGATCAGCCCGACGCCGGCGGGCGAAGGCAAGACGACGACCACCATCGGCCTGGGCGACGCGCTCGCGCGCATCGGCAAGCGCGTCGCGATCTGCCTGCGCGAGCCTTCGCTCGGGCCGTGCTTCGGCGTGAAGGGCGGCGCGACGGGCGGCGGCCGCGCGCAGGTCGCGCCGAGGGACGAGATCAACCTGCATTTCACCGGCGATTTCCACGCCATCACCGCCGCGCACAACCTGCTCGCCGCGATCCTCGACAACCACATCTACTGGGGCAACGAACTCGACATCGACGCGCGCCGCGCCGTCTGGCGACGCGCGCTCGACGTCAACGATCGCGCGCTGCGCGAAATCGTCGTCGGGCTCGGCGGCGTCGCCAACGGCTTCGCGCGCGCGGACGGCTTCGACATCACCGTGGCCTCCGAGGTGATGGCCGCGTTTTGTCTCGCCGACGATCTCGACGATCTCGAGGCGCGGCTGGGCCGCATCGTGGTCGCCTATTCCCGGGCCAAGAAGCCGGTGACGGCGAGCGATCTCAAGGCGGCGGGCGCGATGACGGCGCTGCTCCGACTCGCGCTGCGCCCCAATCTCGTGCAGACCTTGGAGGGCAATCCGGCGCTGGTGCACGGCGGCCCGTTCGCCAATATCGCGCACGGCTGCAATTCGCTGGTGGCGACGCGCGCCGCGTTGAAGCTCGCCGACTATGTCGTCACCGAAGCCGGATTCGGCGCCGATCTCGGCGCGGAGAAATTCTTCGACATCAAGTGCCGCAAGGCGGGGCTGAAGCCCGCTGGCGCGGTGGTGGTCGCGACGGCCCGGGCGCTCAAGATGCATGGCGGCCTCGCCAAAGCCATGCTCAACGGCGAGGATTTGGCCGCGCTGGAAAGGGGGCTCTCCAATCTGCAGCGGCATGTCGCCAACGTCCGGAAATTCGGCGTCGACGTCGTCGTCGCGGTGAACCGTTTCGACGCCGACAGCGACGCCGAGCTTGCGCTGGTCCAACGCTTTGTCGCCGAAACCTGCGACGCCCGAGCGGTGATTTGCGACCATTGGGCGCGCGGCTCGGCCGGCGCGGAAGAGCTGGCGCGCGTCGCGGCCCAGATGGCGGACTCTTCGCCGCTCGGCTTTCGCACGCTCTACCCCGACGCGACGCCGCTATGGGAGAAGACGCGGGTGATCGCGCGCGAGATATACGGCGCCGACGACATCGCGGCCGAGGCCCGCGTTCGCGCGCAATTCGACGAACTGCAGGCGGCCGGCTACGGCCATCTGCCGATCTGCGTCGCCAAGACGCAATATTCGTTTTCTCCCGATCCGACCCTTCTCGGCGCGCCGAACGGCCATATCGCGTCGATCCGCGACGTCAGCCTGCGCGCAGGCGCCGGATTCGTGGTGGTGCTGATGGGCGATATCAGAACCATGCCGGGACTGCCGCGCGTCCCCGCGGCCGAGCGGATCCATGTGCGCGACGGCCGGATCGAAGGGCTGTTCTGACGCGCGGCTCAAGCCGGCGGGACGACGCCCTTCTTGAGTATGACGTTGCCGTAGAGCCGGCGCTCTCCCGTGGCGACAACGGCGAAACACCGGGCCGCGCGCTCGTAGAAGGCGAAGCGCTCGAGGCTGCCGAGCTTAAACTGGGGCCCTTCGCGTCTGGCGATGACGGCGCGAAATTCCGCGAAGATCGGCTGCTCGGCGGCGGCGTCGCCGACGACCTCCATGCGCCAGCACGCTTCGGGAACAAAGGTGTCGAGCGGCAGGACGCTGAGCACGGCGTCGAGCGCGCGCGTCGCGTCGACGGCGTCGAGCCTGACGACGTCGGGTCCCGCCGACTGCGCGGGATAGTTGGCGTCGACGATGGCGATTTCATCGCCATGTCCCATGGCGCGCAGGATGTAGAGAAGATCGGGGTTCAACAGCGGATCGAGCGCTTTCAGCATCGCGGCGACTCCTCGGACGGTTTCAACGCGGCGTCGGGGCGTCGGCGCGCATCAGCCCTTCGGTTTTGAGCGCGCGCCACACCGCCGACGGAATCTGAGCGCTCAGCATCGCGGCGTTGCGGCGAACCTCTCCGGCCTTTTGCCCGCCGGGGATGACACTGAGAATTGCCGGATGGCTGAGCGGAAAGCGGAGCGCCGCCTCCGCGAGTTTCACGCCGTGCGCCTTGCAGATCGCCTCGATCCGGCGCACGCGCTCGAGCACCGCTTCGGGTGCCGGCGCATAGTTGTAGAACGCTCCGCGTTTCGGTCCGGTCGCCAGAATGCCGGAATTGAACGGTCCGCCGATGACGACGCCGATGTTTTTCTCTACGCAGTAAGGCAGGAAGCTCCGCAGCGCGTCCTGCTCGAGCAGCGTGTAGCGGCCCGCCAACAGAAAAATGTCGAAGTCGCCCGACCGCGCCAGCGTCTCGGCGACCTCCCACTCGTTGACGCCGGCGCCGATCGCTTTGATCGCGCCGCTGTCGCGCAGTCTCATGAGCGCCTTGTAGCCGCCCTCCATGAATTCGCGGATGCGCGCGTCGGACGTCTCCTTGCCGCCGTGCGTGAAAACGTCGAGGTCGTGCGCGTAGACGATGTCGACACGATCGACGCCGAGTCGCTCCAGCGAAAACTCGAGCGAGCGCATGACGCCGTCGTAGGAATAATCGAACACCTCGCGCCGCGACGGCGTCTCGAAGAACGCGCCCTGACGCGAGCGCTGCTCGGGCGGGCAATGTTGCAGGAGCCGGCCGACCTTGGTCGAAAGCAAATAGCTGTCGCGCGGCTTGGCGCGCAGGAAGCCGTTGAGCCGCGTCTCGGAAAGGCCGAGGCCGTAAAGCGGCGCGGTGTCGTAATAGCGGCAGCCGGCCGTCCAGGCGGCGTCGAGCGTCGCTCGCGCTTCCTTTTCCGTCAGAGGTCGATAGAGGTTGCCCAGCGGCGCTGCGCCGAAACCCAGTTCCGTGAACGATAGCGCCGCGCCGGATCGCGTCGTGAATTTCCGCTTTCGACACGCTCGCGCGTGCGACGCCCCGTCCATCGTCCCCTCCGCTTTTCACGAATATCCCGGGGCCGCGCCACCGCCGGCGCATTCCATACGATCGGCGCCGCGCGCCCGTCAATTCCGCATCGGGGCCGCGGCCTGCCGCGCCATCGCGCCGAAGAAAGTGATTTTCGCTTGCAATGCGGCGTCAGCGCAAGACAATTATTGCAGCGTCGCGGCGTTCGAACGACGCAAGCAAGGGAGACTTCGATGATCAGCCATGCATTAGCCGTCTCTGTCGCCTTGGCGACCATAGCCAGCGCCGACGCGGCCCACGCGTTGTCGCTGACGAGCCCGGACGTCAAGCCGGGCGCGCGCATCCCGGAAGAGCAGGCGTTCAACGGCTTCGGCTGCACGGGCAAGAATGTTTCGCCCGCCCTGAGTTGGTCGGGCGCCCCGAAGGGCACGAAGAGCTTTGCGCTCACCGTCTACGACCCCGACGCGCCGACTGGGAGCGGCTTCTGGCATTGGGTGATCTTCAACATTCCCGCCGACGTCGCCAGTCTGCCCAAAGGCGCGGGCGATCCCAAGAGCGACGCGGCGCCCAAGGGCGCCGTGCAGGCCCGCTCCGATTACGGCGCCCCCGGTTACGGCGGCCCCTGCCCGCCCAAGGGCGACAAGCCGCATCGCTATCAGTTCACGATTTTCGCCGTCGACGTCGACAAGCTCGACGCCGACGAGAACGCGACGCCGGCGGTCGTCGGCTTCAACCTGCACTATCATACGCTCGCCAAAGCGACGCTGACCGGCCTTTACGGACATTGACGTTGCGTCACTTGCAGGCGCGCTCCTTCCCTCCTCGCGGGGGAAGGGGTCGCGCCGTAGGCACGACGGATGAGGGGTCGCGCCGCCAGAAGCTTTGCTTCGCCGTCAGTTGGCGATCGCTGTTTAATTCCGTGCAGAGAGGCGCCCGCGTCGTGGCTATTTGAGACGACGCGGATGACCCAAAGCCGTTGCGGTTGTCGCACCACTTTCCTCCCGCCAACCGCTGGAGCAACCTCGTCGCTCCGTCCGACGCGTTGAACCGGTCAAGTTCTCACTACCGACGTTGACGAGCTGTTCGCCGGTGAGGTCGGCAATGTCCTGCCATAACGATACAGTCGGGCCCCGACCCCCGTCACCCAGACAGCGGTCAGCGGGACGGCGAAAAACTGGAAAAGGCCAAGAGTGAAGGATGCGGGGATAACAGGAGCGGCCGCCCCGATGATCCCTATTACGTTGACGATGACGCCGAGGACCCCCATCCACCTTGGGAAAATGCTACGCCCTTGCAGTACGACAACGCTCCAAAGAAGCCATCCTATCGCGCCAACCCCGAAGCTGAGGACCGTCTGGAGGGGAAGGGCGGCATAACCATACGTGGCCGCCGTGACATAGGAAGCCCTCAGAGCGTCAGTTGGGGCACTTGCGTATCCCTGGGAGAGGCTGACGAGAGTCAACGAGTTCAACTCGGTGACGCTAATGTCATAGAAGAGGTAAAAAAATACAAAGACAGCGCCGACAAGAGCCAGAGCTCTGTTGCTACGTCGCAGGACGAGATAGGCCGCGATGGATGGCGCAAAGCCCAACAAATCGTTTAAGATCCAGAGGCTCCAGAGGCTGTTAGCCAGCAACTGTTTCTGCGACACGAGCCGCAGATAGGCAGTCGGGTTGTCTGGGTAGCCCGCACTGTAGAGAAGATATCCCATTCGCGAAGAGGCAAGTCCCAAGAGACCTGTTAGCACTCCCATTATCCCGCCGACGGCGTAAAGGCCCCTCCAAGCTTGGTCAGTGGTTTCTGAAGACGCCATCTGAATCCCCAAGAAGTCGTTTTATTCCGTGTCGCGTCGCGCAACGTGTATTGATCGCCCCAATGACCAGCCCCATGGGAATGTTAGTGCATGGGCGGCTTCGGGGCTAGCGCGGGCGGTGCAACTGGTATGGGTTGCGAACCCGCCCGGGCGGCGAAGACCGAATAAACACGAGCGCGCCTTGCGGCGCCCCTATCGGCCTTCGCCGCGGACTCGGTCCTGATCGGCGATGAAGGCCTCCAGCCGATCGACGGCGGGATGGCCGGGGGCGGCGAAGGCGAGGTTGTCGCGGATCTTTTCCAGGCCCTTTCGCGCGACGCTCCATGCGCCGCGCGAGCTCTTCACGATCGTCAGCGTATGTTCGATCGCCCGGTCGACGATCTCCTCGGTCCTGTCGGCCATAGCGGGCTCCGAAAAGCGAAAGTTTACGGAATGCGCAACGCAAGCGCGGCGCCGATTACGTAAGTTCCGCCTTGTGCCGGAATGCGACGGCGCACGCATTCGCGCGGCGCCAAATTCGCACAGGCGGTTCACGCCCGCTGCGGTGCGTGTAGCCGAGCCGCCCATTGGAGCGCTCGAGCAGGCCCAACGCGGCTTCGCCTCTCTTTCATCTCAGCGGATTTGAATTGCTCGGGGCGACCCGACTCTTGTGCAGGGGCAAATGATTGTCACGAAACAAGCGTGCGCTTGCGATTTTGTCACGAGCGTCGCGCTATTTTACCGACGTGGTTGCGCAATCACAATTGGGCCGGCGTTTTCCGCCTCCCCGCCGACGTCGTTCAAACGACACTCAAGCTCATGCGCGGCGATCCAAGCGAGATCGATCGGCGCATCGAGCCTGAAGTGTCGGCTGGCGGCGACGACGTGGCGGCCCAACGCTCAGACCAAGGGTTGCGCTTTTTGCCGCAGCGGCCTGATCCGCGCGCCGCCGAACGGCAACTTGATATTAAGTAGAGTAGCGGGAGGGGATGCGTGATGAAAGTTTCCAAGAGGTTCGTGGAAAAGGGGGATCAACTCGAATACATCGCGGCCATGCTGACGACGCTGGGCGACATGCTGGCCGCAACAGACTATCCTCTGTTGACATATTTTGTCGATTTGGCTGCGGCGGAGGCCCGGGAAGAGTGCGAAGAGTCCACGAGGCGAAGATCGGGCGCTTGTTGGGCCAGCGCTTACTCGCAGTGAAGGCGTCGCGACGCGCAAAGAGGTAGCGCGGACCCGCTCAGGCGTGAGCCGCCGACCCGACACGCCGCCCGATCGCAGGACGCAACCCGGCGTCGATTCGACCCTGGAGGGATCGACTCGGCGCTGGGAACCGCGGCGCCCGTCATGAGCGAGAACTTCAAGCTGACAAAAGACTTCGTTCGAACGCGCCGTCACGCCGCGCCGCGCTGGGTGTAACCGAGCCGCTGGTTGAGGCGCTCCAACAAGCTCAACGCCGCCTCGGCCACCACCGTGCCCGGCGGGAAGATCGCGTCGACTCCGGCCGCCCGCAGCGGCTTGAAGTCCTGCTCGGGAATGACGCCGCCGACGACGACCAGCGTTTCCCCCAATCCGACGGCGCGCAACGCCGTCTTCAGCGCCGGCGCCAGCGTCAGGTGGCCAGCGGCGAGCGAGGAGACGCCGACGATGTGCACTTTCTTTTCCGCCGCCAGCGCCGCGACTTCCTCCGGCGTCGCGAACAGCGGCCCAATCTCGACCTCGAAGCCGAGATCGGCGAACGCCGAGGCGATGATCTTCTGGCCGCGATCGTGGCCGTCCTGGCCGATCTTGGCCACCAGAATGCGCGGACGCCCGCCGTCGTTCTCGGCGAAGGCGCGGGTCATCGCGATGACGCGCGCGTTGGCGTCGGCCTCGGCGCCCGACTCGGCGAGATAGACGCCGGCGATCGACTTGATCTCGGCGACGTGACGGCCGAACGCCTTCTCCATCGCCAGCGAAATCTCGCCGACCGTCGCCTTGGCCCGCGCCGCCTCGACGCAGAGTTGCAACAGATTGGCCTCGCCCCGCGCGCCCGCGGTCAGCGCTTCGAGCGCGGCGCGCGCTTTGGCTTCGTCGCGCTCGGCGCGCAAGCGTTGCAACTTTTCGATCTGCTGCGCGCGCACGCTCGCCGCGTCGACTTTGAGGACGTTGAGCTCGCGCTCGACGTTGGGGGGGAACTTGTTGACGCCGATCACCGTCTGCTGGCCCGAGTCGATGCGCGCCTGAGTGCGCGCGGCCGCCTCTTCGATGCGACGCTTGGGCAGCCCGAGCTCGATCGCCTTGGCCATGCCGCCGAGCGCCTCGATCTCGTCGATGTGGGCGCGCGCGCGCGTCGCGAGGTCCGCGGTCAGGCGCTCGACGTAGTAGGAGCCGCCCCACGGATCGATCACCCGCGTCGTGCCGCTTTCCTCGATCAGGAAGAGCTGGGTGTTGCGGGCGATGCGGGCCGAAAACGGCGTCGGCAACGCCAGCGCCTCGTCGAGCGCGTTGGTGTGCAGCGACTGGGTGTGGCCCTGGGTCGCGGCCATCGCCTCGATCTGGGTGCGCACGATGTTGTTGAAAGGGTCCTGCGCGGTCAGCGACCAGCCGGAGGTCTGGCTGTGCGCACGAAGCGGCAGCGACTTGTCCGACTTCGGCCCGAAGCCCTTGACGAGGCCCGCCCAGAGCATGCGCGCGGCGCGCAATTTGGCGACCTCCATGAAGAAATTCATGCCGATCGCCCAGAAGAACGACAGGCGCGGCGCGAACTGATCGACGCTCATGCCCGCCGCTACGCCGGCGCGCAGATACTCGACGCCGTCGGCGAGCGTGTAGGCGAGCTCGAGGTCCTGCGTCGCACCTGCCTCCTGCATGTGGTAGCCCGAAATCGAGATTGAGTTGAACTTCGGCATGTGCTTCGCCGTGAAGGCGAAGATGTCGGCGACGATGCGCATCGAGGCCGCCGGCGGATAGATGTATGTGTTGCGCACCATGAATTCTTTGAGGATGTCGTTCTGGATGGTGCCCGACAGCGCCGCCATCGGCACGCCCTGCTCCTCGGCGGCGACGATG
>JBEKFO010000180.1:0-8032 GCA_050013275.1 Roseiarcus sp. | reverse complement strand
GTCCGCCTCCGCTTCGACCAGCCAGCGGGAATCGATGAAGCCGCCGACTTCGACGAACGCGCGGGCGAGCCGCGCCGGGCGGAAGAACTCGCCGCGCGCGCGGGCCGCTTCGCGCCATCGCCGGATGTCGGCGAGCGTCACGCGCGCGCGCGACGCCCCCGCTCGAAGCCGGAATTGACGAGCCGTCGCGTCAGCGAAGCCGAGCGTCCTTGTCGTTCAGGGAGTCGATGAGCGCGCGCAGCGTCGCGATGGTCGAAAAATCCGCTTCGCCGTCGACGCGCTCGGGCCGGAAATGGCGTTGGAAAGCGGTCACCACCGTTCTCGTCTCCCGGTCGTACACGCCGGTGATCTCGACGCCGTAGCCGTAAAGCGCGAGCATCGCCTGCAGCGCTCGGATCGGCGGTCCCTCCTCGCCCGCGCCGATGAGCGCGCCGCCGACGATTTTCGCCGGCTTGGTCCAATGGCCGACGCCGGCGCGCGCGAGAACGTCCCAGGGGAACTTCTCGCCGGGATCGCGCTTGCGCGCGGGCGCGATGTCGGAATGAGCGAGAATGCGTTCGCCGCGAATCGCGCGCCGCGCGGCGATGTCGCGACAAAGTCCGATGACGCCCTCGATCTGCCGGCGCGGAAATGGCGGCAGCGCGCCGTCATGGCCGGGATTGACGATCTCGACGCCGATCGAAGCGGAATTGAGATCGCTGTTCCCGCTCCAGAAACCGGCGCCCGCGTGCCAGGCGCGTTTGTCCTCGGCGACGAGCTGCGCGACTTCGCCGTTCTCCCAGACGAAATAATGCGCCGAGACCTGCGAGGCCGGATCGCGCAGCAGCGCCAGCGCGCTCTCGGCCGTCGGCATGCCGGTGTAATGCAGGATGATGCAATCGGGCCGCGCGCCGCCGCGCCGTTCCCCGAAATTGGGCGAGGGCAGGAAGGCGCCGGCGGTCGGACTGTCGGGAATCGGCTCGGCCGTCATGCGGCGCGCTCACGCGTGGGCGCCGGACGGCCAAGTCTCCAAGGGAGCATCCCCCGCCGATGAAGGCGGGGGAGGGCGAATCTGATCAATAGTAAGCGCGGCAAACGCGGTTGCCGTAATAATCGTAATACCACTCGGCGCAGCGGCCGGGCGGCGGGCCAGGCGGATAATAGCCAGGGCCTGGGGGCGTCGCCGAGGCGCCGATCGCCGCGCCGGTGGCCGCGCCGACGCCGGCGCCGACCAAAGCGCCGCCAGGACGGCCGGTAATCGCCCCGCCGATCAACGCGCCGGTCGCGCCGCCGAGGATGGCGCCGCCAGCCGCGTTCTGCCCCTGCGGCGTGTCGCAGCCCGCGAGCGACACGGCCGTCGCCATGGCCAGCGAAAGGAAAATGAGTTTTCTCATCGCATCCGTCTCCTGTGCGTCGCGCGAATATCGCTCGTCGACGTCTTCGTTACGGTCTGGCCGCTTGCTAGCCGCGGCCCCCGACCCCTTGAACCCCCCGGCACCCCTATCACGTCCGCCCAGGCTGGCACAGTTTTCGTGAACCCCAGGTGAATTTCGCGGCTGCCCTCATGGCGTGGCGGGTTCGTGAGCGGCCGCGTGCATCGCTTGGTCGAGCACTTCGAAGCCCCGCGGGCTCAGGCTCGCCGCGGCGTTGAAGCGCAGGAAGCCGCGCGCTTCCTCCGCGGCGCTGAAGACGGGCCCCGGCGCGAAGGCGACGCCGTTGCGCAGGCCGAAACGGGCGATTTGCGTCGCGTCGAGCCCGTCGGGCAGGCGCGCCCAGAGGAATATCCCGCCGCGCGGCTCGATCCACGGCGTCAGGCCGGCGGCCCTGAGGCGGGTCAACGTCTTGCCCATCGCGTCGGCGAGGCGCGCGCGCAACGCGGTCAGATGGCGCCGGTAGCCGGCCTCGGTCAGCATCCGGTGCAGGAACGCGGCGGCGAAATGGCCGCTGCTGAGGGACGTCGCGAGTTTGAGATCGACGATCGGATCGACCCAATCGGGCCGGATCGCCAAGTAGCCGCAACGCAGCGCCGCCGAGATCGTCTTGGAGAAGCTGCCGACCTGGATGACGCGCTCAAGGCCGTCGAACCCCGCCAGCCGTGCCGCCGGCGGTCCCGGCTCGAAGTCGGCGAAGATTTCGTCCTCGACGATGACGACGTCGTGGCGCTCGGCGAGCTTGAGCACGCGATGGGCGACGGCCGCCGACAGCGAGGCGCCGGTCGGATTGTGCAGGCCGGCGATGGTCAGATAGAGACGCGGCGCGTGTTTCGCGAACGCGTCCGCGAGCGCCTCGACGTTCGGCCCCTCGGGCGTATGGGTCACGCCCACGACGGTGGCGCGATGCGCCTTGAGCAGCGGCAGCAAGCGGAAATAGCTGGGGTCGTCGACCGCGACCGTGTCGCCCGGCTGGACAAGGAAGCGCAAGGCGAGGTCGATCGCGCTCGTGCTCGAATCGGTCAGCACGATCTGCTCGGGCGAGGCCGTGACGCCGCGCTCGTTGAGGCGCACTGCGAGCTGCCGGCGCAGCGGCGCGTAGCCGATCGGCGAATCGTATTGCGTCTTGCGGAAGGCGCGATCGCGCGCGAGGTCGCGCAAGGCCCGCTGCATGCCGAGTTCCGGCAGCCAGGATTCGGGCAGCCAACCGGAGCCCGGCTGGACCAGGTCCGGGTCGGACTCGAGCGCGGCCCTGATCGACCATAGCCAGTCCGCCACCGGCTCGCGCCGCTCGACCGTCCGCGCGAGCACGAGAGGCCGCGTCGGCCCGGCGACGAAAAAGCCGGAGCCGCGCCGCGCGACGACCGCGCCTTCGGCGACCAGCCGATCATAGGCCTCGACGACCGTCGATTTCGACATCGCCAAACTCGCCGCCAGCGCGCGCACCGAGGGCAGGCGTGCGCCCGGCGCCAGCGCGCGGCTGTCCATCCGGCCTCTCAAGGACGCCATGACGGCGCCGACGCGTGTCGGCGAGCGATCGAGCATCTGTATTGCCCATTGGTTGGTACAGTTCAGCGAAACTGTACCTGATTGTCTCTGGCTGCGCCAGCCCGCTTCCGCGATGAAGCAAGCGAAAGGAACGGGTCATGAAGAAGTCGAAGTCCATCGCCGCGAGGGTTCTCGCATGGGGCGTGCGAATTGCGCTCTGGCCCGCGCGCGTCGCCGCCGCGCGCGCCGCTTTTCGCCAGCTCGCGGCGATGGACGCGCGTGAGCTCGCCGACATCGGCCTCGCCGCGCAGGACCTGCGCGACGCGACGGCGTTGGCTCTCGACGCGGACCCGACCCGGACCCTGGCGGCGCGCGCCGCCGAAGCGCGAGCGCGGGCGCTCGAGCGCCGGCCGGCCGCGAAACCGCGTCCAAGGGGGGTGCGCGGCGCCGCGCTCGCGAGAACGGGTTCGTGAGGCCACGACGCGAAGAGACGATCGGCCTGCTTCTGGGGCTTCTCGGCGTGGCGATTTTCGCCGCGACGCTGCCGATGACGCGGCTGGCGGTGGCGAGCGTCAGCCCGCAGTTCCTCGCCGCCGCCCGCGCCGCGATCGCCGGTCTGATCGCGATTCCGGTGCTGGCGGTCCGCCGCAAGGCGCCGCCGTGGCGCGACTTTCCGCTGCTGATCCTGGCGGCGCTCTGTCTCGCAGTCGGCTTTCCCGGGTTCTCGGGCTTTGCGATGCGCGCGCTGCCCGCCGCGCACGCCGGCGTCGTCGTCGGCGCTCTGCCGCTCGCCACCGCAGCCGCCGCGGCGTTGATCGAGCGCGAGCGGCCCTCGCCCGAGTTCTGGGCCTGCGCGATCCTCGGCGCCTCGCTGGTCGTCGCCTTCGCGCTGCATCACGGCGGCGCCGCTGTGCAAGGCGCCGACGCGCTGCTGCTCGCCGCCGTCGCCAGCGCGGCGGTCGGCTACACCGTGTCCGCGCGCCTGTCGCGACGGATGCCGGCGCGGGACGTCATTTCGTGGATCGTCGTCCTCGCTCTCCCCGTATCGGCGCCGCTGACCGTTCTCTGGCGTCCGGACGATCCGGCCGGCGTCCCGGCGCTCGCTTGGGGCTGCCTCCTCTATCTTGGGGCGATGAGCATGTATCTCGGCTTCTTCGCCTGGAACGCCGGGCTGGCGCTCGGCGGCGTCGCGCGCGTCAGCCAGGTCCAGCTCGCGCAGCCGTTCCTGACCCTGGCGCTCGCCGCGTGGCTGCTCGGCGAACGCATCGACGGGGAGACCATGATTTGTGCAATTCTAGTCGTCGTTCTCGTCTTTGTCGGCCGCCGCTTGCGGGTCGGCCTGGCGCGGCCGGCCTCGGCCACTTGACCCGCGCCGCTCGGCGAGCCTATGCCCTTGTCCTAGCCAGTCGGCCGGACGGCCGTCGCCTTCGGGCGGAGGAAAGTCCGGGCTCCATGCGGACACGGCGCCGGATAACGTCCGGCGGGGGCGACCCCAGGGATAGCGCCACAGAAAGCAAACCGCCCTTTGTCTTTTCCTAACGGAAATGACTTGGGGTAAGGGTGAAAGGGTGCGGTAAGAGCGCACCGCGTCGGCGGCAACGTCGGCGGCACGGCAAGCCCCGCCGGGAGCAAGACCGAATAGGAGCGATGCGCGGCGCCTGCGGGCGCTTCGGGGCCAGTCCGCGGGCCTTGTCGCTCGGGTTGGTTGCTTGAGGCGCCCGGCGACGGGCGTCCCAGAGGAATGGCCGTCACGTCGGAAGCCTCTTGGCTTCCGGCCATACAGAACCCGGCTTACAGGCCGGCTGGCGTTTTTCCGCGGAAGGGCGGTAGGCAATAGGCAATAGGCATTAGGCAGTTGGCCTACCCGCCTGTATTCCTACTGCCTACTGCCTACTGCCTGCTGCCCCCGAGGCCCGCCATGCTGCACGCTCATTCCGTCGTTCCCTCCGGCGCCTGGTCGGGCGAGCCCGCCGATACGGTGGTGCTCGATTACGACGAGCGTTACCGCCGCCGCGTCGCGATGACCGGCGTGCGCGGCCTCGGCTTCCTGCTCGATTTGCCCGAAGCGGTGATGCTGCGCGCCGGCGACGGGCTCAAACTGGAGGACGGGCGCATCGTCGAGGTCGTCGCCGCCCCCGAATCGCTGATCGAGATCCGCGCCGCCGACCCCGCCGCGTTGACGCGGATCGCCTGGCACCTCGGCAATCGCCACCTGCCGACCGAATTGATGAACAAGAGCCTGCGCATCCGCAGCGATCCCGTGATCGAGGAGATGGCGCGCGGCCTCGGCGGCGTGCTCGTCGCAATCGAAGCGCCGTTCAATCCGGAAGGCGGCGCCTACGTGCGCGCGCCGGCGCCCGATCATGTTCACGGCCATGATCACGACCATGACCACGATCATGGCCATGACCACGACCATGAGAGCGCGCGCCGGCACGGCGACGCGCATCACCGCCACGGCGATCATCAGAGCGTCGGCGGCGAGCCGCACGTCCACGGCCCCGACTGCGACCACCACGACCACGATCATCACGGTCACGATCACGATCATGGCTGAGGCCGGGGACTGGCGGGAACTGCCGCTGTTCCTCTGGCTCTCGCCCGCATTTCCCGTCGGCGCGTTCGCCTATTCGCACGGCCTGGAGTGGGCGGTCGAGGCGGGCGACGTCGTCGACGCCGAGACGCTGCGCCAATGGCTCGCGGACCTCGCGGCGTTCGGAGCGCCGCGCGGCGACGCGATCCTGTTCGCCGCCGCGCACCGCGCGGCCGAGACCGCCGATTGGCGGGCGCTGAACGAAATCAACGAGCTGGCGGTCGCGTTGGCCGGCTCGGCCGAGCGGCGGCTGGAGACCGCCGCACAAGGGGGCGCGTTCCGTCTCGCGGCGCGCGCCGCGTGGGACTGCGAGGCGCTGGCCCGCGTTCCCGAGCGCGCCGAGGGCCCGATCGCTTATCCGATCGCGGTCGCTGCGGCCGCCGCGGGCCATGGCATGGCGCGCCAGCGCGCGACGCAGGCTTTCGTCGTCGCCTTGTTCGCGAATCTTGTCTCGGCCGCGGTTCGCTTGAGCGTGATCGGCCAGACCGACGGCCAGAGGGTCTTGGCGGGGATATTGCCTGACCTAGGCGAGATGGCGCGCGAAGCGGCGGGCGCGACGCTCGACGATCTCGGCGCTTGCGCGTTCCGCTCCGACATCGCCGCGATGCGACACGAAACGCAATATTCGAGGTTGTTCCGCTCATGAGTCGCACGCGGCAACCCCTGCGCGTCGGCATCGGCGGCCCCGTCGGCTCCGGCAAGACGGCGCTGATGGAGCAGCTATGCAAGCGCCTTCGCGGCGAATTCGACATCGCCGCGATCACCAACGACATCTACACCAAGGAGGACGCGCGCATTCTCGTCGAGGCCGGCGCTCTGCCCGCCGAACGCATCATGGGCGTCGAGACCGGCGGCTGTCCGCACACGGCGATCCGCGAGGACGCGTCGATCAACCTGGCGGCGGTCGAGGAAATGCGCCGGCGGTTTCCCGCGCTCGATCTCATCCTGGTCGAATCGGGAGGCGACAACCTGGCCGCGACGTTCTCGCCCGAGCTGGCCGACCTCACGATCTACGTCATCGACGTCGCGGGCGGCGAGAAGATCCCGCGCAAAGGGGGGCCCGGCGTCACTCGATCCGACCTGCTGGTCATCAACAAAATCGACCTTGCTCCTTATGTCGGCGCCTCGCTGGAAGTCATGGCGCGCGACGCCGCGCTGATGCGCAAGAGCCGCCCCTTCGTCATGGCCAACATGAAGTCCGGCGAAGGGGTCGAGGCCGTGATCGCGTTCCTTCGCGACAAGGGCGGGCTCGGGGCGGAGTGAGCCGGCAGCGCCGGGCTTTAGAGAGTCCGCCGGCGCTTGTGTTGTGGCCCTCGGCCACACTATAAGCCGTCCCCGGGTCGCGTCGTCTCGGGCTTTGGGTTCAGGCGGGCGCCTCGCGATTTGCTCCAATCGAGAAAGACTTCATCATCATGCGCATTTCGACTTTCGTCACCGCGATCGCCTTCGGCGTTCTCGTCTCGGGCGCCGCTTACGCGCTCGACGCCGCCGCTCCCGCCGCCGCTCCCACTGTCGACGCCGCGGCCAAGGCCGCCAAGTCGGCGGAATGCTCGAAGCAGGCCGACGCCAAGGGCCTGCATGGCAAGGAGCGCAAGAAGTTCCGCGAAGATTGCAAGAAAGCCAAGTAACCTCGCCAAATCCGGTCGAGAGACGCTCGAGAAAATGGCCGGCGACGCCGGCCATTTTTTGTTCCACGCGCAATCGTCCGCATCGCGGAGAAACGGCATGACGAAGGCGGTCTCGGATCACGGCGTCGACGAGGAACGCCTCGCGGTCTTCGCGACGGTGCGCGACTTCTTCCGCTACGCCGTCAGCCGGTTCAACGCGGCGGGTCTAGCCTATGGTCACGGCACGGCCAACGCCGTTGACGAAGCCGCCTTCATCGTGCTCGAAGCGCTACGCCTGCCGATCGACTCGCTCGATCCCTTCCTCGACGCCTCGCTGGCGCGCGACGAACGCGCGCGGCTCCTCGACCTGATCGACGCCCGCGTCGCGACGCGCAAGCCAGCCGCCTACCTCCTCAATCGCGCCTATATCCAGGGCGTGCCGTTCTACGTCGACGAGCGGGTGATCGTGCCGCGCAGCTTCATCGGCGAATTGCTGTTCGGCGGGCTGGCGGGAGAGGGATCGCTGATCGAGGACCCCGATTCGATCGCCAGCGTCCTCGATCTTTGCACCGGCGGGGGCTCGCTGGCGATTCTCGCGGCCAAGACATTCCCCAACGCACAGATCGACGCGGTCGATCTTTCCGCCGGCGCGCTCGAAGTGGCGCGGCGTAATGTCGCGGAACACGACCTTGGCGACCGGATCGCACTTCATCAGGGCGATCTCTTCGCCCCACTCGGGCCTAAGCGCTACGATCTGATTCTCGCCAACCCGCCCTATGTCGACGCTGATTCGTTCGCCGCTTTTCCGCCCGAATACGCCGCCGAGCCGCCGCTCGCGCACCAAGGCGGGCGCGACGGGTTGGACGTCGTGCGGCGGATTCTCGCCGAGGCGCGCGCGCATCTGACGCCCGAAGGCGCGCTCATTTGCGAGATCG
>JBEKFO010000179.1:0-8061 GCA_050013275.1 Roseiarcus sp. | reverse complement strand
GGACGTTTGCGGTCAAGTACGGCGAGCTTTCCGACGCCATCGTCGGCCAGAAGAGCGCCAATGTCGCGGCGAGCGGCGCCGATACGCTGCTCGCGGGCGACCTCGGCTGCCTGATGAACATCGCCGGCAAGATGCAGCGCGAAGGCCGCGCGGTGAAGGTCCGCCACGTCGCTGAAGTGCTTGCCGGGATGACCGACGATCCGCCGATCGGCGAAAGCCAGGGGGGAGGAGCCAAGCCGTGAGCGTCGCCGCGACCACGCCGCGCTTCAAGGACAATGTCCACGAAGCGCTCCACGACCAGCGCCTGCAGAAAGCGCTCGTGCACGCCCACAATTTCATCGGCCGCCGGGCCTCGGCCGCTGAGCGGCTGCCCGAATTCGAGGCGCTGCGCGACAGCGCGCGGGCAATCAAGGACCACACGCTCGCCCATCTCGATCTCTATCTCGAGGCCTACGAGCGCAAAGTCATCGAGTCGGGCGGCCAGGTGCACTACGCGCGCGACGCGGCGGAAGCGAACGCGATCGTGCTCGGCCTCTGCAAGGCGCGCGGCGCCAGGGCGGTGACCAAGGGCAAGTCGATGATCTCCGAGGAGATCGGCCTCAACGCCGCGCTCGAGGCGGAAGGGATCGAGACGATCGAGACCGACCTCGGCGAATACATCATCCAGCTGCGCGGCGAGACGCCCTCGCACATCATCGCTCCGGCGATCCACGTCAGCCGCGACGACGTCGAGGCCGACTTCCGCCGCGCCCATCGCGACCTGCCGGCGACGCGCGACCTTTCGCAGCCCGAGCAATTGCTGGGCGAAGCGCGCGCGATCCTGCGCGACAAGTTCCTTTCCGCCGACGTGGGGATCACCGGCGCCAACTTCCTCGTCGCCGAGACGGGAACTTCGATCATCGTCACCAACGAGGGCAACGGCGATCTGACGCAAATCCTGCCCAGGGTTCACGTCGTCGTCGCTTCGCTGGAGAAGATCGTACCGACGCTCGCCGACGCCGCGCAATTGCTGCGCGTGCTCGCGCGCTCGGCGACGGGGCAGGACATGTCGGTCTATACGACGCTGTCGACCGGCCCGCGCCGGCCGGGCGATCCGGACGGTCCCGAGGAATATCACGTCATCCTGCTCGACAACGGCCGTTCCGCGATGCTGGGGAGCCAGTTCGAGGACATGCTGCGCTGCATCCGCTGCGGCGCCTGCATGAACCATTGCCCGGTCTATCACGCGGTCGGCGGCCACGCTTACGGTTGGGTCTATCCCGGCCCGATGGGCGCGGTGCTGACGCCTTCGCTGATCGGCGTCGCCGAGGGCGGCCAGTTGCCCAACGCGTCGACCTTTTGCGGGCGTTGCGAAGAAGTGTGCCCGATGCGCATTCCGCTGCCCAAGATGATGCGCCACTGGCGCGAACGCGAATTCGAGCGCCATCTGTCGCCCGCCGTGGCGCGCTCCGGGCTCGGCCTCTGGGCATTCTTCGCTCAGCGGCCGACGCTCTACCGCCTGACGACCGATCTGATGATGCGCGCGCTGCATCTTGCCGGCCGCAGGCGCGGCCGCTTCTCCTGGCTGCCGTTGGCCGGCGGTTGGACGCGCTATCGCGACTTGACCGCGCCGCAGGGCGCGACCTTCCAAAGCCGATGGCGCGCGAAAAGCGGGAGCGTGCAATGAGCGCGCGCGATGAAGTTCTCAGCGCCGTTCGCCGTTCGCTGCGCGCGACGGGCGACGAGGCGCCGCGCCGCGCGGCGGTGGACGCGCGCCTTCACGAAGCTCCGGCCGGAATTATCCCGAAGCGTGGGCAGGGCGACGCGGGAGAACGCGCGGCGACCTTCAAGGCCGAGGCGGCGCGCGCGCAAGCGAGCCTCGCCGAAGTCGCCGAGGCCGCCGACGTTCCCGCGGAGGTCGCGCGCTTCCTGCGCGAGAACAATCTGCCCGCTTGCCTGCGGATGGGCGAGGACGCACGCTTGAGAGCGATGCCCTGGGGCGCGACCGCGCTCGAACTTTCGAGCGGGGCGTCCGACGGCCACGATCCCAACGCGGTGAGCGCGGCCTTCGCCGCGGTGGCGGAAACGGGAACGTTGGCCCTTGTTTCCGGCGCGGCCAACCCGACGACCCTCAACTTTTTGCCCGACAACCACATCGTCGTCGTGTTCGCCGACGACCTCGTCGGCGACTACGAGAGCGTCTTCGCGAAATTGCGCGCCGCCTACGGCGCCGGCGCCGCGCCGCGCACGCTCAATTTCATCACCGGGCCGTCACGCTCGGCCGACATCGAGCAGACGCTGCTTCTCGGCGCGCACGGCCCGCGGCGCCTGCACATCGTCGTCGTCGGCGCTTCCCCTGTGGCGGGCGCCGCAAAGTAGCCGCTGTGGCGATTTAGTAACCATCCCGTGATTGATGGTTGGTCGAGCATGCGGCCGGTCTTGCGTTGAGCCTTCGATGATGAAGTTTCAGGTTGCGATAGCGGGCGGATTCTTTTGCCTGGCCCTGAATTGCGCCGGCGCAGCCGCGCAGGCGCTGCCTGCGCCCGCGGCCTCTCCGCTCGCCGCGCCGAGCGCTCCGGCGACCCCCGCCGCCCCGCCGTCCGCGGGCGCAGCGCCGCCGGCGGCTTCCGCCGCGCCCATTCCGGTCGACGCCAACGCCGGCGCGCCGCGCAAGCCGAAGAGAAAGCCGGCAAAGCCGCCGCCGCCGCTCGAGACGGCGTTGCCGAACGACCCTGCGCCGACGCTCGAGCCCGACACGTACGCCGCCACCGCCAGGGCCGCCGAGCGCTATGCCCGAATCGTCGCCGCGGGCGGCTGGCCGACCGACGTCGCGCCGTTGCGGCCGGGCGCCAAGGGGCCCGCCGTCGCGACGCTGCGCGGGCGGCTCGCTCTCGAAGGCGATCTCGACGCGGCGGAGGCGACCGGCGAAGTCTGGGACGCCGACCTGACCGGCGCCGTGAAGCGCTTTCAGGCGCGCATGGGATTGCGCCAGACCGGGATCGTCGCGGGCGCGACGCTCAAAGCGATCAACATCCCCGCGAGCGCGCGCTTGGCGCAGCTCGCCGCGAGCGCGCAGAGGCTCGGCGGCGCCGATTTTTCCTTCGGCGACCGCTACGTCGTCGTCAATCTGCCCGCCGCTTCGGTCGAGGCGGTCGAGAACGGGCGCGTCGTTCACCGCTACGTCGCGATCGTGGGCGGCGTCGAGCACCCCTCGCCGGAGATTTCGGCGCATATCTCGGTCATCAACCTCAATCCGACCTGGACCGTGCCGACCTCGATCATCAAGAAGGAAATCATCCCGAAGATGCAGAAGGATCCGGGCTACCTCGCGCGCGAAAAGATTCGCATCCTCGACGGCTCGGGCGCCGAGGTCGATCCCAGGAGCATCAACTGGGCGACGGAACGCGCGGCCAATTACATCCTGCGTCAGGACTCCGGCGCCGGCAATTCGCTCGGCTCGATCCGCATCGGCATGCCCAACAAGCTCGCCGTCTACATGCACGATACGCCGTCGAAACGGCTGTTCGGGGCCGATTATCGCTTTCTCAGCCACGGCTGCGTGCGCGTCCAAGGCGTCTACGACTACGCCGAATGGCTGCTGCAGGGCACGAGCGGCGGGCCGTTGGGCGTCTGGGACAAGGCGGCGCTGCAGGCGGAGGTCAAGGCGGGCGCGCGCGAGGACATCAAGCTCACGCGGCCGGTCCCGGTGATCTGGGTCTATTTGACGGGATGGGCGAACAGCGACGGGCCGGCCAATTTCCGCGACGACGTTTACGGCCTCGACGCCGCCGGCGAGGCTACGGCGAACGCGCAGAGCGCCGCGCCGGCGGCGGCGAGCGGTCCGCTCTCTCTGCCCGATTCCTTCCCCTTGCCGAGTCCCGTTCCGTTGCAATGAGCGCCGCCCGACCGTTGCAAAATCGCGTCGATCCCTATGGCGAGCTCGTTGCGACCTGCGCGCGCGGCGCGCTGATGGGCAATCGCGGCGGACGGTTTCATCGCCCCGATGGGACCCTGGGTCGCCGCCGTTGGGCCTCCAAACAATGGATCGCGTGCCAGTGCGCCTTCATGGGCAGGCGGCGCGCGGTCTGGGGCGAGAGCTACACCGAACTTTTCTTCCTCGACGACGTGACCGCGCTCGCCGCCGGCCACCGTCCCTGCTTCGAATGCCGGCGCGCCGAGGCCGAAGCGTTTCGCGAGGCATTCGGCGAGGGCGCGCGGATTAGCGCGCCAGGCATCGACGGCATCCTCCATCGCGAGCGGCTCGAAAACGGCGCCAAGCGCCTTTGGGACGCTGCGATCGAGCGCCTTCCCGATGGCGCGATGATCGAGCATGACGGGCGCGCCTTCGCCGTGCGCGGCGACGCGATGCTGCCCTGGAGCTTTGTCGGCTACGACGCGCCGCGGCCGCGGCCTCGCGCCGGCCTGGCGCGGGTTCTGACGCCGCCCTCGATCGTGCGCGCGCTTTGCGCCGGTTATCATCCGCGCTGGGCGACGCTTCCGGATGGAAAGCAGGCGGAGCGGGCGTAGTCGCGCCCGTTCGAACACAGTGGGAACAGTCGCCCAAACCCCTTGCGACCCAAGGGGCTCGAAGGGCCGGAGGCTTTCATTTTTTGTCAAACGCGATGGCGTAACGTCAACGGCCCGTCTCACGCGAGGCGCGGCGCTTGCTCATGAAGCGAGGACATCGGTCATGCGGCTTGGAATCGCCGTTGTGCTGTTGGCGGCGTTGGCACTGGCGGGTTGCGGCGGCGATGCGCTCCAGACGGGCCCGATCGACGCGCGGGTCATGCGTTCGGTCGCCGGCGCCCATGTCGATCCGGCCGCCGCGGTTGCGGCGCTGAACGCCTACCGCGCCAGCCACGGCCTCGGCTCGGTGCGGCTCGATCCGGCGCTCGCCGCGATGGCGCGGCGTCAGGCCGACGCGATGGTCGCCGGCAACGCGCTCTCTCACGACGTCGGGGGCAGCTTCCCCTCGCGCCTCGCCGCGGCGGGCGTCGATACGACCGAGGCCGGCGAGAACCTCGGCGGCGGCTATTATTCGCTCGACGAGGCGATGAACGGCTGGCGCGGATCGCCCGAGCACGACGCCAATCTCTTGATGGCGCATGCGACGCGCTTCGGCATCGCCCTCGCAAAGGACCCGCGCACGCGCTTCGGGGTCTATTGGGCGATGGAAGTAGCGGCCGAACCCCGGCGCCGGGAGGGCGGGTCGGCGTTGCTGACCTCGTTTTCAGGCGAGCCGGTCGCGGCGTCTCGGTGATCGGATTGGGATCGCGCCGCCGCCTTGACCGCGCGCCGGTCTTGCGCTCACAATCCAACGAGCCTGTTGCGATCCGGTAATCGCGAATCGCTGGAGGCTTTCGAGCTTTGTCGGGCGCTCTTGCTTTGACGCGAACCGACCCACGCGCGGCTCGAACGGTCGCGCTTCTTCGGGAGGAAACCTTGCTTCGTCGATCTCTTCTGGCATTCGCCGCTCTGGCGGTCTCGTCGCATTTCGCGCTCGCGGGCGACATTCTCGGCGAATGGGCGCGCGACGACGGCAAGGGCAAAGTCCGCTTCGTCACCTGCGGCGCGGCGGTCTGTGGACGCGTCACCTGGGTGAGGGACGCGGACGATCCCGCCAGGGTCGGCCAGCAGGTGTTCTTCGATATGAAGCCGAGCGGCGATAGCACTTGGGCGGGAACGGCGTTCAATCCCGAAGACGGGCAGAATTACACGGGAAAGATGACGATGTCGGGCGACAGCCTGGTCACCGCGGGCTGCGTGTTCGGCGGATGGATCTGCAAGTCGGTCGCCTGGACGAAAGTGCGCTGAAACGCGCGCCTCGACGGCCCTCAGGCGCTGCGCTGCAGCGGCTCGCGTTTCGGGGTCTCGGCTTTCACGCCGAGTTGGCGCAACAACTCGTCGAACGCCGGCGGGAAATGGATGCGATTGCGCCCCGAGGCCTTCGCCGCATAGAGCGCGCGATCGGCCTCCGCATAGAGTTCGTCGAAGTCGCCGCCGTGCTCGCGTAGCGCGACGCCGGCCGAGATCGTCACCCTGAGGGCGAGGCCGTTGATGAGGACGGGCGCCGATCGCACCCGGTCGCAGAACGCGATCAGATGGGTCGCCAGCGCTTCGGGAGCGACGCCCGAAGACAATAGCGCGAATTCCTCGCCGCCGACCCGCGCCACGCAGCCGAACGGGCCGAGTTCGGCCGCCATCATCTGTCCGACCGAGCGCAGGACCGCGTCGCCCGCGACGTGGCCGTAGGCGTCGTTGATCCCTTTGAATCTGTCGATGTCGAACATCACCAACGCCAACAGACTGGGAGCCGCGGTCGCGGCGGCTTCGATGAGGGCGCGCCGATTGGGCAGGCCAGTGAGCGGATCGGTGAGGCTCAACGCGTCGGCGTGCATCTTGGCGCGATAGAGCTCGAGGTGCGCCTTGCCGATCGCGCGCGAGATGGGGGCTGCGAGCGCGACAACGAGGACCGTCGTAATCGTCCACGAGCGCAAGCACGTCGTCCAGTCGACGAAAAACACCAACTGGTTCGTCACGTCTACGGCCAACGCCAACACGACGCAGAGGGCCGTGACCATCGCGACATAGCCGACGAGTTCGCGTTCGCTCCGAATCGGGGGACGAAACGCGCGCGCCACGAAATTCATCCGCATCGTTTTGCCGCCGCGCCGAAATTGAAATGGCGACATTTTGCATAGCTGCAAAGAAGCTAACGCCGGCTTAAGGCCGCCGGCCCGCGCGTCGATCCTGCAGCCTTACTGCGCCGCCTTGACGCCGGGGAACGCGACTTCGACCAGCGTTCCCTGCTCCTTGCGGCTCTTGATGGAAAAATCGGCGTGGTTCGCTTCGGCCAGAGCCTTGGTCAGGGGAAGGCCGAGGCCGACGCCGCCGGCGCGACGGGCGCCGCCGACCTGACGGAACGGCTGCAGCGCGGCCGTGATTTCGTTCTCGTTCATGCCGACGCCGGTGTCGCGCACGCGGATGACGGCGTGGCCGGCTTCGTCGAGGGCTGTCGAGACGATGACCTGCCCGCCCGGCTCGTTGAACTTGACCGCGTTCGACATCAGGTTGAGCAAAATCTGACGCAGCGACCGTTCGTCCGCCATGACGTTGGGCAGCTTGTCGAACAGCGACAGACGCATGATGATGCGCTCCTGCGCGGCCTGCGGCTGCATCAGCGAGACGCATTCGCGGATGATGCGATTGGCGTCGACCGGCGCGAACTCGAGCTCGAGCTTGCCCGCTTCGATCTTCGACAAATCCAACAGGTCGTTGGCGAGGCTCATCACGTGCTGCGCGGACGCGTGAATGTCCTTGATGTAGTCCTTGTAGCGATCGTTGCCGATCGGTCCGAAACGCTCCTCCAGCATCACTTCGGCGAATCCGAGAATCGCGTGCAGCGGCGTTCGCACTTCGTGACTGATGCGCGCGAGGAAATCGGTCTTGCGAGCGCTGGCCTGTTCGGCTTGGCTGCGCGCGGCTTCCAGCGTCCACTCGATCGCCTTCGCGCGCGTCAAGTCGCGAACCAGCGCATAGTAGCGGGTCTCCGATTGCGGCGCGGCGAGGCGCGCCATCGTGAGGAGCACGGGGATCGAGAGACCGTGCCGATCGCGGGCGAAGAGTTCTTCGCCGGCCCCTGGGCGCGCGATTTCCTTGTCCTGCTTGACCCGCTCGAAACGGGCGGCCGCATCGCTCTGGCTTTGCGGGGCGAACAGCATGAGAAAGCTTTCGCCCGCCGCCTCTTTCTCGTCGAAGCTGAAGAGCGCTTCGGCCGAGCGGTTCATGGAGACGATGCGACCCGTAGGATCGAGCGCGATCACTCCGTCCGCCGCCAAGTCGAGAACCGCCTTGAGCTCGCGCGCCGTCGCCTCGCTGGCGCGCGCCTCGCGCTCGAGCGCGCGCAGTTGATCCCGATTTTCGCCGTCGCGCGCGCGGCGCAGCGCGACCAAAGTCGCGACCGCGTCGTCCCATTGGATGGACTGCACGCTGCTGTCCACCGCAATCAATTCGCCGCCGGCGGTGATGAGCGGAATAGCGCCGCCTTCGCTGGCCTCCGCGAGCGTTTGGACGTCGCGGCCC
>JBEKFO010000178.1:0-8061 GCA_050013275.1 Roseiarcus sp. | reverse complement strand
TCCCTTGGTTCTCCGCGTGGTCGAGGTGAGCCCGCCCGATCCGCCGAAATTGTTCCATCTGATCGAGCACGTCCTCACCTACGCCGATCTGCCGCCGATCAAGCTCGAACTCGAGCGCATCGAGCTGGCCGGTCTGGCGGCGCAGGTCCATCCCAAATCCTTTCTCGTGCCGTGCCGCTCGGGCGGCCTCGACGATCTCGGCGCCCCGGTCCATTTCCTCGATGAACGTCCCGCCAAGCGTGAAGAGTGGGTGATGATCGGCTGCGAGCGCAGCCTGCAGTTCCATCGCCACTACTACGGCGACGAGCCGCTGCGAATCGAGATGTGTCCGCGCGCCATCGCCGGGAAGCGCGGCGACCTCACCATCCTCAAATGCTGCCTGCTCGAGTTCGGCATCGAACGCGACGGCGAGGTGATGGTCGTCCCCTGGGGATCGGATCTGAAGATGGTCGAGAAAGCTCTGCAGGAGATCGTTCGCGATGCGCGCTAGGTCGGATCGCCCGTGGCTCGGCGTGTTGGGCCTGGACGCCGCCATCGACCGCCGTCTGCCGCGTCCGCGGCAGCGCGGCGTCACCATGGTGATCGACACCGGCCTCGGCTTGACCGCGACCGCCGACATGCTGACGATCGCGGCGCCCCACATCGACCATTGGAAGCTGGCGTTCGGAACTTCGGCGCTGATGCCGATCGACGCGCTGCGTCGCAAGCTCGAGCTCTTGGCCGAGCACTCGGTGCTCACCTATCCCGGCGGCACGCTGCTCGAGGCGGCGATCGTGCAGCAGCATTGCCGCGTCTATATGCGGCGCGCGCGCGAGCTCGGCTTCGGCGCCGTGGAAATTTCGGACGGAACCATCAGCCTGCCGCCCGATCGCCGCCGTCGGGTGATCGACTGCGCCCGCAACGCCGGGCTGGTCGCGATCACCGAGGTCGGCAAGAAAGATCCGGCCCATCAGCCCGAAGCGGTCGAGCTCGCCGAACAGGCGCTCAAGGACATCGAGTGGGGCGCGGCCTGGGTCATCGTGGAGGCGCGCGAGTCCGGTCGCGGGATCGGCATCTACGACGACGACGGCGAGGTGCGCGGCGGGTTCCTGGCGGAACTCTCGCGCCATCTCGGCGCCCTGACCGACCGCTTGATCTGGGAGGCGCCGCGCAAGGATCAGCAAGCGGCGCTGGTGCAGCGCTTCGGCGCCAACGTCAGCCTCGGCAACGTGGCGGCGAGCGAAGCCTTGGCGCTGGAAGCCCTGCGCTCGGGCCTTCGCTACGAAACCTTGTCGGTGATCGCCGAACAGGAACAGGCGGCGGGTCAGTGGAATCCGTCCCTGGCCGAGCCGGCCGAGCCGCCGCTGGCGAGCGGCTTTGCCGCTCGGGGGGCGTGACGCAATGGAAGAGCGGCGACGCGGTTCGGCGGAATCGGTTCTGGAGATCGGCGGCCGCCTTGCCGAAGCGCCTTCGCGCCGCCTGGTGGCAAGCGCGTTCGCCGAGGAGGTTTCCGGGCAGCGCGAACTCTTCGAGCCTATGGGCTTGGTGGATCTCGCCCATTGCGTCACCTTGCACGAACAGGGCGTCATCCCCACAGACGCCGCGCGCGCCCTCGTCGCGGCTCTGCTCGTTCTGCGCCGAGACGGCGCCGCCTGCGCCGCTTCGCCGGCTTTTGGCGATCTCTACACCAACCGCGAGGCGGAGATCGCGCGGCGGACGCCGGCGGCGGGCTGGCTCGGCGTTTCGCGCGCGCGCCGCGAAGCTTTGACGACGGCCTATCACCTGCTGCTGCGCAACCGGCTGCTCGAACTCGGCGCCGAGCTCGCGGGCTTCGGCCAGGCGGTTCTCGCAGTCGCTCGAGAGCATCTCGACAGCCTGATGCCCGACTACACCTACTTCCAGGCGGCCCAGCCGACCAGCTTCGGCCACTATCTCTCGGGCTTCGCTTGGCCGGCCCTGCGCGACTTGCAGCGCCTCGAATCCCTCTATGCCCGCGTCGATCTTTGTCCCGCGGGATGCGGCAGCAGCAACGGCTCGGTCGCCTTCCAGGATCGCGCATCGCAGGCCGAGCGGCTCGGCTGCGCCGCGCCGGTGGCCCATGCGCGCGACGCGATGTGGCAGGCCGACCTGGCGATCGAGACGATGAGCGCCGCAGTCGCCGCCGCCGTCGGCCTCGATCGGCTGGCGGAGGACCTGCTGACTTTTGCGACGGCGGAATTCGGCTTCGTTCGGCTGTCGGATCGGCACGCCCGCGCGAGCAAGATCATGCCGCAAAAGCGTAACCCCTTCGCGCTCGCCTATGTGCGCGGCCTCGCCAACCGCCTGATCGGCGAGCAGGCAGGGGTCGCCGCCAGCGGGCGCACGCCGACGGGCCAGATGGACAGCCGCATGCTGCCCTACCACGCCGCGCCCGCGGCGCTTCAGTCCGTCGCGCAGGCCGCGGCGCTGATGGCCGAGGTCGTCGCCGGGATGACCTTCGACAAGGACCGCGCGGCGGCGGCCCTCGACGATCGGACGACCTGCGCCAGCGATCTTGCCGAGCGGCTGTGCCTCGGGCTCGGCCTCGACTATCGCGCCGCGCATGGCCTGGTGGCGCGGACGATGAGCCGTCTGGAAAGGGAAGGGCGGTCGCTGGCGAGCGTGACCGAGGAGGACATCAGGGCCGTCGGCTTCGAGGCCGACGCCGAATTGCCGCCGGCGCCCGCCGGGCTCCTCGCTTCGGCGCTCGATCCGCTCGCCTGCCTCGCCGCCCGCAGCGACATCGGCGGAGCGGCGCCGCGCGAGGCGCTGCGTCAGGCGAACGAGCTCGCCGAAGCGCTGACGCGGCACGACAAGTGGATCGAGGCCGCCCGGCGCCACAACGCGAAGGCCGAGGCTGCCCTGTTGGCCGAAGCGCAGGCGCTCGCGGGAGAAGTCGCATGACCGGCTGGTCCTTCGGCTCGCGTGTGTACCGAAGCGCCTGGGCGACGCCGGCGCTCCGCGCGATCTTCGATGATGCGCCGCGCACGCGCCGCTGGCTCGAAATCCTCGCGGTCCTCGCCGAGGTCCAGGGCGAATTCGGTCTGATCCCGGCGGACGCCGCGCGAGCGGTCGCGGCGGCGTGCCGTCAAGCGGAGCTCAATGAAGCGTTCTTCGCCGAATTCGAGGCGGGCTACCTCGCGACCGGCCATTCGACCGCCGGCCTGATCGAAGCGATGCGCCGTCGTTCGCCCGAGGCGGCCGGAGAGTGGTTCTATTTCGGCGCCACGGTGCAGGATGTCACAGACACCTGGCTGATGCTGGCGCTCGGCGAAGCGCGCGCGCTTCTTCTCGCCGATCTCGAACGGGCCATCGCCGCCGCGATGCGCCTCTGCCGCGAGCACCGCGACACGGCGATGGCGGGGCGCACCCACGGCCAGCAGGGATTGCCGATCACCTTCGGCTTCAAGGCGGCGGGCTGGCTCGCCGAACTGCGCCGCCACCGCCGACGCTTCGGCGAAAGCGCCGCCCGCATGGGCGTTGGCCAGTTATGCGGCGGCGTCGGCAGTCTGTCGGCGCTGGGGCCGCGCGGCCTCGACGTGCAGCACGCCTTCTGCCAACGGCTCGGGCTTCGCCCGCCCGCGATTTCGTGGACCGCGAGCCGCGACGTGATCGTCGAATGGGCGCATCTCCTCGTCCTCGCCGCCGGCACGGCGGATCGGATCGGCCACGAAGTCTATTCCCTGCAACGCGATGAAATTGGCGAGCTGAGCGAAGGCGTCGCCGGCGATCAGATCGGCAGCATCACCATGCCGCATAAGCGCAACCCCGAGATTTCCGAGCACCTGGGCGCATTGTCGCGGGTGGTGCGCGCCAACGCGGGCGCGCTGGCCGAGAGCCTGCCGCACGACCACGAGCGCGACGGCCGATCGTGGAAGATCGAGTGGCACGCGACGCCCGAGGCGACCATGGCCGCGGGCAAGGCGCTGAGCCTGCTCGCTTCGCTGCTCGAACGGCTGGAGGTCCATGGCGATCGCATGCGCCGCAATCTGCAGATCTCCGGCGGCAAGATCTATTCGGAGGCGGTCATGCTGGCGCTCGCCGGCAAATTGGGCAAGCAGAGCGCGCATCGTCTGGTGCATCGCGTAGCTGGCGAGGCCGCGCGCCAAGGGCGATCGTTTCATCAGGCGATCGCCGGGGACCCCGGCATTTGCGCGCATCTGTCGGCGGCCGAGATCGGTCGCCTGTTCGACGCCGAACTGCAAACGGCCCAATGCGGCGCTCTGGTCGATCGCGTTCTCGGAGGTGCGGAATGAACGCGCTTTCGCGGACCGATATCGGTCTCTCCGCCGGCGAACCGCGCCGGCTCGTTCTCAATCCGGCCCCGACGCCGTTGATGGCGGCGCCGGCCTTGAGCGCGGCGCTGGGCGGCCCGGCTTTGTGGATGAAGCGCGACGATCTCATTCCGTTCGGTCTCGGCGGCAACAAGATTCGCGGGCTCGAGTTGATCCTCGCCGACGCCATCGAACACGGCGCCGACACGCTGGTGACCGGGGCTGGGCCGCTTTCAAACCATGTGCGGGCGACCGCGGCGGCGGCGTCCTATGCGCGCATGGGCATGGTCGCGGTCTATTGGGGCGATCCGCCACTCCGGGTCCAAGGCAATCACCGCCTCACCGCCTTATGGGGCGCGGACATCCGCTTCACCGGCAGCGCCGATCGCGCCTCGGTCGATCCGGCGCTGGAGGCGGAAGCCGGGCGCATTCGCGCCGGGGGCGGACGCCCCTATGTGATCCCGCGCGGCGGCGCGTGCGCGCTCGGAGTCATCGGCCACGTTCTCGCGGTGCGCGAGGCGATGATCCAATGCCGTCAACTCGGCGTCCAGCCGGACTGCGTGGTTCTCGCAGTGGGTTCGGGAGGCACCTTGGCGGGCTGGCTCTTGGGCTCCCGGCTCTTCGGCGCTCCCTGGCGGGTCGAAGGCGTCACGGTCAGCCGGCCGGCCGCCGAGGCGCGCGAGCGCGTACGTCAGCTCGCCGCCGAGGCCTCGCAACGGCTCGGCCATGCCTACCGCGTCGAGACGGCCGATATCGTGGTCCACGACGGCTTTATCGGCGCCGGATACGGCGTTCCCTCCGCCGACGGCGAAACGGCGCTGGCGCTCGCCGCGCGAAGCGAGGGCGTCTTGCTCGATCCAACCTACACCGCCAAGGCGCTCGCGGGCTATCGCGCCTTGCTCGGGCAAGGCCGCTATCGCGACGCCCGGACGGTCCTGTTCATTCACAGCGGCGGGGCCCCGAGCCTGTTCGTGGACAAGGAGGGCGAGCGATGACGACCTGGGATCAGGCGCTGTTTGCGCCGCGCCGCGTCGCCCTCATCGGCGCCTCGGCCACGCCTGGCAAGCTCGGCCACCTCTTCATGCAGAACCTGATCGCGCCGCAATCCGGCTTTGCCGGCGAAGTCGTCGCGGTGCACCCGACGCTTACCGAAATCCTCGGCCGACCCGCTTATCCGCGCCTCTCGGCCGCGCCCGGCGGCGCCGACCTGGCGGTGGTCGTCGCGCCGCCCGGCGAAATCCCAGCGATCATCGAAGACTGCGCGAGCGCCGGCGTGCCGGCGGCGATTATTATCAGCGGCGGCTTCGCCGAGGCTGGGGCCGCCGGCCTGGCGCTGGAAAAGCGCGTCGTCGCTGCGGCGCGGGTGGGCAACGTGCGGCTGATCGGACCCAATTGCTTCGGCGTCATCAGCGCCAGCAGCGGTCTCAACGCCTCGCTCGGCATGGGGATGCCGGCGCGCGGCGGCATCGCGCTCTATACGCAGAGCGGCGCCTACGGCATGGCCGCCTTTACCCGGTCGCAGGAGGACCTCATCGGCTTTTCCAGGGTCGTCGCCTGCGGCAACAAGGCCGACGTCGACGAGACCGACATGCTGCGCGTATTCGGCGACGATCCGGAGACGCGGGTCATCGCCATGCTCGTCGAGTCGATCGGCGACGGCCGCCGCTTTTTCGAGACCGCGCGCGAGGTCGCGCGTCGTAAGCCCGTCGTCGTGCTGAAGACCGGACGCGGCGAGGCGGGACGGCGCGCCGCCGCCAGCCATACCGCGGCGCTCGCAACCGACACGGCGGTCACCCTCGCCGCGCTGCGTCAGGCGGGCGTGCGCGTGGTCGAGGACGGCCAGACGTTGCTCGATCTCGCCGCCGCGCTCGACCGCCAGCCGCCGCTGAAGGGTCGCCGCATCGCGGTCATCACCAATTCGGGCGGAACCGGCGTCGAGATCGCCGACCTCATGGAAGCGCGCGGCCTCCAGATTCCGCGCCTGTCGGAGGCGTTGCAGTCCGCGATCCGTCCGACGTTGCCCTCCTATGGCTCCGCCGCCAACCCGATCGACGTGACCACCGAATGGCGGCGGTTTCCTCAGATGTACGGCGAGAGCTTGAAGGCTCTGCTCGACAGCGACGAGGTGGACGCCGTCGTCCCGGTGCTGTTGCAGCGCTCGGCGCTGATGGCCGAGGTGGCGGACCGCGTGATCGCGGAGGCGCAGGCCGCCCGAGACCGGGGCTCGAAAAAGCCGATCCATGTCTGCTGGGTGGCGCCGCAAGCGGCGGCGGAGAATCGCCGGCGACTGCTCGCGGCGGGAATTCCCTGCCATGATTGGCCGGCGCGCGCCGCCCGGATTTTGGCGGCGACGGCGCTTTCCGGCGACGCCGGCGCGCCCGCGGCGGTCGCTCGTTGCATCGCCCGTCCGCCTAGCGCGGCCGAGGGCGGCTGGCTGCCTTCGGGCCTGGCTTTCGACCTGCTCGCCGATGGCGGATTCCCCGTTGCGCCGTGGCGGCTCGTCCGCTCGCGCGCCGAGGCGATCGCCGCGGCGGAGGCGCTCGGCACGCCGATCGCGCTCAAGGCGGAGCGGCCAGGCCTGATTCACAAGTCCGACAGCGGCGGCGTGCGCCTGGGGCTCGCGACGCCGGCCGCGGTGGGCGAAGCCTATGACGATATCGCCAAGCGCCTGGATTCGCCGGTGGCGCTGGCGCAACGACAAGCGCGCGGCGGGGTCGAACTCGTCCTCGGCGCGCGGCGCGACGCGAATTTCGGGCCGGTGGTGATGGCCGGCCTCGGCGGAATCTGGGTGGAGGCTTTGAGCGACGTCGCCCTTCGTCTCGCCCCGGTCTCCGAGTTCGAAGCGGCGTCGATGTTGGACGAACTGAAGGGCCGCTCCCTGCTGACGGGGGGGCGCGGGCGCCCCTCCGTCGACATCGCTTCGCTCGCCCGCCTCATCGCCGAGCTGTCCCAATGGATCGCCGGCTCTCCTTGGCTCGATGAATTGGACGTGAATCCGATCATCGCCAATGCCGACGGCTTCGTCATCGTCGACGTGCGGATGCGGGCGTCCGCCGCCGCCGAGCGCGCCGCCGCCGCCGAATTTCAACAACGAACAAGAGAGGAAACGCCAGCATGAACACCATCGTCAAGAACATCGTCAAGCCGGTCAAGCAAACGCCTGAGGAAGCGCAAGCCGAGATCGCCGTCATGGTCGACCGCGCGCGCCAAGCTCAGCGCGCGATCGAGAACTACACGCAGGCCGAGGCCGACGCTTTGGTGACGGCCGTCGGCTGGCACGTGTACAAGAACCGCGAGGCCCTCGCGCGCCTCGCTATCGATGAAGGCGGTTTCGGCCGCTATCAGGACAAGGTCGCGAAATTCGAGAACCGCGTCATGGGAACTCTCGCCGATATGGCGGGCGTCAAGACCTGCGGCGTGGTCGAGGAGATCCCGGAGAAGGGGCTGGTCAAGATCGCCAAGCCGGTGGGCGTCATCGCTGCGCTGATCCCCACCACCGGGCCCGACGCGACGCCGCCGGTGAAGGCGCTGGGGGCGCTGAAAGCGCGCAACGCCATCATCGTTTCGCCTCATCCGCGCACCAAGGGCACGTCGGTTGCGGTGGTCGAGGCGATGCGTCAGGGCTGCCGCGACGTCGGCGCGCCCGAGGACCTCATCCAGGTGATCGAGCAGCCGTCCCTCGGCAAGACGGAGGCGCTGATGCGGCTCGCCGATCTCGTCGTCGCCACCGGCGGCGCCGGCATGGTCAAGGCGGCCTACAGCTCCGGCACGCCCGCCTATGGCGTCGGCG
>JBEKFO010000177.1:0-8100 GCA_050013275.1 Roseiarcus sp. | reverse complement strand
GCTGGTCACCGCCGAGGCGATCGTGCAATTCGCGCGCGAGTTCGATCCGCAGCCGTTCCATCTCGGCGAGGAGACCGCGCGCGATTCGCTCGCCGGCGAACTGATCGCCTCCGGCTGGCACACCGCGGCGATGCTGATGCGCATGACCTGCGACGCGTTTCTCATCCGCGCGGCGGGGCAGGGGTCGCCCGGAATCGAGTCGCTCGACTGGGTGAAGCCGGTGCGGCCCGGCGATCGCCTGCGCGCGCGCCGCACGACCTTGAGCGCGCGGCCCTCGCGCTCGCGGCCCGCGCTCGGCGTCGTCGAATTTCTGTTCGAGGCGCTCAACCAGAACGCGGAAGTCGTGATGACGCAGAAGGGCGCGATCTTCTTTCGGCGCCGCGCGGCCGAGGAGACCGCTCCATGATCGCGCTGTTCTACGAGGACCATCGCGTCGGCCAGACCGCGACGGTCGGCGCCCACGAATTCACCCGCGAAGCGATTCTCGCTTTCGCGCGCGCCTATGATCCGCAGCCGTTCCATATCGACGACGCCGCCGGCGCGGCCTCGCTGTTCGGCTCGCTGTGCGCTTCGGGCTGGCATACCGCGAGCGTCTGCATGCGCCTGCTGATCGACTATCGCGAGCAGGGCCGCGCCGCCGCTGCGGCGCGCGGCGAGCCGCTGCCGACGCTCGGCGTCGGCGCGGGCATTCGCGACTTGCGCTGGCCCAATCCGGTGCGGCCCGGCGACGTTGTCACGTTCTCGGCGCGGGTCGAGGCGATGCGCGAGACCAAGCGGCCGCAATGGGGCCTGATCGCCAGCCGCACGACGGGCGTCGATCAGCGCGGGCGCGAAGTCTTGTCATACATCAGTCACGTTCTCGTCGCGCGCCGCGGCCAATAAGGCGCCTACGCGGTCGGCAAAACGTGATCGCCCGCCGCTTTGCTTCCAGGCGTCGGGCCGCTACTCTGCCGACCGCAAACGGATTGGACGCGGGCGTCGCCGTTTTGGCCGCTTGCGTCGCTCATCGTGAGGAGAGCTGCCATGAGCGTCGATCTCAACGGTCTCGTTTCGCAATACCTGACTCCGCAACTCGTAAGCCAGATCGCCTCGACGGCTGGCGTCGATCCGGACGTGGCGCAAAAGCTGATCAGCGGCGCGGTTCCCGCGGTGCTGGCGGCCCTGGGCGGCGTGGCTGCCGCGCCGGGCGGCGCGCAGAAGGTGTCCGACGCCGTTTCCAACGCCGACCCCGACCTGCTCGCGAAGCTGACCGCGGCGCTGGGCGCCGGGCAATTGCAGACGCTGAACGACGGCGCCGCCGCGCTGAGCGGCCTCATCGGCCCTGGCGCGCTGTCGAATCTCGCCAATGCGCTCGGACAGCACGTCGACGTGCCGCCGGAAGCGGCGCAATCGGCTCTGGGCGCCGTCGGCCAGGCGGTGATCGGCGTCATCGGCCAGCAGGATCCCTCGAACTGGTCCGACGCGAACGCGATTGGCAGTCTGATTTCCGGTCAGAAGGGCGCGGTCGCCGCCGCGTTGCCGTCCGGACTGTCTCAAGCGCTCGGCTCTTCCGGCCTATTCGCCGGCCTGAGTGGGGCCGGCGCGGCGGCGGCGGCGGCGCGGGAGCGCGCAGCGAGTCCCAGCGCGCCGGCCGCTCCTGCGCCGGCGAGTGCGCCGGCCGGCGGCTCGGGCTTCCCGATGTGGGCGATCGTCCTCATCGTGATCGTCGTGATCGCCGCGGCCGCCTACTGGTATCTCCACCATAGGAAAGCTGAGAAGCCCACAGCCGCGCTGGCGCCGGCGACGATCGAGCTGGTGGCGCTCCCCGGCGCCTTCAAGCTCGGCTAGAGCATGACGGCGGGTCGGCCGAGCGTCATTTCGGCTCGACGCGATACTTGACGAATCCGCCCGGCGCCACGCCCATCGGTGTGAGCGTGACGCTGGCGGGCGGCGGCGCCTCCGCCGCGGCCGGAGAGGTCGAAAACGTCGCGACGACGTGCGCGGGCCACGGCGCGAACCGCCAATTGCCGTCGGACTTGGGTTCGAGGTGGCGGGTCTCGATGATGTAGCGCACCATCGCGTCCCGGTTGGAGTCCGGCGCCTCCAGCACGATCGTCGATCCGTCGCAGCCGGGAAAATTGCCGCCGCCGCTGGCGCGGTAATTGTTGGTGACGACGATGAACTCCCGGCTCGGGTCGATCGGCACGCCGCGAAAGGTCAGGTTGCGAATGCGATGCGCGTCGGGCGCGACGAGCTTGCCGTCGTTGTCGTAACGCGAAGGCTGCGTCACGTCGATTTCGTAATTCACGCCGTCGATGACGTCGAAGTTGTAGGAGGCGAAGTTCGCGTCGAGCAACGCCTGTTCGGCGCTGGAGTTCGGATCAATGCGCAAGAAGAGGCCCGCCGATCGCTCCAGCCACTCGCGCAACGTCGCGCCGTCGATCTTCACCGCGCGCAGGGCGTTGGGGTAGAGGTAGAGATCGGCGACGTTCTTGATCGCAATCGGCCCGGCCGCGACGTCGGTGTAATACTCCGGGCCGCCGCGACCGCCCGATTTGAACGGCGCCGCCGCCGAAAGAATTGGCAGGCCCGCGAGCGCGGGAACGGTGTGGGCGAGTTGCTCGACGTACCAGATCTGCGCGGCGTTGACGATTTGCACCGACGGATCGTCCGCGACCAGCGCGAAGTAGGAATTGATCGGCGACGCGATGTCGCCGACCGGCGAGCGGACATAAGCGAGCGTAGCGTCGTGCGCGGCTTGTGCGGCGGCGAGCACGGCGCCGTCCGCCTCGACCAGCGCGCTGACCGCGTCGCCCTCGCGCTTATAGATCGGCCGCGCTTCGACCTTGGCGGCGGCGACCCGCCAGCCGGCGTCGACGCGCTCCAGGGAAAGATCGATGACGCCGAGATGGCTGCCCCAGAAGCCGGGCATGAAGGCGGGCACGCCGAGCAAGGCGCCGTTGGCGACGTCGACGCCGTCGATCCCGTCGAAATCCTCGCCCGGCAGCAGCAAGTGCTGGTGGCCCAGGAACATCGCATCGATGCCGCCTTCCGCCGCCAGCGCCAGAGCGGCGTTCTCCTCGCCGGGCCGCGGCGGCTTGCGGGAAACGCCTGAGTGGCACAGCGCGACGACGAGATCGACGCGCCGCGCGCGCAACGCCGGAATGTGGACGCGCGCGGCTTCCGCGATCCCGACCGTCGTCGCGCGGCCGCTCAGATGGGTCTGGTCCCATTGCGCGATCTGCGGCGGCGTGAAGCCGATCACGCCGATTCGCAGGCGCTGTTCGGCGCCCGCCTCGTCGCGCAACGTCGGCTCGAGAATGACCCAAGGCTTGTAATAGAAGGAACCGTCGGGTCGAAGAATATTGCAGCTCAGGGCGGGGAAATTCGCGCCGGCGAGCGCGATTTCGAGAAAGTCGAGGCCGTAGTTGAATTCGTGGTTGCCGAGTGCGCAGGCGGCGTAGCCCATCTCGTTCATCGCGCCGATCACCGGATGGATGTCGCCCTTCTTCAGCCCCATCGCCAGCGCCGCGTAATCGCCGAGCGGCGAGCCCTGGATGATGTCCCCGTTGTCGAACAGCAGCGTGTTGCCGACTTCGGCGCGCGCGCGCGCCACAAGCGAAGCGGTCTTGGCGAGGCCGATCGTGTCGTCCGGTTTGTCGCGATAATAGTCGTAAGCGAAAATATTGGCGTGAAGGTCGCTGGTGCCGATTAAACGTAGGGATAGGCCAGCCGTCATACGATCCTCGAGCTCAGGAAAACGAATCGAGGTACAATAAAACGGGCGTCCGAACGGCGAAACCTCAAGCTCCGACTGGGATACGTCCGACCGGGCGCCTGTGGGCGCGTCAGAGCGCGCGCGCGCCGGCGCGCGCCGGCGCGGGGGGCGTCGAATCGGCTTGCGGCGCGCCGACTTTCGCGTCCCAGCCGCCGGGCGGCGTCGGCGCTTCGTTGGCGGTCGGCGACGGCGTCGAAGCCTTGAAGCCGGCGAGGGCCTGCGCGGCCGCGGCCAAAGCGCTCACCTCCATCTTCGCGGCCACCTCGTCGCGCTTCTTGGCCGCGTCGGCATCGCCCTGTTGCGCCGCCAGGGAGAACCACAGCCAGGACTGGACGAGGTCTTGCGGCACGCCCAGGCCGCGGGCGTAAAGGATGCCGAGATTGAACTGGCTGTCGCGGATTCCGAGCTGACCGGCTTTGCGGAACCATCGCGCGGCTTCCGCGTAGTCGGGTTTGTCGCCGCCGGCGCCTTCGGCGTTGATGACCGCGAGATTGTGCATGGCGCGCGCGTTCCCGGCGTTTGCCGCCTTGGCGTACCAGGACATGGCGAGCGGCAGATCGCGCGCGACGCCGATGCCTTTTTCGTAAAGCGTCGCCAATCGGTACTGTGCGAAGGGCTGATCGCGGACGGCCGCTTGCTCGAACCATTGCTCGGCGGCGTGCGGATCCTTGGCGACGCCGCGGCCGTCGACGAGACGTAGCGCCAGTTCGATTTGCGCGCCGGCATCGCCGGCCGCAGCCGCTTCGCGCAAAGACGACGGCAGGGCGGTCGGAATCGCCGCCACCAACTCCGCCGGGGCGGTCTTGGCCGACATCGGCGCGGCGACGATCGAACCGACTGGGCTCGAATCGACCGCTTGTGCGCCCTCCGTTCCGGAGAGCGCGCCGAGCTTGGGAACATCGCGATTCGCGCCCCCCTGCGCCGGCGTTTGCAACTCGGATTTCTGCATCGGCGCCGGGTGACCGCCGCGCAATTCGACGACAGCGAACGTCGCCATCAGCGCGACGAGCGCAGCGCCGAGAAGAATCGGCCGCCGCTGCGCCATGATGAACGCCTTGGCCTGACCGATGCCCGTATCGTGCGCGCCGTCGCCCTTTTCGGCCGGGACGCCCGCCTGTTTCGCGTTGCGTTCTTTGGCCGCGCTCTCCGCCAGCGCGGCTTGGGCGGCGCGGCGCGCCGCGGCGATATGGGCGTTGATCGCGCTCTTCGGGTTCGAGGGATCGGCGGTCTCCTGGCTCCGCGCCCGATCGAGCGACGCGCCCGGTTCGAGCAGGAAGTCGGCGCCGTCGAGCGAGCGCCGCGGCGCCGCGAGGCCGGCTTGACCCGGCTTGCCGCTCAACGGCGATTCGCCGGACCCGTCGCGCCCCGGCCGCGCCACGCCGCGATCGGGGATCTCCCGCAGCGCCGCGCCGGCGCCGCCCTGCGGATCGATCACGTCCGTGAACGAGACTTTTGGCGGGATGCTCGCGCCGCCGGGCGAGCGGGCGCGAGCCGAATTGTCGACGCGAGCGACATCGCCTTCGCCGCGCCCGAGACGATTGACGAGCTTTTCGAGAATGTCGTGCAGGTCGGCCAGACGCGCCTGGGTGCGGTGGCTGGCGGTCGATTGCTCGGCGCGAAGGTCGGCAAGGCCGGTGGCGAGGTCGTCGTTTCCGCGAGCGGCCGTCGCGGGCAGCGATTGCATGGTTCGGCGCGTCGCGTCGAGTTCGGCGATCAAGTCGGCGACCATGTGCTGATCGAGCGCGGATTTGGCCGAAGCGTCCGGCGCGGGCAGCGATTGTAGGGTCCTGCGCGTCGCGTCGAGTTCGGCGATCAGGTCGGTGACCATGTGCTGATCGAGCGCCGACTTCGGCGACGCGTCCGGCGCGGGCTGCGATTGCAATGCCCTGCGCGTCGCGTCGAGCTCGGCGATCAGGTCGGTGACCATGTGCTGATCGAGCGCGGACTTCGGCGAAGCTTCCGCCGCCGGCAGCGATTGCATGGTTCGGCGCGTCGCGTCGAGTTCCGCGATCAAGTCGGCGACCATGTGCTGGTCGAGCGCGGACTTGGGCGAACCCTCCTGTTGCAAAGCGTCGAGACGATCGTGGATTTCGGAAATCTGGTTGGCCAGCGCGTCGGCGTCGACGCGCTGTCCGTCGCGCCGCTCCAAACGCTGAGCGAGAAGATCGGCGGCCTGCTCGACGAATTTCGGATCGACCTTCGCCGTCGCGTCGCGATCCAACTTCTGATTGATTTCGCGCAGCAGACCTTCAAGCGGGCTCATGTCGACGGCGGTCGGCGCTGTGAGCTTGGCGCCGAGGTCGCGCATCATGTTCTCGATCGGCGTCGTGTCGAACTCTACGGTGCGGTCGCCGAGCGATCGCAGGGCCTGCTCGATCGGCTTGATGTCGATGGTCGGAGTGGCGCGCTGGTCGATGCGCGCGCCCAAATCCTGGAGCATCGTCGTGAGCACGTCCGTGTTGACCCCTGCGGCCGACGGGCGGTCGAGCTTCTGACTGATGTCGCGCAGCGCGGCTTCGAGCTTGGCGGCGTCGGGTTGCGAGCCGCTCTGACGATCGACGGACGCGCGAATGGCGTCGATGCGCTGCGCCAAGTCCTCGATGGCCCGCGGGTCGACGCTCGAGCCCGCCTGCGGACGCTGCAGCGCCTGATCCATCCGCTGCGCAAGTTGTTCGAGGCGTTGCTCGATCGCCGACAAAGCCGCCGGCGGCGTCGCCCGTTCGATCTGCGCGCGCGCCTCGGACAGCAGCGCGACGACCCGGGCCGATTCCGCATGGGGCGCGGGACTGGACGCCAACCGCTCGACGCGGTCCGCGAGCTCGCCGATCTGTTTTTCCAGCCGTTCGACCGGCACCGGGCGCATGGCGGCCGCCGCCAGAAGATTGCGGACTTCCTCGGTTTGCGAGCGAATGCGCTCGAACGTCGCGGGATTGACGGCGCCTTGCGCGATCGCGTCGACCTTGGCGTCGATCGCGCGAATCTCGCGTTCGAGGCCCTGCACGGCCGCTTGCGGATCGTGCGCGCGCAGAGCGTCCATGACTTGACCGACCAGCGCCTCGAGTGGCGCGACCAGCGCTTCGCGCCCGCCGTTGTCGCGAATCGCCGCGACGCGATCGCTCAAGTCGCGAATCGCGCCTTCCAGCGCGGCGACGGCGTTGCGTGGCGCAAGATCGGCGAGGCTGCGCGACATCGCGGCGACTTCGGCGCGCAGTCCCTGCACGTCGACGGGCGGTTTTGCGCGATGTTCGTTCTGCTCGCGGCGCATCTGTTCGAGGCGCACGCTCAGAGCCATGATCTCGTCGCGCAGCCCCTGCACGTCGACGGGCGGCTGCGCGCGGTGTTCGTTCTGCTCGCGGCGCATTTGCTCCAGGCGCACGCTCAGGGCCATGATTTCGTCGCGCAGCGCGTCGGTCGGCGCCGGGGCGCGCGCCGGGGTCGGGGCGCGCCCTTCGACGGGCGCGGGCGAGGGCCGCGGCTTTTCCACCGCCTCCGGCGCGGCGCCGCTCGCGCGCGCGTCGAGTTCGCTGCGTCGGCGAGAGATTTGCGATACGGCGTCCTGCAAGTCGAGGCGCGGATGATCGGGCGCGCGCGGCGCCTCGCGCCGCCGATCCTGGACGGCCTCGACGCGGCGCGCGAGCGCGGCCATGCGCGCTTCGAGCTCGCGTTCGGTCCTTTCGAGGCGCGATTCCAAGCGGCTCGGCGCGTCGGCGGACGCGGATTGCTGGCGGGCGGTGCGGTGATCGATCGCGTCGAGCTTTTCGGCGACGGCCTGAAGCGTGGCTCGTTCCTCGACGCGATCGGTCTGGCTGCGCTCGATCCAGCGCGCGACCGATTCGAACGCGCGCGCGGCGCGCGATTCGGTGCGTTCGGCGCGGCTTTCGAGCCTGGCGATCGCGGCCTCGAGCAATTCGTCGGCGCGCCGAGCCTCGTCGCGGCTCGGGACGCGGTTGTGCGGCCTGCGGCGCGATTCGCCGCGCGGACCAAAATGCAAATTCTCGTCCGAACCGTCGTCGCGGCGCGAAAGCCGCGAAATGCGTTCGCCGATTGCGTCGAGCCTGTCGTCGGTGTCGAGATCGTCGGGTTCGACGCCTTGTTCGGCGGCCTTGTCGGCGACTGCTTCGTCGAGCCAATCGCCCAGGCTCATCCCGGCGCGGCGCGCGGCCTGTTCAGCGAACGCGCGCGTCTCCCGCCCTACGCCTCTGACGTTCCAAGCCGCCGCGGTGTTCATGGTTGCAACCGTCGCCGAGGTTGTGCCGATCGAAGCGCCTTCGGCTAATCAGGGCGCCACTGTGGGATGTTTCGGCGCTCGTGGTGAAAAAACCGTTAAGATCGTTGCACAATTG
>JBEKFO010000176.1:0-8132 GCA_050013275.1 Roseiarcus sp. | reverse complement strand
CGCGCGACGTCGTCGTCGCGGCCGGCGGAGGCGACGCGGCGGTCGGGGCGATCGGGCTCGGCGCCATCCGCCCCGGCGACGCGTTCATTTCGCTCGGCACGGCGACCCAGCTGATCGTCGCCTCCGACCGCTATCGCGCCGCGCCCGAAAAACTGGTGCACAGCTTCGCGCATGCGCTGCCGAAACGCTGGTATCGCATGGCGGCGATGCTCAACGGCGCCGGCGCGCTGGCCTTCGTCGCGCGCCTCTTCGGGCGCGAAGTCGTCGAACTCGAGGCCGAGGCCGCGAACGACTATCGCGGGCCCGGCGAGACCATCTTCCTGCCCTATCTCTCGGGCGAGCGCACGCCGCACGACGACCCGCACGCGCGCGGCGTCGTGTTCGGCCTCGGCGAAGGCGCCACGCGCGCCGAGCTCACCCGCGCCGTGATGGAGGGCGTCGCTTTCACGCTCGCCGATGCGCGCGACTGCCTCGAAGCGGCCGGCGATTCCTTCAGCCGCGTCGGCCTGATCGGCGGCGGCGCCAAAAGCGCGCTATGGACGCGCATGATCGCCGCCGCGCTTCGCTGCGAAGTCGTGCGCTATCGCGGCGGCGAGTCCGGACCGGCTTTCGGCGCCGCGCGGCTGGCGCGGCTCGCGGCGACCGGAGAGGCGCCCGAAGATCTCTGCGAGCCGCCCCAGATCGCCGACGTCGTCGCGCCCGATGCGTCGCTCGCCGAGGCCTTCGCCGGCGTTCGCGGGCGCTTCGTCAGCCTTTATCGCGCGCTGAAACCCGAGTTCGCCAAAGCCGGCGCCGCGCGGGACGCGGATTAGGTCGTCAGGCCCGCCGTCCTCGCCGTGTGTTCGGCGATCATGCGCTCTTCGTCGGTGGGCAGCACGTAGACCGCGGTCGGGGATCCGGCGGCGCTGATGAGCTGCGCGTTTTTGCGGTTGGCCTCGCGATCCAGGCGAACGCCGAGCCATTCCATGCGGGCCAGCGCCGCCTCGCGAACGCGCCAGGCGTGTTCGCCGATGCCGGCGGTGAAGACGATCGCGTCGACGCCGTCGATCGTCGCCGCGAGAGCGCCGATTTCGCGGCGGATGCGCGCGACGAAATAGGCGATCGCGTCATGCGCGGCGGAGCTGTCGGACGCCTCCAGGATGCGCATGTCGTGCGAAAGGCCGGACATGCCCCTGAGTCCGGACTCCTTGTAGAGAAGGTCCGAGATCGCGCTTGCGCTCATGCCCTTCTCGGCCATCAAATAGAAGATGACGCCGGGATCGATCTGACCGCAGCGGGTGCCCATCGGCAAGCCGTCGAGCGGGGTGAAACCCATGGTCGAGGCGACCGAACGCCCGTCGCGGATCGCGCACATCGAGGCGCCGTTCCCGAGGTGGGCGACGATCACGCGCCCGGCCGCGGCGGCCGGCGCGATTGCGCGCAATCGTCGCGCGATGAATTCATAGGAGAGCCCGTGAAAGCCGTAACGCCGCACGCCGTCGTCGTAATACGAACGCGGCAGCGCGAACGTGTCGGCGATGAACGGATGGCTGCGGTGAAACGCCGTGTCGAAGCAGGCGACCTGCAGCGCCTTCGGGAACACTTCGAGCGCGGCCTCGACGCCGGCCAGATTGTGCGGCTGATGCAGCGGCGCGAGCGGGACGTAGCGCCGCAGTTTCTCGAGAACGGCGTGGTCGATCGCGACGGGTTCGGCGAAATCCGGTCCGCCGTGGACGACGCGGTGGCCGACGGCGACGACGTCGCGATCCAGGCCGGCCTGCCCCAGCCAGTTCAGAATCGCGGCCATTGCGACGCGGTGGTCGACGCGGCCGTGGCTCTCGTCGAACGTGTAGGCGCGCTTGGCTCCCGCCGTCGTCTCGGCGAGGAAGGTCGCCTTGGCGCCGAGCCCCTCGATCTGGCCCGAGGCCAGCGCCTCCAGGCCCGCCGCCTCGCGCGCGAAGGCGGCGAATTTCACCGACGACGTGCCGGCGTTCAAAGTCAGAATCAATCCACTCACGTCGAGCTCCCCTTCGCGACGACGGTCCTATAGCAAGCTTTCGCGAAAACTGCGCGATTTTGCCCTCAGGTCGTCAAGCGCGGGTACATGCGCGCCGCGATGATGGTGAAGACGCCGGTGAACGCGGCGAGAATGGCGAAGTCGGTCATAAGTCCATATTCACTCGCCGATCCGCTGAGCATCAGCGCGCGCAGCGCGTCGACCTCGTAGGTGAGCGGATTGGCGGAAGAGATCGCCTTCAGCCAACCCGGCATGAGGTCGATCGGATAGATCGCGTTGCTGGCGAAAAAGATCGGCATGGTCAGCACTTGGCCGATGCCCATGAAGCGGTCGCGCGTCTTCACGATGCAAGCGATGATCAGCGAGAAGGTCGAGAACAGCGCCGAGCCGACGACGATCATCGCCGCCGCCCCCAGAATATTGGCCGGCGAGAACGAAATGCCGATGCCCAGCGCGATGGCGAGCAGATAGACGATGATCGCTTGCGACAGGCCGCGCACCCCCGACGACACCGCCTTGCCGAGCACCAGCGCGGTGCGCGGCGCCGGGCTCGCCATGTAGCGATGCAGCACGCCGAGATCCCGCTCCCAGATCGCCGCGATGCCGTAAAAGATTGCGGAAAACAGCACGCTCTGGGCGAGAATGCCGGGCGCGAGAAAGTCGATGTAGCGCCCGTGCTGCGGGCCGAGGCCGCGCACCTGCGCCATCACCTGGCCGAACAGCAGCAGCCAGATCGCGGGTTGGAGCGCGCGCGTCATCAACTCGCTGGGATCGTGCCGCAATTTGCGCACTTCGGTGTCGGCGACCGCGAACACTTGCGTGAAATAGCCGGCGATGCGGTCGAGGCGGGCGGGCGCCGCCGCTGGGACGGCGTCAGCCATGGGCGCGCTCGGCGCGGCGCTCGGCGCGAACGCTTCTAAAACTGCCTTCGTCGGCGATCTGGCCCCCGGCGATCGCCGCGAAAACGTCGTCGAGCGTCGCCTGCGGCCCGACACGCGCCTTGAGTTCGGCCGGCGTGCCGACGGCCTCCAACACGCCCGCGTGCAGAACGCCGATGCGATCGCACAACACGTCGGCCTCGTCCATCAGGTGGGTGGTCAACAGCATCGTCGTGCCAAATCGCTCGCGTAAAGAACGCACGCGATCCCATACGCTGTGGCGCGCGACCGGATCGAGGCCGACCGTCGGCTCGTCCATGAACAGCACCGCGGGATTGTGCAGCATGCTCTGCGCGATTTCGAGCCGGCGGATCATGCCGCCGGAAAACGTCTGCACCAGCCGGTCCTTGGCCTCGTCGAGCTCCATCTCGCGCAACGCCGCGTCGATGCGCGCCTCCCGTTCGCGCCGCGGAATCAGATAGAGCCGCGCCGAGAGCAGGAGATTCTCGTAGGCGGTGAGAGCGCCGTCGGCGCTGAGCAGCTGCGGCACGTAGCCGATGCGGCCGCGAACCTCTTTCGCCTCGCGCACGATATCGAAGCCGGCGATGCGCCCGCCGCCCGAAGTCGGCGGCAGCATGGTCGTCAGCATCTTCACCACCGTGCTCTTGCCGGCGCCGTTGGGGCCGATCAGGCCGAAGATTTCTCCCGGACGAACCGCGAAACTGACTTCGCGGACGACGACGCGGTCGCCGAAGGCCCGCGTCAGCCGCTCGACCGCGATGGCGGGAGGAACGGGCGCCGGGTCGTCGACGATCGCTTGCTGACTCGAAGTCATCAGGACTGCTCGCCCGCGCGCCGGCATCGGCCTAGCGCGGCGCTTTCGCGCCTGAACTTAACGAGCGCCCGCCACAAATCAAGCACGCGTCCCAACCCAAGCGGATCGGCGCCCTACCGCCGCTCGATCGTGGAGACCTCGGACTGCGTTCCGTCGCGCCAGGTGATCTGCAAATGGATCGCCTTGGTGTTGGGCGGCGCCTTCAGGAACAGCTTGGCGTTTTCCGGCACGCTGAACGGGTCGTTGGCGTTGCACGCCGGCAGGTCGTAGCGTTGCAGCGGTTCGCCGTCGTCGAGCCCATAGCGGACCTCCGCGATCGCGCAGCGATAACTGACGAGCGTGGTAAAATAGATCAGAACGTCGTTATAGCCGCCGAATTCGGCCCAGCTCGACGGCATTTGCTCGAGAATTTGTTTCTGCTCGCGAAACAGCGCGACCTCCGGATCGAAACGAATCGGGAAAGGGCCGACCGTGGCGCCGTCCGGCGTTTCGTAGCGCACCTCGATGATCGTCGCCGCGGCCTGTCGCGCCATCGGGAAGGACGGATTGGGCATGCGCTGCCCGCTGCGTTGATCCAGCACGTCCAACAGGCCCGTCGGCTTGAACGCGCCGGCTTCGCCGATGCGATAGGAAATCGCCGTGGCGGGTTCGGGCAGCGAGAGCGTCACCGTCCAGCCGGCGTTCGAGCGCATGAAACTGGCGATCGGCGCGCCGGCGCCGACCTTGGGAGCGTCGGAAAGATGCGGATCCGGCGTCAGGGCGGCGAGCTGTTGGCGCGTCGGCGCCAATGCGACTTGCGCGTCTTGGCTTGGAGCGGCCTCGGCGCTCGGCGCGCTCGGCCCGGCATCCGAAAGCACGACGTCGCCGACCACTTCGTCGTAATAGGCGGGCGTTTGATCGAAGCCGACCATGGCGGCGAGATTCCTGACGCCGATCTGGGTCGCTTTGGCGATCTGCACCAGCGTCTGGCCGGGCTTGGCGAGTTCGCCGAGAAATACGCGGGTGAAGACCGAATTCTTCTCCTGGTCGCCGATGGAGAGACGGTCCAGCGCCTCCTGCTTGGCGCCCGCCGACATCAATACGAACACGCCTTCGGGCGCGTCGATGCGCGCCAGACCGCCTGAGGTCGCGGCCGCGCGCGTGCCCGGAGGCGCAAACGGATCGTCGCGGCAGGCGTCGAGCACGAGCACAGTCACGCTCGCGCCGCGCGCGCGCACGCCGTCGATCACCCGCTCCACCGCGATGGCCGAATCGCGCACGCGCTCGAATCGTTTGCCCTCGGCTGCCGGCACATCGACCGGCAGCAGATAATTGGCGCCGGAAATCTCGAAGCCGTGACCCGAATAGAAGAACAGCGCCCGGTCGCCCGGCTGCACCGAGGCGTCGAACGCCTCCAGCGCGCGGTTCATCGCGTCGCGATCGACATTCTCGGCGCGTCGCACGACGAAGCCGATCTTCTCCAGCGTATCGGCGACGGCCCGCGCATCGCCGACCGCGGTCTTCAACGTCGCGACATGGGCGTAGTCGTCGTTGCCGACGACGAGCGCCAAATTTCGCGCCTCGCTCGCCGCCGAGCTCGCGACGAGCATGATCGCCGCCGCGCCCAGCAGGCCCAAGCGCGCGCGCCACCCTCTGTCGCGATCCGCTCCTCGCTTCATCGTCGCCTCGTCGAGCGCCGCTTACGGGACGCCGGCGCACGTCCTGCCGGCAAATTCGCGCAACCAGCCCGGCTTGGCAATCGGCGCCGGCGAGCTTGCGGCCCGCGTCAGGCTCGCGCGCCGAAGATCGCGCTGCCGACCCGCACCAGCGTCGCGCCGAGCTGAATCGCGAGCGGCCAGTCGGCGCTCATGCCCATCGACAGCTCTTTCAGACCGTTGCGCTCGGCGATGACGCGCAGCAGCGCGAAATGCGGCGAGGCTTGCTCGCCCAGCGGCGGGACGCACATCAGCCCCTCGATCGAAAGCCCGTATCGCGTCCGGCAGAGCGCGATGAAGGCGTCCGCTTCGTTGGGAGCGACGCCCGCCTTCTGAGGCTCGCCGCCGGTGTTGACCTCGATGAAGAGGCGCGGCTTCTTGCCGGTCTTGGCCATCGCGGCGGCAAGCGCGGCGGCGATTTTCACGCGGTCGACGGTCTGGATGACGTCGAAGAACTCGACGGCCTCGCGCGCCTTGTTGCTTTGCAGCGGGCCGATGAGATGCAACTCGACGTTCCTGCCGATGGCGGCGGCCCGCGCCCGCAAGTCGGACCATTTCGGCTTGGCCTCCTGGACGCGGTTTTCGCCGAACACGATCTGGCCGCCGAGCGCGATGGTCGGCCAGACCTCGTCGGCCGAAAATGTCTTCGACACGGCGACGAGGTTCACCGACGCCGGGTCGCGCCCGCAGTCGCGCGCGCGCGTCGCGATCGCCTCGCGCAGCGCATTAAGGCGAGGCACTGCCCCCAGCGGGTCCGCGGCGACGCTTGCGTTCATTCGTGTCGTCCTCCATCGCGCTTGACGCCCGAGACCCCTTCCCCTATAGACCGCCGACCCGAGACGCCAGGGCCCGATTGGCGGCGATGGCGCTTTTTCGTAAGGCCGCCGGCGCGCCGTTGAGATCGCCTGGAGTCGTTAATCCTATTTCGTTCAAGGGAAGTTGCGCTATGTCACGCCGTTGCGAGCTGACGGGAATCGCCGTCCAGACCGGCAATAAGGTCAGCCATTCCAATCGCAAGACGCGCACGCGTTTCTTGCCGAACCTGTGCCAAGTGACGCTGATCTCCGACGCGCTCGGCCGCGCGGTGCGCCTGCGCGTCGCCGCCGCGGCGCTGCGTTCGGTCGAGCATCGCGGCGGGCTCGACAATTTCCTCGTCAAGGCCCGCGACGCCGACCTTTCGGACGGCGCGGCCGCGCTGAAGCGCGAAATCGTCAAGAAGCGCGCCGAGGCCTCGGCGGCCGAAGCCCAGGCCGCCTGAGCCTCTTCCTTTCCGGCTGACGTTCCAATCGCCCCCTCGATTCTCCGTCGAGGGGGTTTCTGCGTTTGGCGCGCCGTGATCCCCGCCGTTGCGACCGTCCCCCGAGAGACGCCGAAGCGATCGTCCGCGCGCAACGCGACCGGGTCGAAACGTCCGAGTGACGCGCAGGGGGTCGCGAAGCCATGACCGACCTCGACGCGGGTGGTCGGTCTCGTCCGCGGTGAAGCGGTTTCAACGACTTGAGTGCGCTTTCGTGTCCCCACTGCGGACTGGATCGCGGCGCGGCCGGGCCGGTCTTCGACCAGGACCCGGGACCCTCGGCGAGGCTGCGAAACATGGCGATTCGGATTGCGTCGCCACTTGTACTATATGTTTACGTATTTATAGATCCCGAAGCGTCGCCGCCTCGCGCGAAAGGGCTTCGATGGCGGCGTAATCGCCGTCGGCGAGCGCCTGGCGCGGCAGCATCCACGAGCCGCCGACGCAGGCGACGTTGGGCAGCGCCAGATAGGTGGACGCCTTGGCGAGGTCGATGCCGCCGGTCGGGCAGAACTTCAGGTCCGGCAACGGCCCGGCGAGCGAACCGAGCAATTTGACGCCGCCGACCGCCTCGGCGGGAAACAATTTCATCGCGCGAAAACCCAGTTCCATCAGCGTCATCGCCTCCGAGGCGGTGGCGACGCCAGGCAGAAAGGGCACGGGCGACTCGGCCGCGGCCTGCGCGAGCCGCGGCGAGGCCCCGGGGCTGACGAGAAAGCGCGCGCCCGCGGCCACGGCGGCCTCGATCTGCCCGGGATGCGTGATCGTGCCGGCGCCGACCGTGGCGCCGGGAACGCGGCTCGCGATCGCCGCGATCGCGCCGAGCGCGCCGGAGGTGCGCAGCGTCACCTCGATCGCGCGCAGCCCGCCGGCCACCAGCGCCTTGGCCTGGGCGACGCCATCCTCGGCGTCGCGAACCGTCAATACCGGGATCACCGGCGCCAAGGCCATGATCGAGAGAACGTCATCGTGGTGCGATCGAACGGTCATGGCGGGCTCCCCTGGAACGGACCTCGCCTTTAACACGCTTGCGAGCGCCGCCGCGAGCGCGATTCGCCGACGCCAAGAAGGGATCGCGCGCGAACGCAAATCGATTAAGCTCGCATCCGACCCGCTCATCCCGCGCCGACCGAAGGGGCCCGAAAATGAACGCGCCGTTCGATCTCGCCATCTACAAGGAGGCGCTGCTCTTCCTGGTCACGGCGGGAGTCGTCGCGCCGCTGTTCTTTCGCATCCGCGTCAGCCCGGTGCTCGGCTATCTCCTGGCGGGCGTCGCGTTGGGGCCGTTCGGCCTCGGCCGGCTCGCGCGCAACGCCTCCTGGCTCGACGCTCTCGCGCTGACCAACGTCGAAGCGATCGAACGGCTCGATGGTCACTTCGATTTCGCGCCGATATTCGGTCTCGGCGAGCAGCAAGCCGGCGACGAAGGCGC
>JBEKFO010000175.1:0-8147 GCA_050013275.1 Roseiarcus sp. | reverse complement strand
TCGTTGTCGACGACGCCGCAGCGGTCGCCGTCGCCGTCAAAGCCGAGCGCGACGTCCGCGCCGCTTTGCCTAACCGCCGCCGCCATCGCGTGCAGCATGTGCAGGTCCTCGGGGTTGGGATTGTAGCGCGGGAAGGTGAAGTCGAGATCGCAATCGAGCGGAACGACTTCGCAGCCGAGAGCGCCGAGCAAGAGCGGCGCGAAGGCGCCCGCCGTGCCGTTGCCGCAGGCGGCGACGACCTTGAGCTTGCGCCGCAGCTTCGGCCGCGCGGTGAGGTCGGCGATGTAGCGGGCGGCAAAGTCGGCGACGAACTCATAGGCGCCGCCTTCGCAGGCGTGGAACTCGCCGCCGAGCACGATCTGGCTGAGCCGGCTCATCTCCTCCGGTCCGAAGGTCACCGGCCGCGCCGCCCCCATCTTGACGCCGGTCCAACCGTTGTCGTTGTGCGAGGCGGTGACCATCGCGACGGCGGGCGCGTCGAGCGCGAACTGGGCGAAATAGGCCATCGGCGTGATGGCGAGGCCGATGTCGCGCACCCGCACGCCCGCGGCGGTCAGGCCCGAGATCAGCGCGTATTTGATCGCGCTCGAATAGGAGCGATAGTCGTGGCCGACGACGATCTCCTTTTTTACCCCCAATTCGCCGAGCAGGGCGCCCAGGCCCATGCCCAGCGCCTGCACGCCCATCAGGTTGATCTCCTTCTGGTAGAGCCAGCGCGCGTCGTACTCGCGAAAGCCAGTCGGCTTGACCATCGGCTGCGTTTCGTAGGCGTAGCTGTTGGGGCTGAGCTGGGGTTGCGGCTTCGGGATCAAGGGCGGCCTCGGGGGGAGGGGGAGCGACGCCATTGCCTAGCCGATCGCGGCTCCGATAAAAAGCCGGTCGCTCAAATTCGCAGCTTCGGTCCGGTTATTGCTTCAGCACCAGCACGCCGTCGCGCTGTTCGACCGCGGCCAGCCGCTTGAGGAAGCTCGCGCCGAGAAGATTGGCGGTTCCCGCGCCCGGCGCCATCACCCAGGCCTGCACGTCGTTCATATAGATCGAGCCAAGGCTGATCTGCTTGAGGACGACCGGCGAGACGAACGAGTCGCCGCTGGCGGTGTGCGTGCGCAGCTTGGGCGCGGCGGGATCGACGACGACGCCGAGGCGCGCGGCGGTGTCCGCGCTCAGCGCCACCATTGTCGCGCCGGTGTCGATCATCACCTCGACCTCTTGCCCCTCGATCAAAGCATTGGTGTGGAATTGGCCGACCGCGTCCGCCGCGATCGACGCTTCGCGGTAACCAGGCTCGGCCGCCGTCGCCGTCGCCGTTTCGGTCGCCGCAGGGGCGAGCGGAGCGGCCGCGCGGAGCTTGGACGCCGCAGGCGCGGCGAGGCGCTCGGGAAAGAACTCGGGAGCCGAAAAGCCGATGACCAAAGCGGCCACCGCGAAGATCAACGCGTTCTTGAGCATGATGGCGCCTGCCGCCGCCGCCCTCGCGGCGTTTGCTCGCCACAGTGCCGCCGGCGCGGAAAAATTCGGTTAAGGCGACGCCGACGCGGCGGTAAATGCGCCGCTTTTCTCGAGCGCTCGCGGGTCGCCGCCGGCCGTCTTCGTATACAAATCGCCAATGTTCGGTTTTTCGCGGCCTTCGGCAAGGCCGGCTCCAGTTTCGCGGCGATACCGTCGTCGCCTCGCCATGGGCTCGAGAGCCCCAGCAGGAGGACAAAATGAGCATGAGCGTTTCCGGCGTGGCCGGCAGTTTCTCGCCCCAAGCGATGTCGGGCGCGAGCATGCGCGCTCCGCCGGCGCAGAAGATGACCAACCTGTTCAACAAGATCGACACATCGGGCGCCGGCTCGATCACCAAGGCGCAGTTCACGCAAGCGTTTCAGACCATGAAGCCGACCGCGGGCTTCGTGGCGATGGGCGCGAGCGCCGTCTACGCCGCCTTGGACCCGACCCAGTCCGGCTCGGTGTCGAAGCAGAGCTTCGTCAGCGGCATGACCAGTCTGATGGCGCAGTTTCGCTCGGCGAGCGCGTCAGGCGGCTGACCTGAAATCGCCGCTCGGCGACAGCAGTGACCCGCCGACGCGGCTGGCGGCGTCGACGTGAACATGGGGCGCGGCGACCTCTTCGAGCCACTGCGCCCCATCCTCGCCTTTCAGCATCGCGATCGTAGAATACAGTCCCGCTCGCAGGCACGTCGACGCCGCGACGGTGACCGAGGACAATCCGCGAACCGGCCAACCCGTGCGCGGATCGAAAATGTGGCCGTATCGCCGCCCGTCGAATTCCCAGAACCGTTCATAATCGCCGCTGGTCGCGACGCCGCCGCGCGCCAGGAACAGCGTGGCGAGCGCGCTCTCCGGGTCTCTGGGATCGCGGACGCCGATCCGCCATGAGGTTCCGTCGGGATGCGGGCCGATCGCCACGATATCGCCGCCGAGGTCGACGAGCCCGGCCGAGATCCCGCGCCGGCGACACGCGTTCGCGGCGCGATCCGCGGCGTATTCCTTGCCGATTCCGCCGAGGTCGACCTGCATGCCGCGACGCCCGAACGACAGCCGGGGCCGCTCCCAAGCGACCTTGTGAAGGCCGATGCGCGCGAGAACCGGCGCGATCTGGCGCGATGACGGCGGCTCGGCGATATCGTCCCGCCAGACTTCGCGCAAGGCGCCGGAAGTGACGTCGAACAACCCGTCGGAAAGGCGATAGGCGTCGAACGCGAGGTCGATGAGGTCGGCGGCCTCTCGGCTGAGGGAAATCGCGCCGCCCTGTTTGCCCGCCTCGTTGATCGCGCTGACGACGCTGTCGGATCGATAGCGCGAATAGGCGCGCTCGATCCGGCGCACTTCCGCGATCGCGGCGCTCGCGGCGCCCGCCGCGGAGCGTTCGTCGTCGGCGTAGAGTCTGAGTTCGCAGCGCGTTCCCATCGCGGCGAAAGGGTAGCAGCGAGGTTCAATGCCAGGCATAGATTCGTCCCCGTCTCGAAAAAGGGGGACGCCGATCGCCTGGGCGCGCACAAGCGAAGGGCCGTTCCGAGGGCAGAATCGCCCCGCCCGCTTGCCTGAAACTGACCGAGGCGAGCGCAAAATCGGGCGGGCGCCGGGGCCGGGGACGTTGACGCAGGTCAATGCCGCCGGCAATAAAGATGCTTCGTGGCATTCGGCCGCCCGAGGCGGCGTCGCGGCGGGCTTGGTCTTCGGGGAAAGCGAAATGGAAGAGGCTGAATTTCCGACGCTCCTGGCGCGCGGATTGATCGCGGCGGCGCCGCCGCCGCTCCTCGATCTCGGCGCGGCGGCGCTTCTTCACAAAATGGGGCGCAATCACCCCGATCTGTTCCGCGTGCTCGGGGAATTTCGCCGCACCGTCGTCCTCATCGAGCTGACCGATCTGCCGCATCGGTTCCTGCTGCAATTCGGCGACGGCGCGCCGTCCCTGAAGCTGACGGGCGCGCACGCGGCCGAGGCGGACGCGAGCGTCAAGGGCTCGTTGGAGGCGCTGTTGGCGCTGCTCGAGGGCCGCATCGACAGCGACGCCCTGTTCTTCACCCGCGAGATCGTGATCGCCGGCGACACCTCGGCGGTGGTGGCGTTGCGCAACGTCCTCGACCGCGAGACCATCGTCCTCATCGACGAGGCCTCCTCGTTGCTCGGCCCGCTGCAACGCTTCGCGCGCTCCGCCGTCTTGAGCTGGGAGCGCCGGGCCGAGCGTCTGCGCGACCTCCTGCTGCCGCCGCGCGCGGCGCCGGACGGCGGCGCGGACGCCGCCGCGGCGGAAAACGAGCGTCTGCGCGCGGAGAACGAAACGCTCAAGAAGCGCCTGAGCAAGCTGGAAGCGCGGCAGCGCCGTCGGGAAGGACAGGCGGCGTGAGACCTGCGACCTATCTCGAGCTGGTCTGCCCCGCCGGCACGCCGGCCTCGTTGCGCGCGGCGGTCGACGCCGGCGCCGACACCGTCTATTGCGGCTTTCGCGACTGCACCAACGCGCGCAACTACCCCGGCCTGAACTTCGACCTCAAGGAGATGCGCGAGGGCATCGCCTACGCCCACGCGCGCGGCCGGCGCGTGCTCGTCGCCGTCAACACCTTTCCGCGCGCCGGCGACGTCGAGCCCTGGCGGCGCGCTGTCGACCACGCCGCGGAATTCGGTGCGGACGCGGTCATTCTCGCCGATATCGGCGTGCTCGACTATGCGACCCGCCGCTATCCCAAACTGCGTCGGCACCTCTCGGTGCAGGCGGCGGCCTCCAATCCGCAGTCGATCGACTTCTACCGCGAGAATTTCGGCATCAGCCGCGTGGTCCTGCCGCGCGTGCTTTCGGTCGAGGAGGTCGGGGCGCTGATCGCGCGCATGCAGGTCGAAGCGGAAGTGTTCGCGTTCGGCTCCTTAGGCACGATGGTCGAAGGACGTTGCTTCCTGTCCTCCTACATCACCGGCCGCTCGCCGAGCAGCGACGGCGTCTGCGCGCCGGCCGAGTTCGTCTCCTACCACGAGGACGGCGAGTTCATGGTGTCGCGCCTCGGCGAGGTGACGATGAACCGTTACGCCAAGAGCGAGAACGCGGCCTATCCGACCCCCTGCAAGTGCCGCCTCGCGGTCAACGGCGCAGTCTCCTATCTGTTCGAAGAGCCGGTGGGGCTCAATGCGGTGTCGATCCTCACGCAACTCAAGGCGGCCGGCGTGACGGCGCTGAAGATCGAGGGACGACAGCGCAGCCGCGCCTATGTCGGGCAGGTCGTCGCGGCGTTCCGCGCCGTGCTCGACGCGCTGGCGCGCGGCGAAGAAACTCCGGCGGCGATCGGCGATCTCAACGCCATCGCCGAGGGCGGGAAGGTCACCTTGAGCGCCTATAAGAAGGGCTGGCGATGAGCGCGCTGACGCTGGGACCGATCCTGTTCAACTGGAAGCCGGAGCGCCGGCGCGACTTCTACTACCGTATCGCCGACGAGGCGCCGGTCGAGTGCGTCTATCTGGGCGAGGCGGTGTGCTCCAAACGCGAACCGTTCTTCGTCGACGACCTGCCGGCGATCGCCGCGCGCCTGCGCGCGGCCGGCAAACAGGTCGTGCTTTCGACCCTGGCGCTGGTCACCACCGACGCCGAGATGGAGGCGATCCGCGAGCGTTGCCGCGGCGAGCTGATGATCGAGGCCAATGACGTCGCCAGCATCAAATTGCTCGCCGGCGCTCCGCACGTCGCCGGCCCCTTCATCAACATGTTCAACGAGGCGACGCTCGACTTCCTGGTGCGCAACGGGGCGGTTCGGGTGAACACCCCGGTCGAGCTGTCGGCGGCGGCGGTCGCGACGCTGGCGCGCCACTGCCCGGTCGAGACCGAGACGATGGCGTTCGGCCGCCAGCCGCTTTCGATCTCGATGCGCTGCTATCACGCGCGCGCCTACGGGCTGAACAAGGACGCCTGCCAGTTCGTCTGCGAGATCGATCGCGACGGCCTCGCCGCGGACCAGATCGACGGCAAGCCTCTGCTGACGATCAACGGCACGCAAACCATGTCGCACGGCTACGCCGCGCTGCTCCCTGAGCTCGACGCGCTGCAGACCGCCGGCGTGACGCATTTCCGCCTGTCGCCGCAGTCGACCGACATGGTGAAGGTCGCCGAGCTCTATCGCGGCGTTCTCGACCGCCGTATCGCGCCGGACGAGGCGCTTGCGAGCCTGCGCGCGCTCGTGGCGCCGACGCCGTTCGTCAACGGCTACATCCGCGGTCGCGAGGGCATGAGCTGGAGCGAGAGCGCGGCGGGTTCGCAATAACGAGCTTCACTTTCGGTCGAAAGGCGTGGCGAAGAGCGGCCGAACCGGCTTCGTCGCCGGCGCCGCGGCGCGGTCGGACGGGCTCGCAGCCCCCGCGTCGGCGGCGAATCGTTCGATCCGCGCGATCGTGGCGGCCGGCAGAGCCCACCGCTTCGCAGCGCGCAGCACGTCGGCGATATAGTCCGCTCGCGCGACGCCGGGCCCGCTATTGGCGCCGAAATAGATCAGCGCCCGCTTGGCGCCGCCGGCGACGACCACCGGCTGCGCCGCCTTGACGTAGAGGCCATCGCCGAGTCCCTCGTAACGATCGAGCGCGGGCATGTCGGCGAGCGCGATCGTCCACAACACGCCGTCGACGTTGGCGACGGCGTCGCGCGTCGCCGTCAACCAGCCCTCGCGCATGACCGCGAGGCGGTGGCGCATCAGCCGCGCCAAGCCCAGCGGCTCAGAGCGCGGACAGCGCTTCGCCATCGCCTCGACGTCCATGTTCGCGCCATAGGCGAAATAGAGCGGCATTGCTTGCTTCTCCTCAGCCGCTGAGCCGCTCGACCTTGCTGACCACGCTCTTGCCGCGCAATTGCGCGAGGACGGCGTTGAGGTGCTGGATGTCGGCGACTTCCAGATCGAAACGCACCTGGCGGAAGTCCGGCCCGCTGGGGCTGAACACGACGTTGTCGATATTGGCGCCCGCTTCGCCGATCGTCGTCGCAATGACGCCGAGCGCGCCCGGCTCGTTGAGCGTCGTCACCAGGATCTGCGTGGGGTAGAGCGACTTGGTGGCGGTGTCGAGGTCCCAGCGCACGTCGAGCCATTGCTCCGGCTTGTCGTCGTAGGCGACGAGCGCGGGCGAATGGATGGGATAGATGGTGATCCCTTCGCCCGGCGTGCGGATGCCGACGATGCGTTCGCCCGGAACGGCGCCGCCCTTCGGGGCGAATCGCACCGGCATGTCCCAGTCGATGCCGCGCAGCGGCAACGCCTCGCCGTTCTCGCCCTTGCCGGGGACGCGAAACACCAGATTGGCCGCCTTGGCGAGGCCGAACCAACCGGCTTCGCCGGGCGCCAGCGCCGGACCGGCTTTGCGCTCCTCCTTGAAGTCGGGATAGATCGCGCGCACCACGTCGGCCGAGTAGAGTTCGCCGCGCCCGACGCTTATGAACACGTCGTCGACGGAGCTGCGCGCGAGGCGCGACAGCGCGCTCTTCAGCTTGGCCTCGGAAAACTTGCGCCCCGCTCGCGCGAAGGCGCGCTCTATGATCTGACGCCCGAGGCCGCCGTACTGCGCCTTGGCCGCTTCGCGGGTGGCGCGGCGAATGGCGGCGCGCGCGCGCCCGGTCACCACCAGGCTGTCCCAAGCCGCGGGTGGGGTGCGGCTGTCGGAGCGGGTGATCAGCACCTCGTCGCCGTTGCGCAAGGTCGAGATCAGTGGCGCGATGCGGCCGTTGATCTTGGCGCCGACGGCGGAATTGCCGACGTCGGTGTGGACGGCGTAGGCGAAATCGATCGCGGTCGCGCCGCGCGGCAGCGCGATCAGCCGCCCCTTGGGGGTGAAGCAGAACACCTGGTCCTGGAACAGTTCGAGCTTGGTGTGCTCGAGGAACTTTTCCGAATCGTCGCTCGCCAGCGTCTCGATGGTCTGCCGGAGGCCGCGATAGGCGCGGCTCTCGCTGGCGTCGATCGCTTCCGGCTGGCCGTGGCGATCCTTGTAGAGCGCGTGCGCGGCGATGCCGTATTCCGCGATCTCGTGCATGTCGTGGGTGCGGATCTGCAATTCGACGCGCTGGCTGCCCGGGCCGATGACGGTGGTGTGGATCGAGCGATAGTCGTTCTGCTTGGGGGTCGAGATATAGTCCTTGAAGCGGCCGGGCACGCTCGGCCAGGTGGTGTGCGCGACGCCGACCGCGGCGTAGCAGTCGGCGACCGTGTCGACCAGGATGCGGAAGCCGTAGATGTCCGAGAGCTGCTCGAAGGCGATCGAGCGGCGCTCCATCTTGCGCCAGATCGAATAGGCCTTTTTCTGGCGCCCCTTGACCTCGACCTTGATGCCGCGCCGGGCGAACTGATCGGTCAGCTCGGCGGCGATGCGCGCGATCAGCGCGCCGTTCTTGGCCTTCAGTTCCTCCAGCCGCGACACGATCAGCTCGTGCGCTTCGGGCATCAGGTAGCCGAACGCCAGATCTTCAAGCTCGTTGCGCATGCCCTGCATGCCCATGCGGCCGGCGAGCGGGGCGTAGATGTCGAGCGTGTCCTGCGCGATGCGGGCGCGTTTGTCCTCCGGCATGAAATTCAACGTGCGCATGTTGTGCAGGCGGTCGGCGAGCTTGATCAGCAGCACGCGCGCGTCGTCGGCGATGGCGAGCAGGAGCTTGCGAAAATTCTCCGCCTGCTGGGCGTGCTT
>JBEKFO010000174.1:0-8180 GCA_050013275.1 Roseiarcus sp. | reverse complement strand
GGCCCAGTAGATCGTCTGCAGCCGCCGCGGCGAGCCGAGCTGGACGACGCGCTCTTCGCCGCTTGCAGGGTCGACCTGGAGCGCCTTGCCCCACCAGCCCTTGGCCTTCAGCGTCGGCTCGAGTCCTTTGGCGAACTCGCCGAAGTCCTGGCGTTCGCGGATCGCCTTCGACAATGCGTCCTTGACGTCGCCGAGGATGTCGTAGCCGGCGCTCTTGGCGACGGTGAACGCGGTCGCGTGCTCGTCGAAGGAGAAGTCGCGCCAGTCGAAGCTCGGCTTGATCGCCTTGGCGTCGAAGTAGCGCTGCACTTCGGCGGGCGGATGGTCGAAGGCGTGCGTCTCGGCGGCGTCGGCCATCGGCTCACGCCTTGCCGAGGCCGAGATCGCCCAGAGCCCGCGCTTTCAGGCCGGCGGCCGCCAGGCGCCTGGCGAGCGGATCGGCGTCGATCTCGGCGGCGAGCTTGTCGAGCGCCGCCTGAAACTCTTCGTAGGAGCGCGCCGCCTTCGCCGCGGCGAGCACCTTGGCGACGATGGGCGAGATCTGCGGCGCCCAGTCCTCGGCCCCGGCCGCGGCGATGTCCTCGACCTCTTCGAGCGCGACCTTCGAGCCGCCGTCCTCGGCGTTGAGCGCGAGCGGCGCGGCGCGGTTCCAGGCGCGGTCGAGCTGGGCGGGGTTGAGCGGCTTCTGGGTGCCCTTGTCGGCGGCCGGCGCGGCGAGCAGCTCCTCGTCGGCATCGGGCTCGCCGAAGCCGATCTTCTCGCGCGCCTCGCGCATCGAAACCTTCAGGCCGAGCGGCACCAGCACGCCGAGCGAATTGGTGAGAGCCGCGACGTCCTCGGGCTCGGCGACGGGGAAGATCGCGTAAGGCTTGATCGCGTCGGCGCCGAAGTTGAGTTCGCAGAACGGCCCGACGAGGTCGCGGTTGATCGTCGCGGCGACCTGGTCGGCGTCGTCCTCCTTGATGTCGGCGCGCACGAGGTTGTGGATCTTCGCCTGCGCCAGGCCGCCGGCGTGGCCGTCGGTCGACATCGTCTGGCCGAGCACCACCTTGGACAATTGCTCGTCCATGAAACGGGCCATGTTCTCGAACGGCTTGTCGGCGAAGCCCTTGGCTTCGATGAACTCGATCGCCATGCTCTCGGGGATGATCGCCGCCGCGTCGACCGCGATCTGCGACACCGCGGTGAGGAGCTTGCGCCGATCCTCGGCCGTCGCCGCCGGATGATACTTGCCGACCCTTATCGGCATGCCGAAGACGTCGAGGAACGCCATCCAGTCTTTCAAGGTGTAGGTCTTGAACATCCACGCCCAGGCGGCGAGGCGGGCGAAGCCGCCGCGGATGGGGATGCCCGATTTGAGCTTCGGCGCATGGACGATGAACTTCGCCGGCGGCAGCGCGACGCCGTCGATCGTGCCGAGCACGGCCAGGCGCAGCTCCGAGCGCGAGACGAAGTCGAAGGTGAAGTATTTCGGGTCGCGCCACTTGTAGGCGGCCGGGCGCCACATCCCGTCCTTCTCGCCCCAGACGATCTCGATCGCCGAATAGCCCTTGCCGAACGCGTCGGTGAGGTCGCGCATCATGTCGCGGAACTGCGGCTCGCCCAAGAGGTCGCGCACCGCGTCGGCTATTCTTTTGTCGACCCGCTTTTCGCTCGACGGCTCGACGACGGCGCGCAGCGAAGAGATCGCGCGCTTGCGGGTCGAGAGCACCGAATTGTAGTGCGCGTCGCGCTCCTCCATCTCCTCGGCCAGCTCGAGGAAATAGCGATGGTCGCCGCGGATGGAATTCCTCAGGATCGTCGCCATCCGCTCCGGCGTCAGGCCGGAGGCGATCGACTGGTCCCAGAACGCGCGCACGCCGATCAGCTCGGGGCGGGCGATCTCTTCCTTGAGGACCGCGCGCTCCTGCAACGCGAGATATTTGCGCGCGTCCTGGCCGTCCGGCCCGAGCACCGGCGAGGGGCCGTGCATGCCGGTCTGGTTTTCCTCGGCGATCATGGCGCGGGGCGTCGTCGTCGGGGTCAGCATGGCCAAGCTCCATAATCGGCGATGAAGGCCGCCGGGTCGAGCCCGGCGGCGCCCAGACCGCTGGCGAAGCCGAGCACGTAATCGGCGCCGGCGGCGCTGTTGCATTTCGGGCAATACCAGCTCGGCGGTTCGACGCCGACGCGGACGAACCAGTGCGTGAGGCAGGCGCCGCGCCGCGCCCGCTCCTCGCGTTCGAGCCGCAGCTGCTCGCGCGCCTCGGCGCCCGAGATCATCGCCTTGAAGCGCATGAGTCGGCGCATCACCACAGCCCCTCCCTGCCGCGCCGCTCGTCTTCGTCCTCGTCGGGCCGCGCTTCGCGCGCCGTGCGCGCGCTGTCGTAGTCGTAGGCGAGCATGAGGCTCCTCGTCGCCGCGTAGGCGAGCATCAAGGCGACCGCCGAGTCGCCGTGACGGTCCTTGGCCTGGCCGCTCTTCACCGCCGGCATGAAGGGAACGCCGCCCTTGACCTGGACGAGGCGCAGGTCGCTGAAGATCTCCGCGTCGGCGGGAATGTCGATCGCGTCGTCTTCAAAAGCCGTTTTGAGCGGCTGCGCGTTCTCGCGATACCACTCGACCGTGAGCTTGACCGCCTCGCAGCGCAGCGCGCCGAAATCCTGTTGCGCATTTTCCGCCAGCGACATGCCGAGGCCGGTCGCGTCGTGCTTGCTGGCGCCGAAGCGCGGCAGCCGCGCCATGATATATTTCTGCACCTGGCGCTGCTGGTCGAACGGAATGCGGCGCATTTCGACGACGAACGGCGTGATGCGGCGCAGCGTGCGCGCGATCGCCAGCGGCCACAGCACGGTGAGGTCCGAGACGCGGCCGTAGTCGGCGCCGAGATAGTGAAAGAGGAACGGATCGAGGTCTTTGAGCACCGGCAGAAGCTCGCGCTCGCACCACGCCTCGACGTCGGCCTCCCTCAGGTGCGCCGGCCAATGCGTGAACTCGGCCGGGCGGGTCAGCCTGAGAACCGGAATGCCGGGCCGCGCCCGCGCTTCGATCAGCGGGCCGGGCAGCCAGGCGCCCGAGCCCTCGCTCGGGATGCAGAACAGCTCTTCGTCGGCGGCGTCGCCGTATTCGCGGATGATGCCGGCGCGCCACGCCGCCTCGCCCTCGACCGACCAGGTCTCGCCGGTCCTCAGGCACACCCGCTGATAGAGCCCGTCCTTCAAGGCGTCGTCGAAGTCGAAGCGCGCGTAGCCGTAGCCCTTGCTTCCCGAGCGCGCCTCCTTGACCAGCGTGTTGTAGTAATTGTCCTCGCCGTTGTGGGTCGAGATCACCAGCACCCGGCCGCCCCAGATGAGAAGCGCGAGCGCCGCCTTCATCAGCTCTTTCAAGTCGTCGTGGAACGCCGCCTCGTCGATGACGACGAAGCCCTGCCGGCCGCGCAGCGAGCGCGGCCGCGAGGCGAGCGCGACGATCTCGAAGCCCGAGGCGAAGCGGACGCGGAAGGCCGAGATCGCCTTGTCGGCGCCGTCGTCGAACATGAACTCGGAAACGCCGCCTTCGACCAGCGCTTCGTCGAAGGCCTTGGCCCACATCGCGCAACAGTCGATGAACTCGCGCGCCATGTCGAGGTTGTAGCCGATGTAGAGCGAGTCCATGCCGCCCTCGGCGCGCGCCGAAGCCGAAGTCAGCGCGGCCTGCGCCCCGATCGCCCAGGTCGCGCCGGTGCGGCGGCTCTTCTCGACGACGGTGACTCTGAACGCCGCCGTCGTCGCCAACAGCTTCTGCTGGTAGCCGAGCAGGATCGCGCCCAGCGAGGCGCGGCCGTCGAGGCCGGGCCCGGCGATCAGCGACTCGCGCCGCAGCTGCGCCCACTCGGCTTGCGTGATCGCGCGCGCCGAGGCGATCTCCTGCGCCGTCGGGAGCGCGCTCATCGCCTCACCAGCCGCCGCGCAGCGCGACGAGCGCCGCGTGCGCGAGAGCGAGAGCGCCGGCGGTGGCGACGATCATGCCGACGCCGGCGAAGGATTCGCCGCGCGCGTCAGCGGCGAGAGCGCCGGCGAGCATCATCGCCGCGCCGACGGCGAGGAGGATGACCGCGAACGACGCGCTCATCCGCCGCTCCATAGGCGGTAGAGCGCGTCGATCGTCCTGGCGGCCAACAGGACGACGCCGAGCGTTCCGAAGATGAGACCGGCGACGAAGATGCGGCCGCCTTTCTCATTGTCGCAGCCGTTGTCGGACATGCCGTAGGCGAAGCCGACGAAGGCCGTCAGGACGCCGACGATCAGCAGCACAGTTGCCAGAACCCAAATCATGCCCCGCTCCTCTGGATGACGCCGAGCTGTTCCATGATCTTGTTTCGCGTCTCGGCGGTGATGCCCTTCTCGGCCGCGACTTTCTCCACCGCCGCGCCGACCCGCTTGCTCGCCGCGTCGAGCGCGCGGCGCTTCGCCTCGGCCGAGATGTGCTGGCCCTCGATCGTGTGCTTGTAGGCGCGCGCCAATTCCATCGCGCCCTTCGGCGTGAACGAGCCCGCGTCGGCGTCGAGCATTTCGGTGATGAGGGTCTTGATCAGCTCGCCGATGACGACGTTGGCCTCGTCCATCCGCTCGGCGGTGAACTGCGGCGCGAGACCTTCGAACAGGGCCCGCCGCTCGGACAGCCGCACCGCGGCGGCGGCGACGCGCATCGCCTTGCGGTTGAACGCGCTCTTCGAGATCAGCGCCAGGCCCTTGTCGGCGAGGCGGCCGTTGAGGTCGGAAAGGATTTTGGCCTGGGTGCGCTGGCGCTTGTTGAGCTCGCCCATCGCCCAGACGATGTCGTCTTGCGCCTCGTCGGGCGCCATGTCGAGCGAGGAGAGCCGGCCGCGGCCGAGGCGGTCCGCGTTTGCCATGGTCTAGCTCTCCGGCGGCGAGGGCCGCTTGACGCCGTCCAGGACGATGCGCCGCTCGACGTGGTCGAGGCCGCGCTGGGTGATTTCGGCGATCAGCACCGAACCGGCTTCGGTCAGGTGCGCCGCGCCGACGTCGGCGAGGAAGCGCAATTGCACGTGCAGCCAGTCGCGGGTGCGGTTGATCGCCCAGCGCTCGGCGAGCTCGTCGCGCAGCAGCGAGGAATTGAGCCGCCGGTCGGTCTGCTCGGCGAGCATCCTCAAGACGACGAGCCGCGCTTCGCGCTCCATGATCTCGCTCAAGCTCACCGGCCGTGCTCCAGGAAGTTCTCTTGCAACCGCTCGGCGATCGCCTTGATCGGCCCGACGCGCTCGACGATGACCGCGAGCTGGCCCTTCATGTCGGCCATCGCCAGCTTGAGATCATGGACGACGTCGGCGCTCGGCAGGTGCTCGACCGTGGTCTCGACCTTGGCCAGCCGCACCTCGTGGTCGTTTCGCGACTCGAGGAGGTCGGCGACGTCCTTCTGATTGCGCGCGGTGAGCAACGTATAGAGCGAGAGGCCGACGGCCGTCAGGCTCGCCAGCGCGGTCAGCATTTGCCAGACGTCTCCGGGCATTCCGGTCTCCTACTTTCCCCTGCCGGGGCGGTTCGCGGCTTCAGCCGGCGCGGGCTCGCTCGCCGCCGCCTTCGCGGCGAGCGGCGCGGCCTCGTTGAAGGCGTTGATCGCGTCGACGACGATGCGCGCGCGCGCGATCGGGTTCGACGGCAGCTTCGCGTCGGCGCAGACCGCGTCGGCGACCTTGACGACGTGGGCGAGCGCGCGCGAGCGCGGGAAATGGTCGCCGAGCGCGTCGACCAATGGATCGGTCGCGGCGCAGACTTTCGGCAGGTCCGCCTGCACGCCCGCGATCACGGCGTCGGCGCGCAACGCCGGCGCGAGCCAGGGCGCGGCGACGGCCCCGCCTCCCGTGCCGGTGAGGAACGCGACCAGCGCCGCGACGGCGGGCGCGGGCATTTACGAGGCGCTCGCGGGCGCGGCCGGCGCGGCCATCGGCGCCAGGGCCGCGGGCGGGGCGGCGTAGGGCGGCGTCGTCGGCGCGAAGCCCGCGGCGACGCAGATGTCGGAGGCGAGCGCGCCCGCAGGCCCGGCGGCTTCGAGCTTGGCCTTGACGCTCGCCGCGACCTTCGGATCGGCGGAAATCGCCGCGCCGAGCGAGACGCTGGCGTTGACGATCGGGCAGTTGAGCTTGGCGAGCGCGGCGGCGAGCTGCGTCGTGTTGTCGATCACAGTCGTATTGAGCTGAATGAGCGCGGAGTCGACCTGACCGATCGCGGCGGCGTCGGCCGCGGCGTTGGCGGCGAACTGCTGGGTCTGCGCCGTCGAGCAGCCGGCGAGGGCGAGCGCGAGCGCGGCGATCGCGCAGCCGCGAGCGAAGATCTTGAACATGGTTTGAAGCCCTGTGCGAGAAAGCGCCGGGAGCCGCCGACGCGCGGGGAGTTCAGCCGAGGGCGACGCGCGCCTTTTCGAGCGCGGCGTCGCAGCGGTCGAGCGTTTGGGCGAGGCGCAGGCCGACCGCCGCGAGCGCCGCGATCAGGCTCGCGGGAGTCGCGTCGGCGCGGGCGATGAGCTCGCCGCAGCCGTTGTCGCCGGTGATGGCGTTCTCCAGCAGTTCGGCGCGCACGCACGTCTTGTGGGCGCGCGCGACGAGATCGTCGAGCATGGCGAGGCGCGCCGCTACGGTGTTGGGCTTCGCCGCGCGGACGCGCGGCGCGGCGGCGACGGCTTCGGCCTGCCGGAGCGGCGCGGTCGGCGTCTTGGACTTGATGCGGGTCATCGGTTTGTCTCCTAGAGGCCGGCGATTTCGAGGTCGGCGGCGTAGCGCTGGATCGAATGGTTGGCGGGGATCGCCTTGTTGATTTTGGCGATGTCGAAGAACTCGGCGAGCGCGCTCGGCGTTCCCGATACGGCTTTGCCGATTTGCTTCGGCCAGGTCGGGTGGTTGAACGGCGGGCGCGTCGGCACGCGCGGCACGATGTCGCCGTCGCGCGCGTACTCGATGCGCTCGAAGCCGCGCCGCACCAGGTGGGCGAACCACGGGTTGAGGAAGCCGACGCGCGGCGCGCCGAAGGTGACGAGGCGAAACGGGCGCCCCGGCCGGTAGGCCGCCCACAGCGCCGCGAGCATCTGCGCCAGCGCGCCGCCGAGCGAATGGCCGGTGAGGGTCAAGACGCGCGTTTCGCCGGCGAGCGCGCCGAGGAGGTTGGCGAAGATCGCCTCGCCGCCGTGGCCGAAGCCGGCGTGGACGAGGCCGACGCGGGCGCTCCAATAGGGCGCGGCGCGCAGGTCGCGCAGCCAATCGAGCGGGTCGGCCGGGTCGGTGCCGGGCATGACGACGATCACCTCGTCCGCGCGGGGAAGGAGATCGTATTTGCAGTCCAGCGCGACGCGCCCCGACCACGGCCCGCGATAGGACCGCCCGGCGAGATCGGCGAGCGCGGCGTGGTTCAGCATCGCGCCGCCTCCTCGCGCTTGCGCACCAGGGTCAGCTCGCGCGGGTCGAAGTCTTCCTTCAGCAGATCGTCTTCGGCGTCGTGCCAGCGGCAGGCGACGCGGCCGCCGGCGACCGCGCCGACCGTCATATGGACGCGGTCGGAATTGAGCCTGACGATGTCGCCGATCGCGAAGGGCGGCGCCGGATCGGCGGCGGCGTGCGCAAGCATCGGCGTTACGACGCCTTCGGCGCCGCGCCGATTGCCTCGTTGACGATCGAGACCGCCGTCGCCGCGGCCATTTGGGCGAGCGGCGCGTAAACGCCGAGGCTCGAATAGTCGACCTTGGCGACCGCGGCGATCGCGCCGACCAGGGCGGCCGTGGCGACCTGCGCGCCGAGGTGGCGAAGGACGTTGGCAGTGATGAGGTTCATTGTTCGGCTCCTCTTGAAAGCTCTTTCAACTCGCCTTGACGGCGGCGGGGTCCTCGCGCAGCGCGGCGATCGTCGCCGCGTCGGGCGACCAGGTCGGCGCCATCGCGTGCTTCGCCTGGAACGCGCGCATCGCGCCTTGCGTCTTCGGCCCCCAGTCGTTGTCGACGGCGCCCGGCGCTTCGCCGAACGCGATCAATCGCGACTGCAGCCAGGCGACCGAGCCGACCGCCGGCTCGGCCGGCGGCGTCGGCGTCAGCTTGGCCGCGCTCGCGACGAGCGCGGGATTGGCGACGAGCGCGGGCAGCGCCTCCATCGCCGCGAGGATGCGCTTGACGATGTCGGCCTTGTCGAAGCCGGTGCCGGCCGCGTGCGGGCATTCGAAGTG
>JBEKFO010000173.1:0-8220 GCA_050013275.1 Roseiarcus sp. | reverse complement strand
GCCATCGCCAGCGCGTCGGCGCGCGCCTGCTTGAGCGGCTTGCCGACGTCGATCGCCTCGATGCGGGCGAGATCGTCGGCGCGGGCGCGAATGAGCTCGCTGAGCTTGGCGAGCAGGCGGCCGCGCTCGGTCGCGGTGAGGCGACCCCAGGGGCCGGCGAGCGCGCGCTCGGCCGCCTTGACCGCCGCGTCGATGTCCTCAGGCCCGCCGCGGGCGATCGCGCCGATCTCGACGCCGCGCGACGGATCCTCGACTGCCAGCGTTTGGCCGCTCGCCGGCGCGATCCAGCGGCCGTCGATGAAGCATTTGTCGACGTCGAACCAGACGGGCAAGGCGGTCATGAAAACGCTCCGTTGCGGCGGCGCGCGCGCTCGATGCGCTGGCCTTCGCGCAATGTTGTCGCCAGACGGGCGCGAGGCTGTCAAATCGCGATTGGCTATTCCGGCCAGCAGCAAAACCTTTAGCCGCCCGGCGGCGGGCTCACGCCGTCAACAGATTCCTCGACGCTTTCCAGATGCCGCGCCGCGCAAGGTCGCGCATCACCTCGTCGGTGACCCGCTCGACTTCGCGGCAAATGAAGCTCTGCGGATGCGTCAGCTTGCGCACGATGTAGACGGAGCGGGTCATGACGGGATCGATGATGCGCGAGGCGACGAGCTCGCCGCGCTCGAAGCGGTCGTGCGCCGCCGCCGGAGCGAGGATGGTGTAACCCGAGCCGCGCACCACCAGCTCCTTGATCTGGCTCAGCGCGTCCATCTCCAGCCCGACTTCGAGCTCGACGCCCCGGTCGCGCGCGTAAGTCTCGATCGTCCTGCGCAAGCCATGCTGCTGCGAGGGCAGCACCAGATCCAGGCCGGCGAGCTCGGCGAGCGCCACTTCGCCGCCGGGCGGCCCGGGAAGCGGCCAGTTGTCGGCGGCGGCGTAGAAGTAGAGCTCTTCCTGCAGGACCTCGCGCGCCTCGAACAGCTTGGAATCGCCGGGGTCGTAAAGGAAACCAAGGTCGATCGTCTCCTCCTGCAGCCAGTCGCGGATGAAGCCGCTCATCGCCTCGATGACGCGGAACTTCACTTTTGGCAGCGTCAGCCGCACGGTCTCGGCGAGCGGCACGGAGAGCACCATCGACACCGAGCTCGGCAGGCCGAAAGCGACCGAGCCCTCCAGCACGCCGCCCGATTTGCGCACCGATTCCTGGCACACCGCCATACTCTGACAGATCTCGCGCGCATGGCGCAGCAGGATCTCGCCCGACGGCGTCAGCACGACGCCGCGCGGCGAGCGATGAACCAGCGTGACGCCGAGCTCCTGCTCGATCTTGATGACATGCTGCGACAGCGAGGGCTGGGCGACGCGCAGGCGTTGCGAGGCGGCGGAAAGCGATCCCTCTTCGGCGATGGCGATGAAATAGCGAAGCTGCTTGATGTCCACTAGAGGCGTCGTTTCATGCACGGCCAGAAGCCGCGCTTCTGGCCTGTCGAGGAAGCCCCTATTACCAGCCGGCGCGCCGCTTGGCTATGTTGAGGGCCGAAGAGCGGAGAGGTTCGATGGGCGATCTGGATGGGATTCTGGTGGTGGCGCTGGAGCAGGCGGTCGCGGCGCCGTTCGCCTCGGGGCGGCTCGCCGACGCCGGCGCGCGCGTCATCAAAATCGAGCGGCCCGAGGGCGACTTCGCGCGCGGCTACGATTCGCTCGTCAGAGGGGAGAGCGCCTATTTCGTCTGGCTCAACCGCGGCAAGCAGTCGATCCGCCTTGATCTGAAAAAGTCCGACGACCTGGCGCTGGTCGAGGCGATGACGGCGCGCGCCGACGTGTTCATCCAGAACCTTGCTCCGGGCGCGGCGCAGCGGCTCGGCCTCGGGGCGGCGAAACTGACCGCGCGCCATCCGCGGCTGGTCTATTGCTCGATCTCCGGCTACGGCGAGGACGGGCCGTACCGCGATCACAAGGCCTACGACCTGTTGATCCAGGGCGAGAGCGGCCTGCTCGCGGTCAACGGCACAGCCGACGAGGCGACGCGCGTCGGCATTTCCGTCGCCGATATCGCGGCCGGCGACGCCGCCTATGCGGCGATTCTGCAGGCGCTCTACGCGCGCACACGCACGGGGCGGGGCCGCGCGCTCGAAGTGTCGCTGTTCCACACCCTCGCCGACTGGATGAATGTGCCCTATCTGCAAGCGCGCTACGGCGGCAAGCCGCCGAAGCGCGTCGGGCTGCGCCATCCGACCATCGCGCCTTACGGCGCCTTCGCCTGCGCCGACGGCAAGGCGATCATCATCTCGATCCAGAACGAGCGCGAATGGGCGCGCTTCTGCGCCGACTTCCTCGGCGACGGGGCGGTCGCCGTCGATCCGCGCTTCGCCTCCAACAACGCGCGCGTCGCCCATCGCGGCGCGCTCGACGCCCTCGTCGCCGGCGTCTTCGCATCGCTGTCGCGAGAGCAGGCGACGGCGCGGCTCGACAAGGCCGGCGTCGCCTGGGGCGGCCTCTCCAGCCTCGACGACCTCATCGCTCATCCGCAGCGGCGCACTGCAAGCGTCGCGACGCCCTCGGGCGAGATCGAGTTGATGGCGCCGGGAGCGCGCGTCGCCGGCGAGACGCCGAGGCTCGGCGCCGTGCCGGCGCTCGGCGAACACGACGCGGCGATCCGCAAGGAGTTCGCGCCGACCGGCGCGCGTTGACGCGCCGCGCGAAACGAAACCGACGCTTTCGCCGTTTCAATCTTTCGAACGGCATAAAGCGAGCTTCGTTTCGCACTTTTCGCGCCGGCGGCGCTGTAGGCTCGGCGACGTCAGCGCGAATTTTCGAGCCGGCCTTTCGCGTTCGGGCAAGGAATCGACGGGGGTCGCCGCGCCCGAACGGTTCAGCCCGGCTCCACGACGCCCGCCATGGCGACGACGCCATCGCCGGTGACGATGCGCGTCTCGATCGCCTCTCCGACGCCGCGCCGCGCTTCGGCGCGGAACGGAGTCCCGCAGATCACCGCTGCGAGCCCGCGGTAGCGGAAGCGTCGCGGCGTCGCGCCGAGCGCATCGGCGGCGACGTTGAGCATCAGCGTCGCCAGCATCGGTCCATGCACGACCAATCCGGCGTATCCTTCGACGCCGGTCGCGTAGGGCGCGTCGTAGTGGATGCGATGGCCGTTGAACGTCGCCATCGAATAGCGCGCCAGCATGACCGGATCGGTCGCGATGTCCCAGGCGCGCATGATCTCGGCCGTCTCCGTCTTCGCCGGCTGTGGCCGCGCCGCCGCCGCGCCTGGGGCTGGCGGCGGTCGGTAGACGAGGTCCTGCCGCTCCTCGATGGCGCGCGTCGCGCCGACCGTGTACGTGTGGCGCATGGTGACGAAGCCGAGCGGCCCGCTGGCGCCGCTCTTGAACGCGATGTCCTCCACGACGCTTGTTTTGACGACCTCGTCGCCGACCCTGAGAGGCGCGCGGAAGACGAGCTCGCCGCCCGCCCACATGCGGCGCGGATAGGGGAGCTTGGGTAGGAAGAGCCCGGTGCGCGGGTGGCCGTCGCCGCCGAGGTCGCGCATCGGCGCGACGTCGGGCGCGAGCAGCCAGTGCGCGCCGAGGGCCGCGCCGTCGACGCGCGCCAGATGCGGCGCGAGCGTCGCTTCGAACTCGGCCGCCAGACGCGGCGTCAGAGCGTCTCGCCTTTCGCTCGAGCGGCCGATCCAATCGGCGAATTCAGAACGATCGGCAAGCGGCGCGCTCATGCTCGCCTCGCGAGCAGGCGCGCCAGATCGCGCGCCGAAAGAGAATCGAGATCGGCGACCGCGCGCCACAGGCGCTCGGCCGTCGCCTCGCCGACCAGCGCCGCGGCCTTGGCGCGCAGACCGTGTTCCAGCGCCTCGCTCGGCAGGCGCGCGGCGAGATCGTGCGCCGCTTCGAGCGGCGGTCCGGCGGCGCGCTCGATGCGCACCCGCGCCGCCGTGTCGGGAAGCGACGCGTCGCCGACCACTTTGACGCGCGGCTGGATCGCCGTCAGGTCGGCGTCGGCGCACAGCGCGTCGGTGTAGACGGCGTCGGAGGCGGTATCGACGCCGCGGAGCGTCATCGCCGCCGCCATGGCGTAGCTGAACTTCGCCTCCAGGCCGTTGCGTGGCCGCTTGACGTCGCAGACGGTGAGCCATCGCGGATTCACCCAGATCGTGACCGCGGTAGCGTCGTTTGGGCCAAGCACGCCCTCGCGCTTGGCTTGCCGCAGGGCCTCGATCGTCGCGTGCAGGCCGTGGCAGCAGGCGTGCAGCTTGTGCTTGACGTCCTCGAACAGAAAGGTCGCCGGCGGCGGCGAGGCCCACGCCTCGTCCTCGAAGATTCGGTCGACGTGGGCGTCGACGAAACCTTGCGGACCGCCGACGCCGTCGTCGCAGGAGAGAAAGCCGCGGCGCGCCAGCTCGGCCGCCTCGACGCCGTTGGCGGCGGCGATGCCGGCGTTGTAGGGCTTGCCCATCGAGCCGAACTGCGACTTGAGGCCCGAAGCGCGGGTGGCCACGAGGCTCAGCGCGTGGCGCGTCTCGCGGCGCGAGAGGCCGAAGACGCGCGCCGCCGCGATCGTTGCGCCGAACGCCCCGGCGGTCGCCGTCTGGTGGAAGCCGCGATCGTAGTGCGGCCGACCGAGCGTCACGCCGATGCGGATAGAGGCCTCGGCGCCGACGAGCAGCGCGTCGAGGACCGCCGCGGCCGGGGCGTCGAGCGCTTCGGCGACCGCGAGCGCCGCGGGAAGGACCGCGACCGACGGGTGGCCGATGTGGGCGAAATGCGTGTCGTCGTAGTCGAGGGCGTGCGAAATCGCGCCATTGGCCAACGCCGCCGCGCGGGGCGGGACCTTCTCGTGGAGACCGACGACGGTCGCGACAGGCCGGCCGCCCTCCTCGGCGACGAAGCCGCGCATGATCTCGGCGAGCGGCTGGTCGGCGCCGGCCAGCGCCACCGCCAGCCAGTCGAAGAGCGAGAAGCGCGCCATCGCCCGAGCGCTCGGCGGAACCGCCTCGGCCGGCAGGCCGGCGAGGTCGAGCAATCCGTCCATCGTGCGGGGTGCGAGCATCGAGGCCCTCAGCCGTAGGACTTCGGCAGGCCGAGCGCCCGCTCGGCGAGGAAGCAGAGGATCAGATTGGTCGAGATCGGCGCCACTTGGTAGAGGCGCGTCTCGCGAAACTTGCGCTCGACGTCGTATTCCTCTGCGAAGCCGAAGCCGCCGTGCGTCTGCAGGCAGGCTTCGCCCGCCTCCCAGCTCGCGTCGGCCGCCAGCATCTTGGCGCTGTTGGCCTCGATCCCCGGATCGAGACCCGCGTCGTACATCGCCGCGGCGCGATAGACGATCGCCTCGGCGGCGATCGTGTGAGCGTAGGCGCGCGCCAGCGGGAACTGCACCCCCTGGTTGGCGCCGATCGGCCGACCGAAGACCGAGCGGTCCTTGGCGTAGGCGGCGCCCTTGGCGAGAAACCACTTGGCGTCGCCGATGCATTCGGCGGCGATGAGGATGCGCTCGGCGTTCATGCCGGAAAGGATGTAGCGAAAGCCCTTGCCTTCCTCGCCGATCAGCGAGGAGGCGGGAATGCGCGCGTTGTCGAAGAACACTTCCGTCGTCGCGTGGTTCATCATCGTGCGGATCGGCTTGATCGTCACGCCGCTCCCCACCAGCGACCGAAGGTCGATCAAGAAGACCGAGAGCCCGTCGGTGCGCTTTTCGACGCTGTGGCGCGGGGTGGTGCGCGCGAGCAGAAGCATGAGGTCGGAGTGCTCGGCGCGCGACGTCCAGATCTTCTGGCCGTTGACGACGAAGGCGTCGCCGTCGCGCGTCGCCATGGTGCGCAGCGCCAGCGTGTCGGTGCCGCTGGTCGGCTCGGTGACGCCGAAGGCCTGCAGCCGCAGGGACCCCTCGGCGATGGCCGGCAGGTACTGGCGCTTCTGCTCGGCGCTGCCGTGGCGCAGCACCGTGCCCATGGTGTACATCTGGGCGTGGCAGGCGGCGGCGTTGCAGCCGCTGCGGTGGATCTCCTCGAGAATCGCCGCAGCGGCCGAAAGCGAAAGGCCCGAGCCGCCGTACTCCTCGGGAATCATCGCCGAGAGGTAGCCCGCCTCGGAAAGCGCCTTGACGAAGGCTTCCGGGTAGGCGCGGCGCGCGTCGAGATCGCGCCAATAGGCGCCGGGAAACGGGGCGCACACTTGCGCGACGCCTTCGCGGATGGCGGCGTGCTCGGCGGACGGGCTGAAAGCAGTCATGCGACGATGGCCTCGGCTTGAGCGTTCGGGCGGACCCGGCTCGCCCTGAGCGAACCGCGCCGGACGGTAATAGCCGAAGGCGCGGCGCAGACGAAAATAGCGAATCTCTATGACCGGTATAGCGTCGCCGGCGGGGCGTGGCTCAGTGCACCGCCGCGTACATGACCTTCTCCTCGGTCGCCTCGAGGGCGGAGAACTCCTCGACGATCTTGCCCTGCCGGGCGACGAGCAGCCGGTCGGAGAGAGCCATCACCTCCGGCAGGTAGGAGGAAATGACGACCACGGCCTTGCCGGCGTCGGCGAGCTGGTTGATCAGCTGATGGATCTCGGCGATGGCGCCGACGTCGACGCCGCGGGTCGGCTCGTCGAAGATGATGAGGTTGGGATCCTGCGCCAGAGACTTGGCGATCACCACCTTCTGCTGATTGCCGCCCGACAGCTCGATCACCCGCACGCTCTTGCCGACGGCGCGGACGTTGAGCGCCTTGATCCAGTGCTCGCCCAGCGAGTCCGCCTCGCGGCGCCGCACCCAGAAGGCGGCGATCCCGGCCTTGGCGAGCTTGTTGACGAGGATGTTGGACCTGATCGACATCGTCTCGAAGAAGCCTTCGGCCTTGCGGTCTTCCGTGATGTAGGCGACGCCGTCGCGAATGCCGGGCGCCGGCACGCGATAGCGCACCGCCTTGCCGTCGAGCAACACCTTGCCGCCATGCTTGTAGTCGCGCTTGATGACGCCGGAGACGACCTTGAAGGTCTCGGTGCGGCCGGAGCCGACGAGGCCGAAGATGCCGGTGATCTGACCGGCGAAGACCGACAGCGAGTTGTTCTTGACGACGTTGCCGACGCGAAGGTTCTGCACGCTGAGCGCCAGTTTGCCGGCGGGCCGCACGGTCGCCTTGCGGGTGCCGTAGAGCTCCTTGGAGAGGTCGCGGCCGACCATCGCCTGGATGATCTTGTTGCGATCGAGATTCTTGGTCAGGTCGGTCAAGACGTGCTTGCCGTCGCGCAGCACGGTGATGCGGTCGGAGATGAGCAGCGCCTCTTCGAGGGCGTGCGAGATGAAGATGACCGAGACGCCGTGGGACTTCAGGGTGCGCACGAGGTAGAAGAAGTGCTTCTTCTCCTCCGGCGTCAGCGTCGCCGTCGGCTCGTCGAAGACGATGATGCGCGCCCTCATCAGCACGGCGCGGGCGATCTCCACCATCTGCTTCTGCGCCGCGCCGAGGCTCGCCACCAGCACGGTCGGATCGACGTGGAAATTGAGCGACTGCATGAACTGCTGGGCGGCGATGTTGACGCCGCGGTTGCGGTTGAAGAAGCTCTCTCGGCCGAGGAAGAGGTTCTGCGCCACCGTCATCGATTGGACGAGGCTGGTCTCCTGGAACACCATGGCGATGCCCTGGCGGATCGCGTCCGCCGGCGTGCGCAGGTTCGCCTCGTGGCCTTCGAGCAGCACAGTTCCAGAGGTCGGGACGACCACGCCGGCGATGATCTTGGTCAGCGTCGACTTGCCGGCGCCGTTCTCGCCGAGAAGCGCGTGGATCTCGCCGGTGAGCAGCGTGAAGTCGATGTCCTCGATGGCGGCGGCGCGTGCGTAGATCTTCGTCACCTGGCGCATCTCGAGAACGGCGGCGGTCATCATCCGAGAATTCCTTCGCTGACTTGGCGGACGGAGAGGCGCAGGATTCGGCCGGCTCCCTTTGAGAGGACGAACAGCTCGTCGCCGCGCTCGGCGACGGCGACGACGCCGTGATGGCGGCCGCCGACGCGGCTGTGCAGCGAGAACTTGGGGATGAGGTCGTCGCCGACGCGCACTACGAGACCGTAGGAGCGCGGCGGCGCCCACGGCTTGAGGATACCCATCTGCTTGACGCTCCCGCCCTGCAGCGGCTCGCGGAAGTCCTCGCCCGAGCTCAGCGCCGGGGCGACCCAAAAGCGCGGCTCGACTGTGCGCATCATGTCGCGACGATAGTCGTTTTCGCACAGCACGAACTCG
>JBEKFO010000172.1:0-8242 GCA_050013275.1 Roseiarcus sp. | reverse complement strand
CGAGAATGTCGTTGGGACCGCCGATCATGATGAGATGTTCGATGTTGTCACGCCGAACCAGGACCAGCTGCCGCTGTCCGTCCAGCGAGAACGCGTCGACCAGCCCCAACCGCGGCTGGCGCGCGCGGCTCCCTCCGGGAACGCGCAAACGATGGCCGAACGCCACCCGATAGATGACGACGAGAACCAACGCGATCGCCACAACCAGAAGGGCGACCACGAAGATCTGCAAACCTCGATTGTCGGGCGACAAGAGATTACTTAGCATACCATATCCAGACCTCGGCGACGGCGCGCCCTCCCAGCTTGCGAACTTTGTCGCCAATGGCGACGAAAAAGGTCAGTATCAGACTGGGCGGTTTTGTGCGACTCAGGTGGGATCAGGGGTTCGTACCAAATCGCGTGGGCCATGAAAACAACGGAATATTCGCAAGATGCGAACGGTTGAGGCAAGACTGCGCGCGGCGCCGAGCCGGTCATTGCCGATCAAAGGAACGCGAAGCGTCTTCGCGGCGTCCCCAAATTGGCGCAATCGCGAGGGAAAGGCCGGCTGCAGCGCGCTCGGCTGCGGGCGAAGCGGAAGGATTGCCTCACGATGACTCCAGCGCCGACGCCCTCCGCGGTCGACCGGGTCGAGCGGGCCGCCAACCCCGGATTGCTGTTGCTGCTGGCGCTGTGCCTCTGCGGCGCCGTCGCGGCCTTTCTGCTGTTGCCGGGAGAGCTCGGCGTCAAGGCCGTGTCCTGGACCATCGCCGGGCTGGCGATTTTCGGCGTTTTCTCGATTCTGCTCTACGCGTTCGGCCAGTTGCAGTTCGCGGGCCGCGCCGGCCGCTATGACACCACCAAGGCCATCGCCGACAGCAACAGCGACGGGCTGATCGTCACCGACGCCGATTCGCGCATCATCTATGCCAACGAAGCCTATCGCGTGTTGTCGGGCGCCACGGGCGCGGTGGACCTCAAGCTGGTCGAACGATTGTTCACCGGCGCGCCGGAAGTGTCCGAGGCGGTCTACCGGCTCGCGCAGGCCGCACACACCGGCAATCGCGCGGTCGAGGAATTGCGTATGGCCCCGCCCTTGAGCGGCGAGGGCGCGGCGGCCTGGTATCGCATCCGCGTGCGCCCGCTCGAAGGCATCGCCAAGGCGGGGGTGACCCTGTGGACGGTCTCCGACATCACGCGCGAGCGCGAGCGGCACGAGAGTTTCTTTCAGGATCTGCAACACGCCATCGACTATCTCGACCACGCGCCGGCGGGCTTTTTTTCGGCGGAACCCGACGGCTCGATCGCGCATATGAACGCCACCCTCGCCAACTGGCTCGATTATGATATCGCGCAGTTCACCGCCGGACAACTCAAGCTTTCCGACATCGTGGCGGCCGACGGCGCGGCGTTGCTCAGCGTCGTTTCCGGCCGGCCTGGAGAGGTGACGACCGAAAATTTCGACGTCGATCTCAAGCGCCGGCAAGGCCAGTTCCTCCCCGTTCGCCTGCTGCATCGCGTCGCCTTTTCCAGCGCCGGGCTGCCCGGCGCCTCGCGCACGCTGGTGCTCAACCGCGCGCCGGGCGAAGACAAGGGCGAGGACTTGCGCGCCGCCGAAGTTCGCTTCGCGCGATTCTTCAATTCGACGCCGATGGCGATCGCGTCGGTCGATCTGCAGGGCGTCGTCATGCGCGCCAACGGCGCCTTCGCGCGGCTCGCTCCGCAGGCGCTGAAGGCGAGCCCTGGCGAAAGCCGTCCCTCGATCTATCGCGGCGTGGCCGAACGCGATCGCGCCGCGCTGCGCGAAACGATCGCGGCGGCGGCGGAAGGCAAGGGCGACATCGCGCCCCTCGACGTCGCGTTGGAGGGACAAAGCCCTCGCTCGGCGCGCTTCTTCGTCTCCGCCGCCGATCCGCACGGCGACGAAGGCGCCAGCGCCATCGTGTTTGCGCTCGACACCACCGAGCAGCGCACGCTGCAGGAGAATTTCGCGCAAAGCCAGAAGATGCAGGCGATCGGCCAACTCGCCGGCGGCATCGCCCACGACTTCAACAACGTGCTGACCGCGATCATCGGCTATTCCGATTTGCTGCTCGCCAACCATCGGCCGACCGATCCGTCCTTCCAGGACATCATGCAAATCAAGCAGAACGCCAACCGCGCGGCCGGTCTGGTGCGCCAGTTGCTCGCGTTCTCGCGCCGGCAGACCTTGCGCCCGCAAACCTTGCAGCTCGGCGAGGTGCTGTCGGAATTGCAAATGCTGCTGCGCCGGCTCGTCGGCGAAACGATCGAACTCGACGTCGTGCACGGACGCGATTTGTGGCTGGTGAAGGCTGACCTCAATCAGTTCGAACAGGTCATCGTCAATCTCGTCGTCAACGCGCGCGACGCGATGAGCGAAGGCGGCCGGATCGCGCTGCGCACGCGCAACGTCGCGGCGACCGATTGCGCGGCGTTCCACGAGAAGTCGCTGGCGCCCGCCGACTACGTCCTGATCGAAGTCGAGGACAACGGCCACGGCATTCCCGCTGAAGTGCGCGGCAAGATTTTCGAACCCTTCTTCACGACCAAGGAGGTCGGCAAAGGCACCGGCCTCGGCCTTTCCATGGTCTACGGCATCGTCAAGCAGACCGGCGGCTACGTCTTCTGCGAAAGCGAGCCGGGCGTCGGCACGACGTTCCGCATTCTGCTGCCGCGCCACATCCCCGAGGCGGTCATCGAGCCGGTGAAAAAGGAAGCCGCCAAACCCGCCGCCGACCTCACCGGACACGGCGCGATCTTGCTGGTCGAGGACGAAGAGGCGGTGCGCGCCTTCGCTTCCCGCGCGCTCGCCTCGCGCGGCTACACCGTGCTCGAATCCGATTCGGGCGCGGACGCGTTGCGCGTCGTCGAATCGGCGGGCGGCAAGATCGACCTGATCGTTTCCGACGTCATCATGCCGGAAATGGACGGACCCACCATGCTCACCGAGCTGCGTCGGCGCGGCCTCAACGCCAAGGTGATATTCGTCTCCGGCTACGCCGACGACGCCTTCGCCAAGAATTTGCCAGAGGGGCAGGAATTCCTGTTCCTGCCCAAGCCGTTCACGCTCAAGCAATTGATCGAGACCGTCAAGAGCGCGATGAACTGAAGCAAGGCCGCGCCGATCAGCTCGGCCCGCATTCGGCGCCGAGCGTTCTGTTTTCTTTGAGGCGAGCATGAAATTCGAAGGCACGGCCACCTACATCGCCAGCGACGAGCTGAAGACCGCGGTCAACGCCGCGATCCGCCTCGAGCGACCGCTGCTCATCAAGGGCGAGCCCGGCACCGGCAAGACCCTGCTCGCCCAGGAAATCGCCGACGCGATCGGCGCGCCGCTGATCGCCTGGCACATCAAATCGACGACGCGCGCCCAGCAGGGCCTCTACGAATACGACGCGGTCTCGCGCCTGCGCGACTCCCAGCTCGGCGACGCGCGCGTCTCGGACATCCGCCATTACATCCGGCGCGGCAAATTATGGGAGGCCTTCGCCTCGCCCGAGCACGCGGTTCTGCTGATCGATGAGATCGACAAGGCCGACATCGAATTTCCCAACGACCTGCTGCTCGAACTCGATCGCATGGAGTTCCACGTCTATGAAACCGGCGAGACCGTGCGCGCGGCGCGCCGGCCGATCGTCGTCATCACCTCGAACAACGAGAAGGAATTGCCGGACGCGTTCCTCAGGCGATGTTTCTTCCACTACATCCGCTTTCCCGATTCCGAGACGATGCGCGCGATCGTCGAGGCGCATTATCCCGGCATCAAGCCGCGTCTGATCGAGGAGGCGCTGCGGCTGTTCTTCTCGGTGCGCGAGACGCCCGGCCTGAAGAAGAAGCCGACCACCTCCGAACTCCTGGATTGGCTGAAGCTGCTGCTCAGCGACGACGTTTCGCCCGAGACGTTGCGCGAGCGCGACCCCAGAAAGCTCATTCCGCCGCTTCACGGCGCCCTGTTGAAGAACGAACAGGACGTGCACCTGTTCGAGCGGCTGGCCTTCCTCAATCGCCGCGAGCGCTCCTCGTGATGCGCTGTCGTGACGCGCTTGCGCTTGGGCTCGGCTCGATCTTAACTTCGCCTCATGCGCCGTCTCTTGCTCCTCCGACACGCCAAGACGATCCCCGCCACGGGACGCAATGATCACGAGCGCGCGCTCGTCGAGCGCGGGCGCCGCGACGCCGCGGCAATCGGCGCCTTCGTCGCGCAGGCCGGGCTGATCCCGGATCTCGTGATCTTTTCGGGCGCCGCGCGCGCGAGCGAAACGGCGGCGATCGTGGTCAAATGCTGGCCGCGCGAGGTGGCGACGCGCGCCGAGCCGGGCCTCTACGACGCGACGCGATTCGCGATCCACGCCATCGTCCGCGCGCTGCCCGACGACGCGCCGAGCGTCATGCTCGTCGGCCACAACCCGGGCGTCGCCGATCTCGCCAATCATTTGGTCGGCCACGGCGCCAAGAGCGACGTGCAGCGCATGGCCGGCAAGTTCCCGACCTCCGGCTTGGCGATTCTCGAATTCGACGTCGATCGCTGGCGCGACGTCGCGCCGGGCGAAGCGCGGCTGACGCGTTTCGCCACGCCCGACGATCTGGGCGTCAAGAGCGCGTGAGGGCGCCTGCGCAGGAATAGGCGCCAGATTCCGGCACTCAGAATTCAATACCTTCGCAGTCCGAAGTGCCTGATCCGTGCTCGCCGTCAAGGCCGAGCCCGCTCCGCGGGTCGCGCGCTCACGCGCGCGAGCCTTGACCGCTGCGCGCGGCTCAGGCTCTTGGTTTTCATGGTCTTTGCTGCGGGAAGTCGGCCCCGCGGGCCGACTTCCCGCAGCAAAGACCATGGTAGCGCTTCGCCGCATTGGACAGTCGCTGTCACCGCGAAGCGGGCGAAGCGCAGCGGAGCAGCCGCGAAGCGGCGGCCGGATGCTTCGCATTCGCCTTGACTTGACGGCGACGGGCCGATGTGGCCGCCGGCCGTCGCGCGATTTCCGAACTTAGTGGGGCTCGCGGGAGGCAATCGATTCGCACGCTTGGCGGGCCCGCGGCCAATCACCCACGCCCCACACCCTGCCTCTCCCCGCAAAGACGCGGGGAGAGGGGAAGAAACGCGCCGCCCCTCACTCCGCCGCCTTCTGCCTTATCCCCTGCTCCACCGCCGCCAGCGCTTCAGCCGCGTTGGCGCCGTCGGGGCCGCCGGCCTGGGCCATGTCGGGGCGTCCGCCGCCGCCCTTGCCGCCCAACGCCGCCGAGCCGAGGCGCACGAGGTCGACGGCGTTGAAGCGTCCCGTCAGGTCGCCGGTCACCGCGACGACGAGGCTCGCCTTGCCGTCCTCGCTCGCCGCGACGATCGCCACGACGCCCGAGCCGACGCTCTGCTTGGCTTCGTCGGCGAGCGACTTGAGGTCCTTCATTTCGACGCCCGCGACCTGACGGGCGTAGAACCTGACGCCGCTCACCTCGCGCACGGCGTCGGCGCCGCCGGACGCTCCGCCGCCCATCGCCAGCTTGCGCCGCGCGTCGGCGAGCTCGCGCTCGAGTTTCTTCTTGTCCTCGATCAGCGCCTCCAGCCGCTCGGCGGCTTCCGAGGCCGGCGCGCGCAAGAGCGCGGCGAGATCGGAAAACGCGCGCGAATCCTCGGTGAGACGCTTGCGCGCTTCTTCGCGCGTCTTGGCCTCGATGCGGCGCACGCCGGCGGCGACCGCGCTCTCGCCGACGATCGAGACGAGACCAATGTCGCCGGTGCGCGCGACGTGCGTGCCGCCGCACAATTCGACCGAATACGGACGAGAGCCATTGTCGCCGCCCTCGATGACGCCCATCGAGACGACGCGCACTTCATCGCCGTATTTCTCGCCGAACAGCGCACGGGCGCCCGACTCGCGCGCCTCCTCGATGCCCATCAGGCGGGTGACCACCGGCTCGTTGGCGAGCACGACGCGATTGGCGATGTCCTCGACCGCGGCGATCTCTTGCGCCGTGATCGGCTTCGGATGCGCGATGTCGAAGCGCAACCGGTCGGGCGAGACCAGCGAGCCCTTCTGCGCGACGTGATCGCCCAACACGATGCGCAGCGCCTCGTGCAGGAGATGGGTCGCGGAGTGATTGGCGCGGATCGCCGCGCGCGCGGCGTGATCGACCTTCAGCTCCAGCGCCATGCCGACCTGCAGCGTCCCCTCCTCCACTTCGACCTCGTGGACGAAGAGATCGCCGAGCTTCTTCTTGGTGTCGAGGACGCGCGCGCGAAACCCCGCCGCGGCGATGACGCCGACGTCGCCGACCTGACCGCCCGACTCGCCATAGAACGGCGTCTGATTGAGGATGAGCCAGCCCTTTTCGCCGACGCCGAGCGAAGCGACTTCGTCGCCGTCGCGGATCAGCGCGGCGGCGACGCCCTCGGCGCTTTCGGTCTCGTAACCGAGAAACTCGGTGGCGCCGAGGCGCTCACGCAACGCGAACCACACCGTCTCGGTCGCGGCCTCGCCCGAGCCGGCCCACGCCTTGCGCGCCTCGGCGCGCTGGCGCTCCATCGCCGAAGCGAAGCCGTCGGTATCGACGCCCATGCCGCGCGCGCGCAGCGCGTCCTGCGTCAGGTCGAGCGGAAAGCCGTAGGTGTCGTAAAGCTTGAATGCGACCTCGCCGGCGAGCTTGGCGCCGGCCTCGAGATCGCTCGTCTCCTCCTCGAGGATCGCCAAGCCGCGCGCCAACGTCGTGCGGAAGCGCGTCTCCTCGAGCTTCAACGTCTCCGTGATCAGCGCTTCGGCGCGGAGCAGCTCGGGATAGGCCGGCCCCATTTCACGCGTCAGCGCCGGCACGAGGCGCCACATCAGCGGCTCGCGCGCGCCGATCAATTGAGCGTGGCGCATCGCCCGGCGCATGATGCGGCGCAGCACGTAGCCGCGCCCCTCGTTGGACGGCAGCACGCCGTCGGCGACCAGGAACGCCGACGCGCGCAGGTGATCGGCGATGACGCGATGCGACGCCTTGTGCGGCCCGTCGGCGTCGACGCCGCTGGCTTCCGCGCTGGCGCGGATCAGCGCGCGCATCAGATCGATGTCGTAATTGTCGTGCTTGCCCTGCAGCACCGCGGCGACGCGCTCGAGCCCCATGCCGGTGTCGATCGAGGGGCGCGGCAGCGCGACCCGCTCGCCGCCGGGCAGCGTTTCGAATTGCATGAACACCAGATTCCAGATCTCGATGAAGCGGTCGCCCTCCGCCTCCGCCGAGCCCGGCGGGCCGCCGGGAATCGAATCGCCGTGGTCGTAGAAGATTTCCGAACACGGCCCGCACGGACCGGTGTCGCCCATCGCCCAGAAATTGTCCGAAGTGGCGATGCGGACGACGCGCGAATCGGGAAGGCGGGCGATGCGCTTCCACAAGCCGAACGCCTCGTCGTCGTCGTGGTAGACGGTGACCCACAGCTTGTCCTTGGCAAGAGCGAATTCCTTGGTCAGCAGCGTCCACGCGAGCTCGACGGCGAGCGGCTTGAAATAGTCGCCGAACGAGAAATTGCCGAGCATCTCGAAGAAGGTGTGATGGCGCGCGGTGTAGCCGACGTTGTCGAGGTCGTTGTGCTTGCCGCCGGCCCGCACGCATTTTTGCGCGGTGGTCGCGCGATGGTAGGGCCGTCGCTCGACGCCGGTGAAGACGTTCTTGAACTGCACCATGCCGGCGTTGGTGAACATCAGCGTCGGATCGTTGCGCGGCACGAGCGAACTCGAGGCCACGATCTCATGGCCGTTCCTGGCGAAGAATTGCAGGAAACTCGATCGGATCTCGTTGACGCCGCTCATGAACGCTTGGCCTCGAGGCAGGATTCTGTCGCCTCGCGTTCTAGAGCATGATGGGAGAAAGGCAAACCCGGCGGGGCGGCGGCGTTTCAGGGCTGGCTGGCCGGCGGCGGCGGCGCGCGGGGGTTGCGACAGTCCCCGCCGTCGACCTCTTGGATGCAAGAATTCCGACCGTCAGAGCCTGTCAAGGACGGCGCTTCGCGCCGCCGCGCAGCGGCTGAAGTCCTTGACAGGCTTTGACGGTCGGAAAAAGACGCTCTCCAAGAGATCGACGGCGCGCTGTGTTGATGGCGCTGGGCGTTTGTCGACGCCAATTTCGAGCCTCGTCGCCCGCGTGATCCGCGTTGACCCGGGGGTGAGGCGTCTCTAGGGTCCGCCGCGAAAACGTGAAAACCCGAGCACCCCCTCGCGATGTCTTCCGCCGGCGCCGACGCCTCGCTCGATCCCGCGCAATCGTTCCAGGC
>JBEKFO010000171.1:0-8303 GCA_050013275.1 Roseiarcus sp. | reverse complement strand
CCGACGGGGCCGCGCGCGTGCATGCGGCCGGTGGCGATGCCGATCTCCGCGCCGAAGCCGAATTCGCCGCCGTCGGCGAATTGCGTCGAGGCGTTGTGCAGCACGATCGCCGAGTCGACCTCTTTGAGGAACCGCTCGGCGGCCTCGGCGTCTTCGGTGACGATGCAATCGGTGTGGTGCGAGCCGTAAGTCTCGACATGCTGGATCGCCGCATCGAGCCCGTCGACGACTTTGACCGCGATGATCGCGTCGAGATATTCCGTACGCCAATCCTCTTCGCTCGCCGCGCTCACGACCGGGTCGGCCGCCTGCGTCGCATCGTCGCCGCGCACCGCGCAGCCCGCCGCGATCAGCGCCTTGACGAGCGGGGCGAGCATTTTCGGCGCGGCGGCGCGATCGACCAGCAGCGTCTCGGCGGCGCCGCAGACGCCGGTGCGCCGCATCTTGGAGTTGACGACGATCTTCAGCGCCTTGCCGAGGTCGGCGGCGCGGTCGACGTAGATGTGCACGACGCCTTCCAGATGGGCGAACACCGGCACGCGTGCGTCGCGCTGCACGCGCTCGACCAGACTCTTGCCGCCGCGCGGCACGATCACGTCGAGCGCGCCCCCCAGCCCCTCCAGCATTTCCCCGACCGCCTCGCGCGAGACGAACGGCGCGCGCGAAATCGCCGCCTCGGGCAGCCCGGCTTCTTTGAGACCGGCGACGAGGCAGGCGTGGATCGCCGCCGAGGAATGGAAGCTGTCGGAGCCGCCGCGCAGCACCACGGCGTTGCCGCTCTTCAGGCACAGCGCCCCGGCGTCGGCGGTGACGTTCGGCCGGCTCTCGTAGATGACGCCGACGACGCCGAGCGGCGTCGCCACCCGCTCGATCTTCAGGCCGTTGGGCCGCTCGAAAGTGGCGAGCACGCGCCCGACCGGATCGGGCAGGGCGGCGACGTCCTCGAGCCCGCGCGCGATGCCCTCGATGCGTTTGGCATCGAGCGCGAGCCGGTCGAGAAAGGCGGGCGCGAGACCCTTGGCGCGCGCCTCGGTCAGATCGCGGGCGTTGGCGGCGAGGATTTCGCTCTCGCGCTCGCACAAGATCCGCGCCGCCGCGACTATGGCTTGACTCTTGCTCTTGGCCGGCGCGTTGGCGAGCGTGCGCGCGGCCGCGCGCGCCTCGACGCCGATCGCGCGCATCGCGGCGCGGACTTCGTGGGCGTTTTCGCCGGCGTTGAAGGCCTTGGTCATGAATTTCGGGTCGGCTCGATGTTGTCGCGCCGCTCGCATAGCACGATGTCGTCGCGGCTTAAACCCGGCGTCCGGCGCGCAAGATCGCGCGTCATTTCTCCCCGGGCCCCTTGGGGGCGCCACCGGCCGCCGTGCGCAAATATCTCGATACGACGGCCGTCAGCGGCACAAGCAGAGCTCGCCCCGCCAGATCGACCGGATTGGCGGCGATCGCGGCGAGCTGCTCGATGGCGTTGTCACGCAGTTCGAGCGCAAGATCGAGATCGCGCTTCGGCCGCACAAATGAGGACACGACCAACAGAACCGCGGCGATCAGAAAGTCCGCAGCTGCGACGCAAGTAGCCGCCCATAGCGATCCGAGGCGCGGCTCGATCGCGAAATAGCCGGCGGCGTTGAGCATGCCGAAACCGAGCGTCGCGATGAGCGCCGCCAGCCAGATCAGGCCGCCTCGCTTGGCCGCGACGGTCAGCCAAATCGTGGCGATCAGCGTGTCCGCGCGCGCCAGCGCACGCAGGGTGCGGCTCAGTTTTTCCATGGCGAGACTGTGCCCCTTCGTTCATCCGATTTTCGTCAATCGCCCGATCAGCACGCCCGCGGCGAAGGCCGCCGCGACGCCCGCAACCGGGTGCACCCCGACGCCCTTCCCCGTGGTTTCGACGGCGCTTTGCATCGCCGCAACCAATTCCTTGAGGTCGTCGGCCCACGCCTTTGGCTCGACATCCAAATCGGGCAAAGCGCCTTCGGCGGCGGACGGCGACGCGCCGGGCGTCTGGCCGGCTCGCGTTTCGGCCCGAAGCGACTCGATCTCCTTGCGCAGCGCGGCTAATTCCTTTTCGATCGCCGGATCCATGAAACCCCGCCTTCCCGACCTATTGGGCGCGCCGCCGCCCGCCGCCGCGCGGTCTTGCCGGCCCGTCGACGGCTCTGCCGTCCGATGAGCGAGACAGACAGCTATCGGGCCCGGGGAGAATCGACCTTGACGCGCATCAATGCAGGGCCGGGCGGCGGAGGGGGCGTCCGGTCACGCCTTGGCGTCGAGCCCATAGAGGGTGTGCAGCGTGCGCACCGCGAGCTCGGTGTAGGGCTCGTCGATCAGCATGGAGAACTTGATCTCCGAAGTGGTGATCGCGCGGATGTTGACGCCCTTTTCGGCGAGCGCCTTGAAGGCGCGCGCGGCGACGCCCGAATGGCTGCGCATGCCGATGCCGATCGCCGAAATCTTGACCACGTCCGGCGCACCGTGCAGCGCCGAATAGCCGATCGCTTCGCGGCGCTGTTCGAGGATCGCCTTGGCGCGGTCGAATTCGGCGCTAGGCACCGTGAAGGTGATGTCGGTCGTCGTGGTGTCGTCGGAGACGACCTGGATAATCATGTCGACGTTGATGCTGGCGTCGGCGAGCGGGACGAAAATCGCCGCTGCGACGCCCGGCTTGTCGGCGACGTTGCGCAGCGTAATCTGCGCTTCGTCGCGCGAAAAGGCGATGCCGGTCACCACTTGCTGCTCCACGATATCCTCCTCGTCGCAAATCAACGTGCCCAGCTTCGGATCGGCGGGATCGTCGAACGACGAGCGCACATAGAGCTTGACCTTGTGCACCATCGCCACTTCGACCGAGCGCACCTGCAACACCTTGGCGCCGAGCGAGGCCATTTCAAGCATTTCCTCGAACGACACCTTGTCGAGCCGGCGCGCCTTTGGCACCACCCGCGGGTCGGTGGTGTAGACGCCGTCGACGTCGGTGTAGATGTCGCAGCGGTCGGCGTGGAGCGCCGCGGCGAGCGCCACCGCCGAGGTGTCGGAGCCGCCGCGCCCGAGCGTCGTCACCCGGCCGCTCTGGGCATGAATGCCTTGAAAACCAGCGACCACTGCGATCTCGCCGCGCGCGAAGCCCTCGACGACGGCCTTGCCTTCGATGCCGGCGATGCGCGCGGCGCCGTGGGCGTCGTCGGTCAGAAGCGGAATCTGCCAGCCTTGCCAGGAACGGGCGTTCAGCCCCATGTCCTTGAGCACGATCGCTAGCAGGCCGGCGGTGACGAGCTCGCCCGAGGCGACCACCGCGTCGTATTCGGCGGCGTCGTAGATCGGCGCCGCCTCGCGGCACCAGGCGACGAGCTCGTTGGTCTTGCCCGACATCGCCGAGACGACCACAGCGACCTCATTGCCCGCCTCGACCTCGCGCTGGACGTGGCGCGCGACGTTGCGAATGCGCTCGACATTGGCGACGGAGGTGCCGCCAAACTTCATCACCAGACGCGCCATGAAAATTCCGCTTGCGGAAAAGGAAGGGACGGCTCGCGCCGCCGCTGAGGCGCGCGTATAAAGGCGCTTCCGGGGGCGGTCAACGCCCACCGCCGTTTGGGGAATGTCGCATGTCCGGCGCCGATCGAAGCGTCATCGCCGAAGAGGTCGCGCGTTTCGACGCGCTGGGCGACGACTGGTGGGACCCTAACGGGCCGATGGCGCCCCTGCACCAGCTCAATCCGGCCCGCCTCGAATGGCTGCGCGATACGATCGCCGCCCATTTTCGCCATACGGGCGGCGGCGACGAGCCGCCGCTCGCTGGCCTGAGCCTGCTCGACATCGGCTGCGGCGCGGGGCTGCTGTCCGAGCCGCTTTCGCGCCTCGGCGCCTCGGTCGTCGGCCTCGATCCGGCTCCGGCCTCGATCGCTGTCGCGCGCACGCACGCCGAGGCGACCGGCGCCACGGCGAGCTATCGCGTCGGGACGGTGGAAGACTTGGCGAAAGAGCACGCGCGCTTCGACGTGGTGCTGGCGATGGAGGTCGTCGAGCACGTCGCCGACGTCCCGGCCTTCGTCGCCGCCGCCGCTTCGCTGATCAAGCCCGGCGGCCTATTCGCGCTGGCGACGCTCAACCGCACCTTGAAGAGCTTCGCCCTCGCCATCGTCGGCGCCGAATACGTCCTGCGCTGGCTCCCCCCCGGCACCCACCGCTGGGAGCAATTCGTCACCCCCGACGAACTCGCCGCGGCCCTGCGCGCGGCGGGGCTGAAGGAGACGCAGCGGCGGGGGATGAGCTTCGATCCGCTACGGGGCGAGTGGCGGCTGTCGCGGGATTTGGGGGTGAATTATTTCATCGCGGCGCGGAGGGGGTAGGCGGCGACGCCGGAGGGTCGGCGGTGGGCGACGGGGTTGCTCCGTTCTTCCCTCACCCTCTCTCCTGCACCTGCTCCGCGTCGGTCGGGCAGAACCCTTCGTCGGTGCGCGGCAGCGGCGCATGCCGTGCGGCGCGTGGCCCACAGCGCAAACACGCGTCGCGACAGGCGATCCCGGCGCGCGATGAGCGGCTGCGGCGAAACGCCGCCAGTCGGCGCTTGGCGGCGAAAGAACGCGCGTCGTCACGTGTCAGCCGCTCGGGCAATCCTTGAGCGCGCGGTCGATCGCCTGACTGAATCCGGAGAGCGAATAGGTGTCGACGGTGACGTTGCCCTTCTTCGAGGCGGCCTTGATCACGAGCTTGGAGCCCTTGCGCATTTCCGCGATCAAGTCGCTTTCCTTGGCGGCGTTCTTGACCCAGAGATCGGCGCCTTTGGGCAGAAGATCGAACGTCGCGTCGCCGATGACAGCGGTCGGGACGATCGGCTCGCTCGGCTTCTTCTTGTCCTTCTTCTTGTCCTTGCTGTCGTCCTTCGCGTCGGCGGCCGGCGGCGCGCCGCCGACGTCGAAGCCCATGATGAAGGAGACTTCGTTGCGGACGCCCTCGGCGGGCCGCTCGGAAATGAAGGCGTAGCCGGGATCGCGCTTGAGGTCGGCGGGGGCGCGGTCCTTGGGCTGGGCGAGCGCGTAGCAGATGCGAGCCTTCCCCGTCTGGCTCTGGAAGACGCTCCAGTCGCCGTAGGTCGCCACCAGCGCCGGCTTGGCGGCGGGCGCGTCCTTCTTGTCCGACGGCTTTGTCTCCTTGGCGGCGGCGTTCGCGGCGGCGAGCGCGAGGCAAACGCCGAGCGCGGCGGCGAGAGTGCGGACGGCAGGGGGCGCGGCAAGCAGCATGGGGTAACTTCCTTCGACGAAACGCGACGGGCGCCGGCGATTCTCTTCTCTTGCGGCCGTCCTTGGACTGCGATCCGGGCGAAAATCCGACCTCCCGGCTCGCCCTCCGCCCCTGATTTTTCCACCCTGCCAAGGGTTAATGAAAAATGAGTAAAATTCCACGCCGCCGGCGAAAGCTCCGATACTGGGGAAGTTTACCGCCTCCCGGGGCGCCCGAATCGACAGCCGCTTATTTTCACGCCATATACACCCTTTCCGCGTAGCATGGCGCTTCGACGGCGATCCGCGCCTTCGAGGCGGCGCAACGCTTCGCGCAGCGGGGCGCGGCAACGCACCGCAGGCGCGGGGCTTGCACTTCGTGTTGCGATGCACAATATGCACGCGGGGTTGAAACGCCAGATTTACTGATTCTTAGGTGAGATCATGGCGAGTTCTACGCACCCCGCGGCAGAAATCCGGCGCTTGTGGCCCGCCGACATGCCGACGTTCCGCGACCATCTGTTGCGTTTGGACGCGCAAAGCCGCCATGAGCGGTTCGGCGGCGGCATGTCGGACGACTTCATCATTCATTACGCGGAGAGCTGCTTCGGCCAGGGCGATCTGGTGTTCGGCGCTTTCGTCGACGGTCAGATGCACGGGGCGGGGGAACTGCGCTCCAACGAAGCGATTTGGACCGAGCAGGCGCCCTATCAGCGCCATATCCACGCCGAGGCGGCCTTCAGCGTCGAAGAACCCTATCGTCGGCGCGGCATCGGCGAGCAATTGTTCCGCCGCATCGAGGGCGCGGCGAGCAATCACGGCGTCGAGACGATCGACATCGTCTGTATGCCGGACAACATCAGCATGTTGCGCCTCGCCGCGAAATTCAAGACGCAGTTCACGTTCGAAGAGAACCAAATGACCGGCCGCCTCACGGCCCGCCGTCCGACCGCGTTCTCGATGCTGCGCGAGGCCTCGCGCGATGTCATGGACTTCACGACTTCGCTGTTCGACGCGCAACTGCGCGCAATCGAACTGGGGGTTACGAAGAGCGCGTAACGGGCGCGCCGGCGGCGCTCACACGCGCCGCTCGATCATCATGTTCTTGATCTTCGCGATCGCCTTGGCGGGGTTGAGACCCTTGGGGCAGGTCTTCGAGCAGTTCATGATCGTGTGGCAGCGATAGAGACGGAACGGGTCTTCGAGATCGTCGAGCCGCTCGCCCGTCGCCTCGTCACGCGAATCGATCAGCCAGCGATAGGCCTGCAAGAGGATCGCGGGGCCCAGATAGCGGTCGCCGTTCCACCAATAGCTCGGGCAGGAGGTCGAGCACGACGCGCACAGGATGCACTCGTAGAGACCGTCGAGTTCGGCGCGCTCCTCTGGCGTCTGGAGCCATTCCTTTTCCGGCGTCGGCGTCGAGGTCTTCAGCCAGGGCTCGATCAAGGCATGCTGCGCGTAGAATTGGGTGAGGTCGGGAACGAGATCCTTGATCACCTCCTGGTGCGGCAGCGGATAGATTTTCACCGCGCCGTCGATTTCGTCGATATAGCCGGTGCAGGCGAGCGTGTTGAGGCCGTCGATGTTCATCGCGCAGGAGCCGCATACGCCCTCGCGGCAGGAGCGGCGGAAGGTCAGCGTCGGATCGATCTTGGATTTTATCCAGATCAGCGCGTCGAGCACCATCGGGCCGCAATCGTCGCGGTCGACGTAATAGGTGTCGATGCGCGGATTGACGCCGTCCTCCGGGTTCCAACGGTAGATGCGGAATTCCTTCAGACGCTTGGCGCCCGCCGGCTTCGGCCAGGTCTTTCCCGGCGTCGGGCGGGAGTTTTGCGGCAGGTTGATTTGGACCATTGTTCCCTATCCATGCATTCGGCGCCGCGCCTTCAGTACACTCGCGCTTTCGGCTCGATATAGGCGATGTCGTTGGTCATCGTGAACGCGTGCACCGGCCGGTAATCAAGTCTGACGGCGTATTTATCGGCGTCGATCCAGGCGAGCGTGTGCTTCATCCAGTTGGCGTCGTCGCGGCTCGGATAATCCTCGCGCGCGTGCGCGCCGCGGCTCTCCAGCCGATTGGCGGCGCCTTCCATGGTGACGACCGCCTGAACGATCAGGTTGTCGTATTCGAGCGTCTCGATGAGATCGGAGTTCCAGATCAGCGAGCGGTCGCTGACGTTCGCGTCGGCGCCGGCGCGCCAGGCCTCGTGGATCAGGGTCTTGCCCTCCTCGAGAGTGTGGCCGGTGCGGAACACCGCGCAATGGCTCTGCATCACCCGCTGCATGTTCACGCGAAGCGTCGCCGTCGGCGTGCCGCCGCTGGCGTGGCGGAACTTGTCGAGGCGCGCGAGCGCGAAATCGGCGCTGTCCTTGGGCAGATCGGGCTGCCGATCGCCGGGCTTGAGGGTTTCCGCCGCGCGCAGGCCGGCGGCGCGCCCGAATACGACGATGTCGATGAGCGAGTTGGAGCCGAGCCGGTTGGCGCCGTGCACCGAAACGCAGGCCCCCTCGCCGAGCGCCATCAGTCCTGGCACGATCGAGTCCGGGTCGCCGCCGACCTTGGTCAACACCTCGCCGTGATAGTTGGTTGGGATGCCGCCCATGTTGTAATGGGCGGTCGGCAGCACCGGGATCGGCTCCTTGGTTACGTCGACGCCGGAGAAGATGCGCGCGCTTTCGGAGATGCCGGGCAGCCGCTCGTGCAGCACCTTCGGGTCGAGATGGTCGAGGTGCAGATAGATGTGGTCCTTGAGCTTGCCGACGCCGCGGCCTTCGCGAATCTCCACGGTCATCGCGCGGCTGACGACGTCGCGCGACGCCAGATCCTTGGCCGAAGGCGCATAACGCTCCATGAAGCGCTCGCCGGCGGAATTGACGAGATAGCCGCCTTCGCCGCGCGCGCCTTCGGTGATGAGGCAACCGGCGCCGTAGATGCCGGTCGGGTGGAACTGCACGAACTCCATGTCCTGCAGCGCGAGTCCGGCGCGCAGCACCATGCCGTTGCCGTCGCCGGTGCAAGTGTGCGCCGATGTCGCGGAAAAGTAGATGCGGCCGTAGCCGCCGGTGGCGAGAACCGTCGTCTGG
>JBEKFO010000170.1:0-8318 GCA_050013275.1 Roseiarcus sp. | reverse complement strand
ATCGGCATGACGAATTCGGCCTGGTTCTTGGTGTGCGCGACGATTCCGGCGTCGAACGTCACGCCCCGGAAAGCGGCGTCGAACGTCGCTCGCGAGACGCCGCGCGCCTTGGCGAGGGGCCAGAGCTCGGCGACGAAGTTTCGAAACGCCACGTCGCTCGGCTTGGCGACCGCGGCGCTCGCCGGGACCGGATGGAAGGCGAGCGCAGCGGCGAGCGCGATCGCGAGAAAAGCGGCGATCAGCCGCGCCAGCAAGAGCCAAGGCGCGCGAGGCCAATGCGGGTGAATCGGAGCGAACGTCGTCATGGCCTGATCTCGCGCGAAGACGCGCGGGAGTTTAGCGGCGAGCCGTTGCGAAAAAATAAACCATGCCGACGGCGCCGGCGACTCAACCGCCGCCCTTGATGTCGTCCGGGCGCGGCATGGAAATGATATTGTATCCGGAATCGACGAAATGCACCTCCCCGGTCACGCCGGCCGACAGGCCGGACAGGAGGTAGAGCGCCGAGCCGCCGACGTCCTCGATCGTCACGGTGCGCCGCAGCGGGGAATGGTGGCGCTGGAAATTGAACATGAACCGCGCGTCGGCGATGCCGGCGCCCGCGAGGGTGCGTATCGGTCCGGCGGAAATGGCGTTGACGCGGATGCCCGCGGGGCCGAAATCGGCGGCGAGATAGCGCACGCTCGCCTCCAGCGCCGCCTTGGCGACGCCCATGACGTTGTAATTGGGCATGACGCGCGTCGCGCCGCCGAAGGTCAGGGTCAGCATCGCGCCGCCGTTCGGCATCAGCAGCGCCGCGCGCCTGGCGATCTCGGTGAAGGAAAACGCCGAAATGACCATAGTGCGGATGAAGTTCTCGCGCGTCGTGTCGGCGTAGCGGCCCTTGAGCTCGTTGCGGTCGGAAAAGCCGATGCAATGGACGACGAAATCGAGGCCTCCCCATTTCTCCTCGAGCGCGGCGAAAGTCGCGTCGAGCGAGGCGACGTCCTCGACGTCGCAAGGGAGCGACAGTTGCGAACCGAGACTCTCGGCGAGCGGGCGCACGCGTTTGCCCAACGCGTCGCCTTGGTAGGTGAAGGCGAGTTCGGCGCCTTGAGCGGCGAGGGCCTGGGCGATTCCCCAGGCGATGGAATGATCGTTGGCGACGCCCATCACGAGGCCGCGCTTGCCGCTCATCAGGCCAGATTTCATCCCGCTCACTTCTTCTGCTGTCAGGCGTCGACGTGCTTGAGAACGATCGTGGCGTTGGCGCCGCCGAAACCGAAGGAATTGGAGAGCACCGCTCCCAGCCGCACGCCGTCGCGCCGCGCACGTACGATCGGCATGTCGGCGAAAGCGGGATCGATTTCCTCGATGTGGGCGCTTTCGCAAATGAAGCCGTTCTGCATCATCAGCAGGCAGTAGATCGCCTCATGGACGCCGGTCGCGCCTTGCGAATGGCCGGTGAGCGACTTGGTCGCGGAGATCGGCGGGCACTTCTCGCCCGCGCCGAACACTTCGCGCAGCGCCTCGATCTCCTTGAGATCGCCGACCGGCGTCGAGGTCGCGTGCGGGTTGATGTAGTCGATCGGCGCCTTCAGGGTGGCGAGCGCCTGGCGCATGCAGCGCGCCGCGCCTTCGCCCGAGGGGGCGACCATGTCGGCGCCGTCGGAGGTCGCGCCGTAGCCGGCGATCTCGCCGTAGATGCGCGCGCCGCGCGCCTTGGCGCGCTCGTACTCCTCGAGCACGAGAACGCCCGCTCCGGCCGAAATGACGAAGCCGTCGCGGTTCTTGTCGTAGGCGCGCGAGGCGCGCTCGGGCGTCGCGTTATAGGCGGACGACATCGCGCCCATCGCGTCGAACAGCACCGAGAGCGTCCAGTCGAGGTCCTCGCAGCCGCCCGCGAACATGACGTCCTGCTTGCCGAGCCGGATTTGTTCGCTCGCCGCGCCGATGCAGTGATTGGACGTCGCGCAGGCCGAAGAAATGGAATAGGCGACGCCCTTGATCTTGAACCAGGTGGACAGCGTCGCCGAGGCGGTCGAGCACATGGATTTGGGCACGGCGTACGGGCCGACGCGCTTAGGCCCCTTGGTCCGCGCGATGTCGGCGGCCTCGACGATGGCGCGCGTCGACGGCCCTCCCGAGCCCATGATCAGACCCGTGCGCTCGTTCGACACTTCGACCGGCTCCAGCCCGCTGTCGCGGATCGCCTGGTCCATCGCGACATGGTTCCAGGCGGTTCCGCCGCCGTGGAAACGCATCGCGCGGCGGTCGAGGATCTCCTCGGGCTTCAGGCTCGGCGCGCCCTGCACCTGGCTGCGGAAGCCGAGTTCGGCGTATTTCTCGGCGCGCGAGATGCCGGACTTGGCCTCGCGCAGGCTCGCCAGCACTTCCTGCACGTTGTTGCCGATCGAGGAGACGATCCCCATCCCGGTGACGACGACGCGTCTCATATCTCTGCTCCAGAAAAGTTCCTTCGCCGGCGCGCCTGGCTGTCTCTAGGCGTGGCTCGGCTTCGCGGCGCCGAAAAGACCGACGCGCATATCCTTGACTTCGTAAATGCGTCGCCCGTCGGCCTCCAGCCAGCCGTCGGCGATGCCGAGAATCAGCTTGCCCTTGAAAACGCGCTTGACGTCGACGCCGTAGATCACGCGCTTGATCGTGGGCAGCACCTGGTCGATGAATTTCACTTCGCCGACCCCCAGCGCCCGACCGCGGCCGGGAAGGCCGAGCCAGCCGAGGAAAAATCCCGTCAGCTGCCACAGCGCGTCGAGCCCCAGGCACCCCGGCATCACCGGATCGCCCTTGAAATGGCAACCGAAGAACCACAGCTCCGGCTTGATGTCGAACTCGGCGCGCACGCCGCCTTTGCCGTGTGCGCCGCCGGTTTCGCTGATGTCGGCGATGCGGTCGAACATCAGCATCGGCGGGAGAGGCAGTTGGGCGTTGCCGGCGCCGAACAGGTCTCCCCGGCCGCAGGCCAAAAGGTCTTCGTAGGCGAATTGGGACCGCCGCTCGGACATGCTCTCGTGGTTTCCCTGGCTCAATGACGCGGTCGCCCCGCGCGCCGGCCGTTTCTTCGGCTTCGTAACACAGGCGCGCGCGTCCCGAAAGCGCTCGACTGCGATCCTCTTGTGGAACCGAGCCTGCGACCTACCGCCGGCGGACGCCGATCCGCGGCGGGGCGGTTGGCGAAGGAGCGGCTGACGGCGGCGATTCGATGTGATATGAATCAATACACGCGCCGCCGCGCCTCGGTAAGTCGAACCGAATCAGGAAGAAGCATTTCGAAGTGCCCGCCATCCCCGTTTCGCCCGCCAGCTCGACCGCCAAAGGCGGCTTCATGGAGAGCTGCCCTATTCACAGAGTGCGCGCGAAGCTGCGCGAAGCGCGCCTGCGGCCGACGCGCCAGCGCGTCGCGCTCGGGTGGCTGCTGTTCGGCAAGGGCGATCGCCACGTGACCGCCGAGATGCTGTTCGAAGAAGCCAAAGCCGCAAAAGCGCCGGTCTCCCTCGCCACGATCTACAATACTCTGCACCAGTTCACCGGCGCGGGACTGCTGATGGAAATCGCGGTCGACGGCCCGCGCACCTATTTCGACACCAATCCGACCCGGCACCATCATTTCCTGATCGAAGAGACCGACGCGCTCGTCGACATTCCCGACGGCCATGTCGCGCTCGCGCAACTGCCCGAGGCGCCGGACGGGTGCGAAATCACGCGCGTCGACATCGTCGTGCGGGTGCATCGAGCCGGCGGCGAGCTGAGCCGCTCGGTCGGCCGGAGCGCGCCTCAGAACGGCGCCTGATCGCCGGCGATCGTCCCCGAACTCGTCACCACGACCCAATCGCGGCCGTGGCGTTCGATTCGCTCCACGCGGCCGGCGCCGGGCAGGACATCGCCGGGCGCCACTTGTCGCGGGCCGTCCCGACCGTCGATGATCGCGACGCCGTCCTGGACGTCCACGACCCAATAGCCCCGCAGCGGCGCGCGCGGCTTTTCGATCGAGCCGGTCGTTTCGTTGGAGACGCCCGGGTCGGGCTTCGCCGGCGGCGGCGGGAGGCTCGCGACGACCGCGGCCGGCGGCTTCTTTTCGAGCTTGTCGAGACGCGTCGCGAGATCGGCGATTCGCGCCGTCGATTCGCGGTCGATGCGATCGGCCAGCTTGTCGAGGCGCGCGCTCTGGTCGTGGTCGACGCGATCGAGCCGCGCCGTCAGTTGCGCCAGCGCGCCCGAGAGATCGCGGGTGGCGCCGCTTTCGGCTTTCATCTCCACGGTGACCTTGCGCAAGTCGGCCGTTTCGTCGTGCGCGCGGGCGGCCTCGATGGCGTCGATGCGATCCTTCAAGGCCCTGACCGTTTGGGCGAGGCTGTGGCTTTCCTCGGCTTTGGCCGCCAGCAGGTTCGACTGCCGCACATGATCGTAAAGCCCGGCCGCAGCGACGGCGGCGAGCAGCGCCAGACCCGCGGCGAGGCCGGACGCCCAGGCTACGACACTCGTCCGCACGCCGGCGGCCTTGGCCGAGGAGGGCGCTGGGAAGGGAACGAGATGGAGTCGCGGCGGCTCGACTTTCGACGCGCCTTCGCCTTGGCCGGCTTCGAACGACGGCTCGCGTCTTGATTCTTCGTGCTCGTTCATGAAAGCGTTCCGAAAATAGCGCCAATTCGATTCAAGTCTCGGCCCTGGGGATTAACGGATCGTTGACCGAATGCGGCGCGAGCGGGCAAATTTTGTGACCGAACCCGCCTCCGGCCGCCACAAGGGAAATCGACGCGATGAAAGCAATGAAATTTGGCATTGGCCAAGGCGTCAAACGCGTGGAGGACGTCCGGCTGGTCAGCGGCCGCGGGACCTACGCTTCCGACACGGCTTGCGACGACGCGCTGCACGCGGTTTTCCTGCGCAGCCCACACGCGCATGCGCGCTTCGAAATCGAGGACGTCGAAGCGCCGCGCGCCATGCCGGGCGTGAAGGGCGTCTACGTCGCTGCGGACTTCGCCAAGCTCGGCGGGCTCGCCTGCCTCGCCCCGGTCCGCAATTCCGACAATTCCCTGACGCCGCTGAAGCCCTATCCGGTGATGGCCGCGGGCGAAGCCGCGCATGTCGGCGACATCGTCGCGATGGTCGTCGCCGAGTCGCCATTTCAGGCTCGCGACGCCGCCGAGGCGATCGCCGTCGCCTGGGACGAACTGCCGTTGGTCGTCGACGTCGAACAGGCGATCCAACCCGACGCGCCGCAGGTCTTCGCCCGCGCCCCCGGCAACGTCGCCTACGATGCGCATTTCGGCGACCTGCGAGCGACCGACGCGGCCTTCGCCGCCGCGCCACACGTCGTGAGCGTCAAAATCGTCAATCCGCGCGTGGTCGCCAATTTCCTCGAGCCGCGCGGGGCGCTCGCCGAGTACGACGCCAAGTCGGACCGTCTCACGCTCCATGTCGGCAGCCAGGGCGTCCACGGCCTGCGCGATTCCCTCGCCAAAGACATCCTGAAGATTTCGCCCGGCAAGCTGCGCGTGGTCACCAAGGACGTCGGCGGCGGGTTCGGAACCAAGAGCTTCGTCTATCGCGAATATCCGCTGGTTCTCGAAGCGGCGCGGCGGCTCAAGCGCGCCGTGCGCTGGCAGGCCGACCGCACCGAGCATTTTCTCGGCGACGCGCAGGGCCGCGACAACGTGACCGTCGCCGAAATGGCGCTCGACGCGGAGGCCCGTTTTCTCGCTCTGCGCGTCGACATCCTCGGCAATCTCGGGGCCTATCTGTCGCAATTCGCTCCTTATGTTCCCTGGCTCGGCGCGTCGATGGCGACGGGTCCCTACCGCATCGAAACGCTGCATGCGCGCGTGCGCGGCGTCTACACGCACACCATTCCCGTCGACGCCTATCGCGGCGCCGGGCGGCCCGAGGCGGCCTACGTGCTCGAGCGGCTGGTCGATCGCTGCGCGCGCGCGTTGGGCCTGCCGCCCGAGGAGATTCGCGCGCGCAATTTCGTCAAGTCCTCGCAGATGCCTTACCACACCCGGACCGATCGCGATTACGACGTCGGCGACTTCGAGGGCGCGATGCGCGCCTGCCTCGCCAAAGCCGACGTCGCGGGCTTCGGCGCGCGCGCTGAGGAAGCGCGAGGGCGCGGGCTCATTCGCGGCCTCGGCATGTCGAGCTATATCGAATGCACCGCGTGGGGCGAGGGCGAAGAGGGCTCGGTCACGCTCGACAAGAACGGCGATTTCACGCTGCTGATCGGCACGCAGTCGAACGGGCAGGGGCACGAGACGGCCTATGCGCAGGTCGTTTCGCAGTATCTCGACGTTCCCCTGGAACGGGTGAAGGTGGTGCAGGGCGACACCGATCGCGTCGCCAGCGGCAACGGCACCGGCGGCTCGCGTTCGATCCCCGTCGGCGCGGTGATGACGGCGCGCGCCTCGCAATCGCTCGTCGCCTCGCTCAAGGAGCTCGCCGCGGACAAACTGGAGGCGGCGGTCGCCGACCTGGAAATCGCCGACGGCCACGTCCGCATCGCTGGCACCGACCGCGCGATCTCTTATGCCGAAATCGCCGCGCTGCCCGGCGCGACGGCGCAAAAACTGACCGCGATCGAATCTTTCGAGCCGCCGAACGCGACCTACCCGAACGGCACGCATATTTGCGAAGTCGAGATCGATCCGCAGACCGGCGCGACGCGGATCGTGCGCTACACCGTGGTCGACGATTTCGGCGCCACCCTCAATCCGTTGCTGCTGGCGGGCCAAGTGCACGGCGGGATCGCGCAAGGGGTCGGGCAGGCGCTGATGGAGCGTGCGGTCTATGACGAGAGCGGGCAATTGCTGACGGCGAGCTTCATGGACTATTGCATGCCGCGCGCCGACGACCTGCCGAGTTTCGATTTCGAGACGCGCAATATTCCGTCGACCACCAATCCGCTCGGCTTCAAAGGCGCGGGCGAAGCCGGCTCGATCGGCTCGACGCCCGCCGTCATGAACGCCGTCGGCGACGCGCTGTGGCGCGCCTGTGGCGTCGTCCACATCGACATGCCGGCGACGCCGCTGGCGGTCTATCGCGCGATCAAGAATTCCGGCCCCGCGACGGCGCGGGCGCCGGGCTGACGTTTTCGTTGTGAAGGGCGCGTCGCGTGAGCGCGGCAAACGGCAAGCGCGCGATCCTCGTCTGGGACGCGCCGACCCGGCTGTTCCATTGGCTTGTCGTCGCGCTGGTCGCGGCGGCCTACGCGACCGAGCGGCTGAACTGGATGGATCTGCACGCGATGGCCGGCGACGCCGTGCTGGTCCTGGTGGCGTTCCGACTGGTCTGGGGCTTCGTCGGGGGCGAGACGGCGCGGTTCGCCGGCTTTGTCGCTTCGCCGCGCGAGGCGTTCCGCCATCTCAAGAAAATGCTGAAGCGCGAGCCGGACCTGCAAATCGGACACAATCCGGCCGGCGGCTGGATGGTGCTGGGGATGTTGGCGTTGCTGCTCGGCGAAACGCTGACCGGCCTTTATACGCTCGACGACGTCGCCGAGGTCGGCCCGCTCACCCCCTACGTTCCGGCGCGCGTAGCCAATTGGATCGACGCAGCGCATTCGGTGCTTTGGGACGTTCTTCTCGCCGCGGTGGCGCTGCACGTGTTGGCGATCACGACTTACGCCGCGGCGAAAGGTCAGAATTTGTTGACGCCGATGGTCACCGGCCGCAAGGCGCTCCCCGCGGGAACGCCGTCGCCGCGCATGGCGTCGTGGGCGCTCGCCGCGCTCGCCTTTTGCTGCGGCGCCCTGATCGCCGCCGCGCTCATTACCTGCATTTGAAGAGCGGTCAGCTCTTTGGTGGAACCATTTGGCCGCGGATTTCGCCGGCGGGATTAGCCGCGGTGTGAACGTTGATGTACCACTCTCCGTCGGTGAACTGCTTGGCCTGGTCGGGGGTCAGCGTCGCCGATCCCGTGATCGGACTTGCCGCCTCGGCGCCTTTCTTACTAAGCCAGATCGTCACCGGGCCGTTCTTGCCCGCCGCCGCCGGCCCGTGGAAATGCGCCATCGTCGCGGGCCCCGACAGATCGCTGTAGCTGACGTTCCAGGTGACCGTCCGGGTCGCCGGGTCATAAGTCAGATCGGCCGTTCCCTTGGCGGCGGTCTCGACCGGGGGAACCTCTTCGGCGCCCGAAAGCGGCACGCTGAACGACATCGGCGCCGCCGCCGCCAGCCCGACCCACAAGACGCCCGCGAAGCCCGCTGCGGCAAGAAGGGCCCGTCGCGACATTGAAGCTATCACGTTCGCCTCCCTTTCCTCTCCACGTTCGACGGCGCAATCCGCGCTTCCACGGGCCGAGGGAAAGACAGTCGAAACCCG
>JBEKFO010000169.1:0-8319 GCA_050013275.1 Roseiarcus sp. | reverse complement strand
AAGCTTCGCTGATGAACACGCCGATGGTCGATCCCAACCAGCCGCTGGAAATCATCCGCACCCTGCATTCCTTCGATCCGTGCCTGGCGTGCTCGACGCACGTCATGAGTCCGGACGGGCAGGAAATGGCCAAAGTCCAGGTCCGCTAGGAGGACGCCATGACGAACCTCTCTCCGACCATCAAAGCGGCTGACGCGCACGGCCAAGGCGGCGTCACACGCGCCACCGTCTATGTCTACGAGGCGCCGGTGCGCCTCTGGCACTGGGTCAATGCGCTCGCCATTCTGACGCTGATCGTCTCCGGCTACTTGATCGGCTCGCCGCTGCCCTCGGTCGGCGGCGAGGCGAGCGAACACTTCATAATGGGCTACATCCGCTTTACCCATTTCGCCGCCGGCCAGATCCTCGCCGTCGGATTTCTTCTACGCATGTACTGGGCGTTGGTCGGCAACGAGCATGCGCGCCAATTGTTCTACGTCCCGTTCTGGCGGGCGCGCTATTGGCGCGAAGCGCTCTACGAGCTCGCTTGGTATCTCTTCCTGGTGAAGGAGCCGAAGAAATACGTCGGGCACAATCCGCTCGCCAATCTCGCGATGTTCGTGCTGTTCACGCTGTTGACGCTGTTCATGATCTGCACCGGCTTTGCGCTTTATTCGCAAGGGGAGGGCATCGACAGTTGGCAGGCGAAACTGTTCGGTTGGGTGTTCGCGATCTGGCCCAACGGCCAGCAGGTGCACACGTTGCATCACCTGGGCATGTGGGCGATGGTCGTCTTCATCATCATCCACGTCTACGCGGCGATCCGCGAGGACATCATGTCGCGTCAGACGATGCTGTCGGCGATCGTGTTCGGCGATCGCCATTTCCGCGACGATCGCGAGGACTAGCGCGATGGCCGCCGCGAACGAGCCCAAGCCGCGCATCCTCGTGCTCGGCATCGGCAACATTCTGTGGGCCGACGAAGGGTTCGGCGTCCGCGCGGTCGAGGAGTTCGATCGCCTGTGGCGGGCGCCGGACAACGTCTTCGTGCTCGACGGAGGGACGCAGGGCCTCTATCTCGTGCAATTCGTCGCCGAGGCGGACCATCTGATCGTGTTCGACGCCGTCGACTACGGCCTGGCCCCGGGAACGCTGAAGATCGTCGAGGACGACGAGGTTCCCAAATTCACCGGCGCGAAAAAGATGAGCCTGCATCAGACCGGATTTCAAGAGGTGCTTAGCGCCGCCGATCTCCTCGGCAAATATCCGAACAAGTTGGCGCTGATCGGCTGCCAGCCGCAGGACCTGGAGGATTGGGGCGGGCCGCTCACTCCGCCCGTCCGTGCGCAGATCGGGCCGGCGATAGAGGCGGCGCGGCGCATCCTCGCCTCCTGGGGCGCGAGCGTAGAGCCGCGCCCTTCCGACGGGGCGAAATCCGGGCTGCTGGCCAACGAACTTGATTTCCATCATTATGAGCGACGCGGCGAAGTGCTCGTTTGAGGATCGCAATTTTCCTTAGGTGCGCCGGAGAATGACGTTATGCGCGGTGGATGGTTCGACTTGTTCCTCGGCTGGGGCGAAAGCCTCAAGGGCAAGATCGTCGCCGTCTACGCGCTGTTGATTCTGGCCAACGTCGCCGCGTGGGCGTGGGCGATCGTCGCCTTCCACGATTATCCCGTGCTGCTCGGCACGGCGGCGCTCGCCTATAGCTTCGGCCTGCGCCACGCCTTCGACGCCGACCATATCGCCGCGATCGACAACGTCACGCGCAAGCTGATGCAGGAAGGTCGGCGCCCGGTGGGCGTCGGGCTCTACTTCTCGCTCGGCCATTCGACCATCGTCGTCGGGCTCTCGGTAGCCATCGCGATCACGGCGACCGCGCTGCAGGATCGGTTCGACGCGTTCAAGACGTTTGGCGCGGTGGCGGGGACGCTGGTGTCGGCGCTGTTCCTGTTCGCCATCGCCGCCGCGAATGTCGTGGTGCTGATTTCGATTTACCGGGCGTTCCAAACCGTCAAGAACGGCGGCCGCTTCGTCGAGGAGGATATCGATCTGGCGCTGGCCAATCGCGGCCTGCTCGGGCGGCTGTTCCGCCGTTTTTTCAGGGTGGTCGAGAAGAGCTGGCAGATGTATCCGATCGGCCTGCTGTTCGGCCTCGGCTTCGACACGGCGACCGAGGTCGGCGTGCTCGGCATCTCCGCGACGCAAGCGGCGCAGGGCCTGTCGATCTGGTCGATCCTGGTGTTTCCCGCCCTGTTCACTGCCGGCATGACGCTGATCGACACTACCGACAGCGTGCTGATGATCGGCGCCTACGGCTGGGCGTTCATCAAGCCGATCCGCAAGCTCTACTACAACCTGACAATCACCGCGGTCTCGGTCGTCGTCGCGGTGGTCGTGGGAGGCCTGGAGACGCTCAACCTCATCGGCGATCAGCTCGGCCTGACCGACGGGGGCGGCTTCTGGGGCGCGATCGGCACCCTCAACGACAATTTCGGCATGCTCGGCTATCTCATCGTCGGCATCTTCGTCGTCGCCTGGCTGGTCTCGTTCATCGTCTACCGGCTCAAGGGTTACGACAAGATCGAGACCGTCGCGTCCTGAGAGGATAGCTCCATGTGCATCGGCGTCCCCATGCGCGTCATCGAAGGCGACGACGCGCAGGCTTTATGCGAGCGCCGCGGCGCGGTCCGCGCCGTTTCGATGATGCTGGTGGGCGCGCAGGCGCGGGGAACGTTCGTGCTCACCCATCTCAATTCGGCGATCCGCGTTCTCGTGGCGGACGAAGCGCGCCTGATCGACGACGCGCTGGACGCCCTCGCGCTGGCGGCCGAAGGCGGCGACGTCGATCACCTGTTCGCCGATCTGGTCGGCCGCGAGCCGGAACTGCCGGAGCATTTGCGCGGCGACTGACGCCGCAGCGGCGGGCCGGCCTGGCCGCGCGTCGGCGGCCTGCGAATCAATCTTCTCGCCTCCGGCGGTTTTCATCGCGAAGCCGCCAGCGCTCTCAAGCGCCGACCGCCTTCGTCGCGCGAAAGCGACTTGCTGTGGTCAAAATGCAACACCACAGCGAATGCGCTGTTTTCATGCGCATTTTTTGCGGAATCCGGCCTTACCGCGGCCGAGAGGCGACTTTCTCGTGGGCAAATCAGTGACACAACCTTGACGCGAATAATTCCGATATATACTCGTTATGCGTTAGCGCACCAAAGCTGACGGACGGCCGAGAACGCCGAATTCACCACGTATCGCGAGGGCCACGATGAAAAAAATAGCTATTCTAGCAGCCGCCTGCTGTGTTTTGGCGACTCCTGCTTTCGCCGGCGAATCCGGCGTCAAGGTGAGCGTCAAGCTCACCAACGTCTCCATGGTCAGCCAGGGCGGCAACGGCAAGGGTCAGGCCAACGTGGCCTTGGTCGCGCAGGGCGCGATTGCGACTGTCCAAGCGCCGCGCCACGACCCGACCGTCATTATCAACACCGGATACGTTCCGGTCGGCGCGCAATAGTTTTCAACCTCGTCTTGCCGCGGGGGTTGGGGGAACGCCCTGGCGTCCTCGCGGCGCGTGACGACAGATCCTCGCTGCGCACGGCGAACGCCTCGAATTCGCGCAGCGGCGATCGATGACTTGAACCCCGCGGAGACAGGGATGCGCCCTCTCGTCGACTGCTTCTTTGCGCTTGCGGGGGTCCTTTTTTTCGGCGTCGCAGCGTGCGCCGCCGAAAGTCAGTCGGACCTTCGCGCTCGTGTCGACGAAGCGAGATCGAGGACGCACAACGCGCCTCACACGGTGACGTGCCTCGGCGGCGTCCTCAATGAGGACCCGGCGGTGAATTACCTCACGCTCGGCGATTACCCGGCGCAACCGGCGCCGCCCTCAGGCAGGCGCCGCATAGTCATTTGCGGCGACCGAATACCCCCGTTCATACCCTGGCTCAGTTACGGTTCCAGCGCCGGTTCTCACGGCCACTGAAATAGATCACGCAATTCTCGGGGAGTCGAACCATGTTGCGCGTCCTGGCCATCTGTTGGCTCGTCGCCGGCCTTGCCTGCGCGGCGAACGCTCAAGCGCTGTCGCTGCGCCAGGACGCCGCCGAGAATTACGCATATATCGGTCCAGGAAATATATCGTCAGACGTACGACTTTGGCAAACAGGCAAGGACAACGTCGAAACGACCGTGCAGAACAGCCAGGACAATTCGATATACGTGAATCAAAGAGCAACCAACAGCAACACATCGACAATTACGCAGTATGGCGCGGTCAACACAGCGATTGTCGTCCAGCAGTACAATTTTAAAACTACGGTGGGCAATCAAAGCGGCTACGTCGGCCAGCAGACCAACAACGGCTATCTGTCGGAGTTCAACAGCGGCGGCGCGAGCATTCTTACGCTTACCGGGTCGAGCAATACGCTGATCAGTTCTTTCGGCCGAGGTCATTGAGTTTTAGCCATCTGGCGGAGCGCGGGGCGGGACGATGACAAGGGCCAAGGCGTTATTTCGAGCAATCATAGTCCTCTGCGCGCTCTGGCCATTGCGCGGTTCGGCGGCCGACCTCCCCGCGCCCGCGCCAGCGCCGGCGAACGCGAGCGCCGCCGCCGACAAGAACAAGAATGGGGATTGCGCCGCCTACGGATCGAAGTTCTTCGCGCTTGGAGAGAGTGGCTTTTGCAGCAAGGCCGGCTACGACGTGATGGGCTTCGCGGCCAAGGACTTCGCGGCTTGGGACATCGCGATGGTCGGGCAGCGCCTGCCTTCGGCGAATTATCCCGCCGGCGGCGTTCCGGTGCTTTATTACTATGACAAGAACTTTAGCTCGCAGACCTATTACCCCTACCCGGGCGTCGACGCCCAAGCGAATTTCATGGCGGTTCGCCAGACCGACGCGGGCGCGCTGGTCGGCTACGTCAATTTGCGTCTCGCCGGACAATTGGAGTTCGACCGGTCCGGCGCCGTCACGCCGATTTCCAACAACGCCGTGAACGGCTCGGCGCTCGTCGGGCTGGTCGATCAGGCCTGGGTGCGCTTGGGCGGGCTCGAGGCCGGCATCCAACCTTCGATGTTCGGTTTTGCGCGCTGGGGCTACTCGGTCACCCCCGGCTATTCCTCGCTCGTGAACACGCCGGCGATTTCCTATACGTACCGCGTCGACGACCTCGGCTCGCCCGGCAACGCGGCGTCGGTCAGCGTCGCCGTCGAAGACCCGAGCCGACGCGAGATGGCCGACGGCGTTCTGTCGCGATATGAAGCGACCCGCTGGCCCGATTTGGTCGCCCAGGCGCGTTACGGAACGCCGTCGTTCCTGCTCCACGTAAGCGGGGCGCTGCATGAAATCCGCGACGCCGCGGCCGCCGATTGCTGCGCTTCGCCGGTGGAAACGATGTGGGGCGGGGCGGCGACGGTCGGCGGCGAATATCGCGTCAAGTGGAGCGATCTCTTCGGCGGCGGCGCCGGGGACATGTATGGCCGTTTCATGATCCAGGGCGCCGTCGCCAGAGGCGCGATCGGCTATCTCGGCATGCCTTTCTTCGCCACCGACTACGTCGCCGACGCGGACGGCGCGCTTCACCCTACCGTCGGCTACTCCGCGATCGCCTCTTACGAGCACCTGTGGACGCCGACTTTGAAGAGCTCCGTGACCTATTCGATATTCCACACTTCGCAGACCTCCGGCGTCGAGGATCTGTCTCCAGGCGTTCCCATGTGGTTTGACGTCAAGATGCGAGGATCCCAGTTGCAGGCAGGGATCGAGGACATGGTGCAGCCCGATCTGACGGTAGGACTGGAGGCCGGATACACCTGGACGACCGCGAATGGCGCCTACGCCGGTGCGCCCGCCGCGCCGCTGTCGGTCAGCTTCCCAATGGTGGCCGTCTACGTGCGCAAGGTGTTTTGAGGCGGCGAGGCGGGGCCGCATTTCACGGCAATTCGGCGGAAGCTCATCGTCTCGACCCGGCGCAGGACGTGCTCGCCGGGATTGTCGGGTGGCGCGCTCGGGCAATTTCCCCTAACCTGAAGACATGGAGATGCCCGTATCCATCCTAATTGCCCTGATCGCGGGGCTGACTATCGTCACATATTTTGTCCTGAGACCGCTGAGAGTCATGGACAAGAAGGAATTTTTGATAAGTCACGGCTTCATCGTCGTCGGAATTTTGATCGTTCTCGGATGGTTATGGCTGAACGGAGACCAATTTCGCCAGGCCACCATGATCATGGGCGGCATCTGGACGTTGTCCGGCGGCCTTTGTTTCGCGGCGGTCTATGCTTTGCGACGGTTGAAAGCGAAGTCCTGAAGTTGCGGCTGGCGGCGAAGGACCCGGTCCGCGATCGCGCTGGTAAATCCGGGACTACAACCGCTGGCGAATAAGGCTCTCGATCTCGCCATCGGGCCAACCGTTTGCCGTCTCGACCGAGCCGGCGCGGTGGCCCGACGGGGGCAGGGCGGCTCGTCGAGGCGACCGCCGATCAGGCGATTTTAGCGAGGCGCCGACGCAACTTCCTGCTGGCGCGGCGGATAGTATCCTTCCATTTCGGCATCATTCTTTCCACATTTCTCCTGCGCGGTCCTTCCCACCACCGGCAATTCCCCTTACAGTTCAATGGCGCGGCTCGCGTCCTTCCTCTGGCATGCCGCTTGCCCCTGTTGGAGAAAACAAGCAAACCCCGGAGGAAATCATGCCCTCGGCTCTTGTGCGCGCTCTCACCGAGCGCCACGGCCTGCCCGTCGTCGATACGGCGACAATCGACGCCTTTCTCGCTCCAGCTGTCGGCGAAGCCGAGCATGCGCTGATGTTCTTCACCGGCGATCCCAAGCAGCGGCTGGAGAGCGACGACGTCGCGGTGGTGCTGCCGGCGCTCATCAAGGCGTTCGACGGGCGCCTGCGCGCCGCGATCGTCGCGCGCGAGGCGGAGGAGGCGCTGAAAAGCCGCTTTCAAGTTGTCGTCATGCCTTCGCTCGCGCTGACCCGGCGTGGCGAGACGCTCGCGGTGTTGCCTAAGATCAAGGACTGGGCCGAGTATTTGTCCAAGATCGCCGCCGCGCTGGCGCCCGACGCGCCCGCGCTGGAACGCGGCGCGGGCCCGCGCACCGAATTCCAATTCTCCGGACCGAGGGGGTTGTCGTGAAAGCGGGTTTCTGGGTCGCCCCAGAGGGCGAGGACGCGGCGGTGACGGTGACGCCGATTGCCGTCGAGCCGGTGGAGCGGATGAAGAAGATCAGCCTTCTGGCGACCGCCGCCGCCGAGGAGACGATCCGGCGCTGCCGCCGCACGGCGGCGCTGCTGCCTGAACTGATCGACGCGTTGGCGCGACAGAAGGCCGCTTCGCGCAATTGCCTGTTCGACATCACCGATTTCGGCGCCGACGATCGCGCGCTGGTCGACGACGTGCTCGGCGAGGGCGAGGTGGCGGGCGTCGCCGCGCTCCCCAATGGCCTCACCGCGCAGATCCAGGAAGCGGTGATGGCGGGCCTGTGGCGCGTGCGCTTCACCGATGCATCGGGAGCTTTTCGCGCCGACTATATCGAGGTCGGCGCGATCCCTGAGGTCGTGCGCGAGGCCTGCGCCGGTCTGTCGAATGAACTCGTCCTCGGCGAGGCCCCGGCCGAGGCGATGAACGTCATGCCGGTGCTCGCCGAAATCGGCGACCGCATGGCGCGCTGGCGTCCCGGCGACCCCGCCCACACCATCACCTTCTCGCTGCTGCCGATGACGCCCGCGGACATGGACTTCTTGCAGGCGACGCTCGGCGTCGGGCCGGTTCGCCTCGTCTCGCGCGGCTACGGCTTCTGCCGCGTCGTTTCCACGTCGGCGCGCAACGTCTGGTCGGTGCAGTTCGCCAATGCGATGGACGCGGTAGTGCTCGACACGCTGGAGATCGGCGACGTCCCCGCGGTGGCGCTCGCCGCGGACGAGGACTTCGCGGATTCGGCCGCGCGCCTCAGGGAAATCGAGGAGGCCTATTTCCGATGAGCGCGTTCGAGAGCTTTGGCGACGGCGAAGCGCCGGCGGCCGACGCCAAGATGGAATGCGGCGTCTGCTGGCATGTCTACGACCCGGAAGAGGGCGATCCGGTCTGGCAGGTTCCCGCCGGCACGCCGTTCGCGCTTCTACCAGAGGATTGGCGCTGCCCGAACTGTGACGCGCCGGCGTCGAAATTCATGCGGCTCGGCGATGGACGCTGACTCCAAGGCCAGAGCGATCGGCGAGGCGCTCGCGGCGCGCTACCGGCACATTGCGGCGGGCCCGATGGCGGGCCTGCCGATCTGCAACGCCGCGCTCGGCGTCGCCGCCGAGGGCTTTCGCGCCCATGCCGGGCGCGCGGTCGGCGTCGTCG
>JBEKFO010000168.1:0-8342 GCA_050013275.1 Roseiarcus sp. | reverse complement strand
GACGCGGTCCGCTTTGTGCGCGCCATCGGGCGAGACGAATTCGGCGTTCGCCTCGGCGGGCGGCAGCGAGCCCGTTTCGGGGGCGAACTCGCTGGGTTCCGGCGGGGCGAAGTCGAGCGCGGGTTCGTCTGTCGCTTCAGCCGCGCTTTCGCCGGCTTCGCGCTCGAACGGCGCCGCCTCGGCGACGCGTTCGTCCTCGCGCGCCCGCATCTCCGCCTCGGGAGCGCGCGGGCGGCGGTGGCGACGGCTGCGGCGCTCGCCATTGGGCTCGTCGTCGTCTTCGCGCTGCGAGCGCGCTTCCTCTTCCAGCAGCGCCTGCCGATCGGCGACAGGAATTTGATAATAGTCGGGGTGGATTTCGGAGAAGGCGAGAAAGCCGTGACGGTTGCCGCCGTAATCGACGAAGGCCGCCTGGAGCGAGGGTTCGACCCGCGTCACCTTGGCGAGATAAATGTTGCCGCGCAGCGGCTTCTTGCTTGCAGATTCGAAGTCGAATTCCTCGACTCGGCTACCTCTTAGCACCACCACCCGGGTTTCTTCCGGGTGGGAGGCGTCGATTATCATCTTGTTGGACATGTTGAACTCTCTCGGGGCGCGCCCGGGCGACCTGCAACGCCCTCGCGGGGCGATCAAAGGCCAAGCGCGGCGCGCCGATGTTGGGGGATAACGGGATGGAAAACCATTCAGGCGGGGCCGCGGCCTCGCGTCGATCGCAATTCACGCGAGAACGCCCGACGTGAAAATCCGTACGCGCGAAGCGAAACGCGGCAAAACGGATTTTCTCTGGCGACCCAAACATCGCGACCCTGAAACTCGGCGGAGCTTTGCCTCGTCGCCATTCGAGGGGCGCCCTCAAGAAGCGCCATTGTCTCGCATCGGCCGCGCTCGCAGGACTCTCGCCCGGCGACGCGCACTCCCTCTTTTCGGCCGCAAACGCCTTGCGCCAAGCATATTGCTCGCACAAGGAAGGCGACGGAAGGGGCGGTCATGCGCCCGCGCGTCGGCTCCCTCCCGCTTTCGCTCTCCATGACCGCTTCGCCGGGTCAGGCGAATCGAATGGAGCCGATAGTGCGGAAACGACCCGAATGCGATAGGGCCTACATAGGCGCCGCAGTCTGGGTTGGCAAGCGATTTCCGGTCACGTCAAGTTGATCCGACCTCGCCGCGCTTGCGCGCCCGCAAGTTTCGAGCATCGATGGTCGTCGACAAAAACGCGTTTGTTTACAGTCATTTATGCCATCTCATGGCGAGAGTCGCGGCTCCTATCGGTAACCGTGACAATCGATTGTCGGCGGTCGGATTAGACGGCGTATAAAGGTAAAATAGAAGCCCGGCTCCCGCGGTGGGACGAAGGCGAAGCACGGTTCGTGTTGCCCGCCGAACACGGCGGCGAGCGTTTCGGGGCGTATCCCTCATCGATCTTTAACAGCGACCGGTCTATGCGTTAAGAATGGGGCCGAGGACGGTCGCGGTGGCGGCCAGGGTTGATTCGAATGGACTCTCAAGCGCGTGGGACGGTCGTGACGAAGCCGCGCTTCGCTTCGGCGATTTTCGTCCTGACGCTGCTGTGGGGCGCTCCGGCGGCCGCCGAGGACGCCGCCGCGCCGCCCGTGGCGGTGGCGGCGCGTCTCATCGAGGACGGCCAAACGGCGAGGCTGAGCTTCGATCTCTCGGGGCCCGTCGAGGCGAGCGCCCACGCGATGGTCGATCCCGATCGCATCGTCGTCGACCTTGGCCAAGTGAATTTTCAGCTCGACCCGGCTGAGGGACGCGCGGTGCCGAGGCGCCCCGATCCGATCGTCAAGGCGTTTCGTTTCGGCCTGTTCGGCCCAGGCAAATCGCGCGTCGTCATCGATCTGGCGCGGCCGGCCTGCGTCGCGAAGGTGCAGACGGCGCCGATCGCCAAGGGTTCGGCGCCCTCGCGCCTCGTCATCGAATTGGCGCGTTGCGAGGCGAGCGCCTTCGCCTCGGCGGCGCGTTCGGCGGCGGCGGGCGAGACAAGCGCGCCGGTCGCCCCTGATGAGGCCGCGGCCGGGCTCGGTTCCGGGCCGCCGGTGATCGTGATCGATCCGGGACACGGCGGCGTCGACGGCGGCGCGTACGGGGTTGGCGGCGCTGTGGAGAAAAACCTCGTTTACGACTACGCGCTCGAGCTCAAGCGCCGGCTGGAAGACAAGAACCGGTTCAAGGTCGTGCTGACGCGGCAGGGCGACGAATTCGTCTCGCTCGAGGACCGCGTGCGCATCGCGCGCGAGGCGAACGCGGCGCTGTTCATCTCGATTCACGCCGACATGCTCAACGAGGCGGGGGCGGACGTCTCCGGCGCGACGGTCTACACTTGTTCCGAGCGCGCTTCCGACGCCGAGGCTGCGCGCATCGCCGAGCGCGAGAATGCGGCCGACAAGGTCGCTGGGGTCGAACCGAAGGCGCAGGCGGCCGGCGTCGCCGACATCCTATTCGACCTCAAGCGCCGCGAGACGCGTCTCTACGCGCATATCTTCTCACGTGGGGTCGTTGCGCAATTGCAGGGCGCCACGCGGCTTAACCACAATCCCGAGCGTTCGGCTGGCTTCGTCGTGCTCAAGGCGCCGGATTTTCCGTCCGTGCTCGTCGAACTCGGGTATCTCTCCAATGCGCAGGACGTCCAGGCGATGAGCTCTCCTGATTGGCGCGCCAAGACCGCGAGCGCGATGGCGAACGCCATCGATCGGTTCTTCGCTCCCGCCCGGACCGACGGGAAGGAAGCGCCCAAGGCGGGCGACGCCGTCGCCGCGTCCGACAAGTTGACCACGGCGGGGCCGGCGGGCCAAAGAAGCCCGACGGCGGCCGGGCAAGGCGCCGATCCGCGAACGCCGTGAAAAGCGCGGCGCCCGGCCGGGCCGCTCCCCTTGCGAGGCCCGAAGTCCGACGCGGCTTCATAGTTTCGCCGCAGTCGCGACCGACATGGACGGGTGGGCGTCGGTCAACGACCGCAATTTCCTGACAAGGCGCGCGCTTTGCGATAAGGAGCGCGCGAGAATCGCTCGGAGCCGGTCCGCAAACGGATTGTCGTCGGGCCCCAGAGGGTCTTGGATCGAAACATGCGCGGCATCGCCCGTTTCCTCGGTTTCCTGTTTGCGACGGGCGCTATCGTCTTCGTCGTCGTGGCGGCCGTCGTCGCCACTGTGATCTGGAAGTTCGAGCAGGATCTGCCCGACTACACCCAGTTGAAGAACTATGAACCGCCGGTCATGACGCGCGTTCACGCCGCCGACGGCAGTCTTCTGGCCGAATATGCGCGCGAGCGACGCCTCTACTTGCCTTCGGCGGCCATCCCGCCGCTGGTCAAGGAGGCATTCATCGCCGCCGAGGACAAGAATTTCTATTCCCATCGCGGCTTCGACCCCGAGGGCATCCTGCGCGCCGGCCTGGTGTTTCTCCAAGGCGGCAAGCACGTGCAGGGCGCTTCGACCATCACCCAGCAGGTCGCCAAGAACTTCCTGCTGACCTCGGATCGAACCGTCGAGCGCAAGATCCGCGAAATCCTGCTCAGCGTGCGCATCGAGTCCGCCTATTCGAAGGACAAGATCCTCGAGCTCTATCTCAATGAAATCTATCTCGGCCTGAGCAACTACGGCGTCGCCGCCGCGGCGCTCAACTACTTCAACAAGTCGGTGCATGAATTGAGCGTCGCCGAAGTCGCCTATCTCGCCGCGTTGCCCAAGGAGCCGAGCGCGCTCAATCCCTACCGCAACCACGACCGCGCGATCGAGCGCCGCAACTACGTGATCGGCCGCATGGCTGAGGACGGCTACATCACCGCCGAGCAGGCCAAGGCCGCGCGGGCCGAGCCGCTGACCATCACGCCGCGCGTGCTGCCGACCAATTCGATCGCCGCCGGCTTCTTCGCCGAGGAAGTGCGGCGCGAATTGTCCGAGCGTTACGGCGAACAGAAGCTCTACGAGGGCGGTCTATCGGTGCGCACGACGCTCGATCCCAAGCTGCAACTGATGGCGCGAAAGGCGCTGGTCGACGGCCTGGTGCGCTACGACGAGGCGCACGGCTGGCACGGCACGGTCAAGACGGTCGACCTCGGCCAGGACTGGGGCGTGCCGCTCGGCGACATTCCCGAGTACGGCGACATCAAGCCGTGGCGGCTGGCGGTGGTGCTCGACGTATCCGACACGGCGTTGCGCGTCGGCTTGCAGCCGGAGCGCGACAAGTCCGGCGCGCTGGGGCCCGAGCGCGAAACGGGCACGGTGAGCGCCGACGGCCTGAAATGGACGCGCCGGTCGCCGAAGACGCTGGCCAAGCCGGGCGACGTCGTCTACGTCGAGCCGGTGGCCGGCAAGGCGGGCGAGTTCCGGCTGCGGCAGATCCCCGAAGTGTCGGGCGCTTGCGTCGCCATGGACCCGTTCACCGGCCGCGTCCTGGCGATGGTCGGCGGCTTCTCCTACGATCAGTCGGAATTCAATCGCGCCACCCAGGCGATGCGCCAGCCCGGCTCGTCGTTCAAGCCGATCGTCTACGCGACGGCGCTCGACAACGGCTATACGCCGTCCTCGATCGTCCTCGACGAGCCGATCGAGATCGACCAGGGCAACGGCGAGATCTGGCGGCCGGAAAACTTCGAGGGCAAGTCCGGCGGTCCGCACACGCTGCGCTACGGCGTCGAGCATTCGATCAATCAGATGACGGTGCGCCTTGCGCGCGACATCGGCATGCCGCTGATCGCCGAATACGCCAAGCGCTTCGGCGTCTACGACAATCTGCCGCCGTACCTGTCGATGTCGCTCGGCGCGGGCGAGACGACGGTGCTGCGCATGGTCACCGCCTATTCGATGTTCGACAACGGCGGCAAGCGCATCAAGGCGACGCTGATCGATCGCATCCAGGACCGCTGGGGCAACACGATCTACAAGCACGACGAGCGCATCTGCCAAGGCTGCGACGCCACAAAGTGGGAAAACCAGGACGAGCCCAAGATCATCGACAAGCGCGAGCAGGTGATCGATCCGCTGTCCGCCTATCAGATCACCTCGATCATGCAGGGCGTGATCCAGCGGGGCACCGGCATCGCGATCAGCGAACTGCACCGCAACCTGGCTGGCAAGACCGGCACCACCAACGAAGCCAAGGATCTGTGGTTCGTCGGCTATTCGCCGAACCTCGCGTTCGGCGTGTTCATGGGCTACGACAAGCCGCGCTCGCTCGGCGACAGCGCCCAGGCCGCGCTCTACACCGCGCCGATCTTTCGCGACTTCATGAAGATGGCGCTCAAAGACACGCCCGATACGCCGTTCCGCGTGCCGCCGGGCATCAAGCTGATTTCGGTCGACGTGCACACCGGCATGCGCTCGAGCGGGCCGGGCTCGATCGAAGAGGCGTTCAAGCCCGGCACTTCGCCGCCCGACGGTTACGCGGCGGGAGACAACGCCGACGCGGCGAACATGTCGCCCGATGTCGAAAAGGCGGTGGGCACGGGAACCGGCGGGCTCTACTGAGCCTAACCGAAAAACGCCGTCCGCCGGACATTTACATCGCACCCCTCGCGCACTAGCGTGCGCGCCGATTCGAGGATCAGGGTCACTTCATGCGCGCCGAAGCCGAACAGCTGGTTGAAACGATCAAGCAGTCCGTGGGACTGCTGAGGAGGCATCTTTGACGTCGACGCAGCGACGCGCCGATTAGCCGAACTCAACGCCAAATCCGAAGACCCGGCGCTGTGGAACGATCCCGACGCCGCGCAGAAGCTGATGCGCGAGCGAACCATGCTGGAGGATCGGCTCGGCTCGCTGACCAAGATCGAACGCGATCTCGACGACGCGACGACGCTGGTCGAACTCGGCGAGGCCGAAGGCGACGCCGAGACCGAGGCGGAGGGCCTCGTCCAACTCAAAGCGCTGAAGAGCGAAGGCGAGCGCCGCCAGCTCGAGGCGTTGCTGTCGGGCGAAGCCGACGCCAACGACACCTATCTCGAAGTGCATTCGGGCGCGGGCGGCACCGAAAGCTGTGACTGGGCGCGCATGCTGCTGCGCATGTACATTCGCTGGGGCGAGCGGCGCAAATTCGACGTCGAAGTCGTCGAGGAGACGGCCGGCGACGAAGCGGGCATCAAGTCGGCGACCATCGTCGTCAAAGGCCATAACGCCCACGGCTGGCTGAAGACCGAATCGGGGGTGCATCGGCTGGTGCGCATTTCGCCCTTCGACGCCAACGCGCGCCGACACACCAGCTTCGCATCGGTCTGGGTCTATCCGGTGGTCGACGACCGCATCCAAGTCGACGTCAACGAGGGCGATTGCCGCATCGATACGTACCGCGCCTCGGGCGCCGGCGGCCAGCACGTCAACAAGACGGAGTCGGCGGTTCGCATTACCCACATTCCGACCGGCATCGTGGTCGCCTGCCAGTCCGAGCGCTCGCAGCACAAGAACCGCGCCACCGCGTGGGGCATGCTGCGCGCGCGCATCTATGAGATGGAGCTGGAGAAGCGCGAGGCGAAGATCGCGGCCGATTCGGCCTCAAAGACCGAAATCGGCTGGGGCCACCAGATCCGCTCGTACGTGCTGCAGCCCTATCAGATGGTCAAGGACCTGCGCACCGGACACGTCTCGGGCACGCCTGCGGACGTGCTCGACGGCGACCTCGACGCATTCATGGAGGCTTCGCTCGCCCAGCGGCTTTCCGGGCGCATGGTGGCGGTCGAGGACGTGGAATAACGACGGGGCGACGCTCTTCGCCGCCCCGAACGCAAAGCCGTGTTTAGAAATCCTTGGCCTCGAGGCGCGGTTACGCGCGCTTTTGCGTCGGGCAGCTCGACATGCCCAGAATGCTGTAGAGCGGGCACGAGCCGACCGCCGCGGTCGCGAGCGGCACGATGCCGATCCAACCGATCCAGTGGTAGGGTGTGCCCGGCGCAATGAATCCGAGCGCGAACGCGATCAGCGCGACGCCTAATATGACGCGGACGACGCGATCGATCATTCCAACAGTGGTTTTCACAAACCCCTCCTTCGGTTGATACGCGTGGAGGTCTAGAGCCGCCGGGCGCCTTCGTCTGTGACCTAGTCACCCACGCGCCGCGCTCGTCCTACGTAGCGCGCCCGCGTCGAGGATATGGATCTGGCCGCGCTCGGCGCGGATCAGCCCCTCGCGCTCGAAGCGATGCAGCACGCGGGTGACGACTTCGCGCGCGGTGCCCAGTTCGCTGGCGATCGCCTGGTGCGTCGTTTCGATGACGCCGTCGCGCGCGCGGGCCAGGAGGTGCCGCGCGAGACGTTCGGGCAGGGCGTGGAACAGCACGTCCTGGATGACGACGACGAGATCGCCGACGCGCTCGGCGTAGTTGCGCAGCACTGCGCGGCGGAAAGCAGCGTCCTCGGCGATGAGGCGCTCGAAAGTGGGGACCGGGACCAGCCGCGCCTCGACATCGGTCTCAGCGACCGCTTCGGCGAGCATGGTCTCGTCGCACAGCAGCGCGGAGGTCGTCAGCAGGCAGGAATCGCCCGCGCCCAAGCGATAAAGCACGACCTCCCGGCCGGTGTCGGCGGTCAGACTCACGCGGATCCGCCCCGATTCGACGACGATCCAGCCGCGCGCCGCATCGCCGGGGCGAAACAGCACGTCGCCGGCGCGAAACCGCGCTGGCGCGCCCCCGGCGCGCCGCGCAGCCGCTCTCGCCTCGGACAAGTCCTGAGCCGGTTGGGTTTCGGTCATTCCTCGCTCCTCCCTGCGCTCACGGGGCTGTGAATGGCGCTGGCCGCGCATTCTGACATAGACGCGAAGAAAATTCTTTCGGAGCCGCGATGCCCCTGGAGTTGCTCACCGCTGCGATATTCATTTTGACCTACGCCGGGGTGGCGATCGGCCGGTTTCCCGGCCTGCGGCTCGACCGCGCCGGCATCGCCCTGACGGGCGCCGCCTTCACGATCGCCGTCGGGGCGATCTCGCCTGAGGACGCCTATCGCGCGATCGATCTGGATACGCTGGCGTTGCTGCTTGGGATGATGATCGTCGTCGGGCATCTCCGACTTTCCGGCTTCTTCCGTCTCGTGGCGCGCTGGGCGCTCGCCCATGCCCATTCGCAGCCGGTCTTTCTCGCTGCGGTGGCGGTCACCGCCGGTTTGCTGTCCGCCTTTCTCGTCAACGATGCTGTCTGCCTGGTGATGGCGCCGCTGGTGATCGAGACGACGCGGGCGCTCAAACGCGAGCCGGTTCCCTATCTCTTGGCCGTCGCGATGGCCTCGAACATCGGCAGCGCCGCGACGATCACCGGCAATCCGCAGAACATGATCGTCGGCGCGATTTCCCGCATTCCTTATGCCGAGTTTGCGGCGACGCTGGCGCCGACGGCGATCCTC
>JBEKFO010000167.1:0-8343 GCA_050013275.1 Roseiarcus sp. | reverse complement strand
AACAGCGTGCGCGCCTATGCTTCGTCGGGGACCTTGCGCGGACCCGCCGAACTCGCCGACGCGGCCGAAGGCTACATCGCCAAGGGCTTCACGGCGATGAAGATCCGTTTCCATCGCGGCGACTGGCGCGCCGACATCAGGGCGCTGGAGGCCGTGCGCGCGCAGGTGGGCGACCGTCTCGACTTGATGGTCGACTGCAATCAGGGCTGGCGCATGTCGTGGGACGCCTACGCGCCCTGGACGCTCAAGGACGCGATCGAGGTCGCGCGCGAACTGGAGCGGCTCGGCGTCTATTGGATGGAGGAGCCGCTGCACCGCGGCGACCGCGCCGGCATGCGGCGTCTGCGCGAGCGGGTCGACGTGCGCATCGCGGGCGGCGAAATGACCAGGGAGCTGTATGAGTTCCGCGATCTCATCGCCGAGGGGTGCCTCGACGTGTTGCAGCCGGACGCGGCGCTGGCGGGCGGGCTCACCGGGCTGCGCCGGGTCGCGCTGATGGCGCAGGAGCACAATCTGATCTTCACCCCGCACACCTGGACCAACGGCATGGGCGTCGTCGCCAACGCGCATCTGGCGGCGGGGCTTTGCGACGCGCCGTTCCTCGAATTTCCCTACGATCCGCCGGAATGGGATGTGGACCGTCGCGACTACATGATGGCCGAGCCCTTGCGGGTGAACGACGCCGGTCATATCGTATTGTCCGATAAACCCGGCATGGGCTACGAGCTGGCGATCGACGCGCTCGCGCGAACGCGAATCGCTTGAGGTCTCGCGCCTCCTCCGGGGGGAGGGACGATGGATCGCAAATGGTTGCCGCTCAATGCGCTGCGCGCGTTCGAGGCGGCGGGGCAGCATCTGAGTTTCACAGCCGCCGCCAATAGCCTGACCGTCGCGCAGAGCGCGGTGAGCCGGCATGTCATCGTGCTCGAGAATTTTCTCGGCGTCTCGTTGTTCGAACGCCGGCCGCAGCAGCTGGTGCTGACCGAGGCGGGGCGGCATATTCTCCCCGTCGTCTCGAAGTCTTTCGACCGCATCGACCAGGCGCTCGGCGAAGTCATCAAGGAAAAGGGCAGGCCGAAGCGCGTGCTCAAGGTCGCGCTGCCGACGTCCTTCGCGCATCGCTTGGCGATTCCGATCCTGCGCGATTTTCGCGCCGAGAACCCCGGCATCAGCCTCGAAATCGTCTCCAAGCCGACGACCGGCTCGGATGTCGACGGCGATATCGACATCGCCATCGTTTATTCCGAGCCGCGCGTCACCGACGCGATCCACGACTTGCTGTGGATGGTGCGCGCCACCATCCTGTGCAGTCCGAAACTGTTGGAGACCGCCGATCGCTCCGATCCCGCCAAGCTCATTGCCGCGAGCGATCTCCTCCACGTCAAGATCGACGGCCGTCCTCGCTTCTTCTTCTGGGAAATGCTGGCGCGCTCGATCGGCCGTCCCGACCTCGCGGTCGATCGCGGCTTAGTGTTCGACACGGAGCAACTGGCGGTCCAGTACGCGACGCAGGCCGACGGTCTGGCTCTCGCGGATCCCCTGCTGTTCAACGAAGAAATCAAAGCCGGTCGGCTGGTCCAACCATTCGACCTGTGGCTCGACGAAGGTTACGGCTACTATCTGACCACCCACCCGGAAGACCTCAGCAACGAGGCGGTGGCGCTGTTCCGTTCCTGGCTCATCGCGCGCTTCAGCGCCGCTTCCGCGGGCAAGCCGCCCGAGGCCGAAAACGGCGGCGCGGAGGCGGCGAAGATTCGCGCGGCCAAGTGAGGGCAGGCGCCGGCTGCGACGGCCAAATTGGCATGTCGCGATGCCATTTTCGCGCGTGGCGCCGTCGGGATCGCTCGCTACAGTCCGCTTCGCCGCCGGAGCGCTGCGCATTTCGGCGTGAGCGCCCCTTCTCCCCGTTTGCGGGGAGAGGGAAGGGGTGAGAGGCTAGGCGATCGTCCGCGCCAATGCGGCTGATCCCCCAACCCCCCATCCTAGCCTTCTCCCCGCAAACGGGGAGTAGGGACGCGGGGCCGCAACAAGTACGACGTGAGGCGCAAATGTCCGCTGATCCGCTGAGCGAGGAGCCCTCTCGCCGCCGCCGTCGCGGCGAACGTTCGGCGAGCTCCATGCCGTCGGCTCGCGCGCCGCAGCCGCAATTGCCGTTCGCGCCGGTCGATCTTCTTTCCCGCGACGAGATCGAATCGATCCACCGCGCCGCGCTGCGCGTGCTGCAGGAAATCGGCCTCGATTTCCTGCATGACGAAGCCAAGGCGATCTTGAAGGAGGCCGGCGCCGACGTCGATCCGGCGTCAAACCGGGTGCGCTTCGACCCCATGCTGGTCGAGGCGCAGATCGGCAAGGCGCCGCGCCAGTTCACCCTGCATGCGCGCAACCCGGAGCGAAGCGTCGTCATCGGCGGCGGGCGCGTCGCCTTCTGTTCGGTGGCCAGCGCCCCCAACGCGTTCGATCGCGCGGGCGGCCGGCGGCCCGGCAACCAGCGCGACTATCAAAATCTCATTCGCCTCAGCCAGAGTTTCGATTCGATCCACGTCATCGGCGGCTATCCCGTCGAGCCCGCCGACCTTCACGCTTCGGTGCGCCACCTCGACGCGCTCACCGACATGCTGACGCTTTCGGACAAGCCGATCCACGCTTACAGCTTGGGGCGCGAGCGCATTCGCGATGCGATCGAGATGGCGAGGATCGCGCGCGGGCTCGACGAAGCGACGCTCGAGCGCGAGCCCTCGCTGTTCACCATCATCAATTCGTCCTCGCCGCTGCGGCTCGACACGCCGATGCTGGAGGGGCTGATCCAGATGGCGCGGCGCAATCAGGTCGTGGTGCTGACGCCCTTCACCTTGGCCGGCGCGATGGCGCCGGTGACGCTCGCGGGCGCGCTCGCCCAGCAGCACGCCGAGGCGTTGGCCGGCCTGGTCCTCGCGCAGATCGTGCGGCCGGGCTCGCCCTTCGTCTACGGCGGCTTCACCTCCAACGTCGACATGAAGTCGGGCGCGCCCGCCTTCGGCACGCCCGAATACATGAAAACCGCGATCATCGGCGGGCAATTGGCGCGCCGGCTCGGGCTGCCCTATCGCTCCTCCAACGCCAACGCCGCCAATTCGCTCGACGCGCAGGCAGCCTACGAGAGCGTGTTCTCGCTGTGGGGCGCGATCATGGGCGGCGTCAATCTGCTGATGCACGGCGCCGGGTGGATGGAAGGCGGCCTGCAGGCCTCGTTCGAAAAGATGGCGCTCGACGCCGACCTGCTCGCGATGGTCGCGGAATTTTTGAAGCCGGTCCGCGTCGACGAGGGCGAACTCGCGCTCGAGGCGATGCGCGAGGTTGGCCCCGGCGGCCATTTCTTCGGCGCGGCGCATACGCAATCGCGCTATCGCAACGCCTTCTTCGCGCCGATGATTTCCGACTGGCGCAATTACGAGAGCTGGCGCGAAGCGGGCGCGCCGACCGCCTACGACGCCGCCGAGCGCGTTTACAAGGAACGGCTGAGAACCTACGTTGCGCCGGATTTCGAACCGGAGCGCCGCGAGGCGCTCGCCGCCTTCGTCGCCCGGCGCAAAGCCGAGGGCGGGGCGCCCACGGACTTTTGACGGAAATGCCACTCGAAGGGCGGTTCTCGGCGGCGCCGCCGCGCGACGCCGGCGTTTCCCGCGGGCTCGCCCACAGGCTCGTAAGCAATCCGCTCAGCGCGGTCGCCGCGATGTTCTTCGCGTTTGGAATTGGCCTGGGCTCGTGGTCCGGCGCCTCGGCGGCGATTCTGTCGCGCGCCGGCGTCGGCGCCGCGGCCTACGGCGCGGCGCTGACTCTGTTTACCGGCGCCTATCTCGTCGCGATGTCTTCGGCCAGCGCGTTCGCTCGCCGGTTCGGAGTCAAGCGCACGCTGATCGCGGCGGCGCTTGCGTCGGGACCGGTTCTCGGCCTGCTTCTCATCGCCGGCGACGCCCTCGCGCTGTTCGCCGGATTGGCCGCCTACGGGTTCTTCGCCGGGCTGGTCGATCTGACGATGAACGCGGCGGGCGCACGCATCGAGCGCGGCCTCGGCCGCCCGATCCTCGCGCGCTTGCATGGCGGGGCCTCCGCGGGCATTGCGGTCGGCGCGGTCTCGGGCGGCCTCATCGCGGCGAGCGCATGGCCGTGGGTTGCGAGCCTCGTCGTGATAACGGCGTTGTTCGTTGCGTCGGCGCTCGTCGCGTCGGCGGTTCCCGGCGAGCCTGCGGCCGGGGTGGGGGCGCTCTCGGTCGACCGCGCCGGCTTGCTGTCGCGCACGCTGGTCGTCGTTGGGCTGGTGATCGGGGTTTCCATCGCTTGCGAAAGCGCGGCGATGTCGTGGGCGGCGCTGATCCTGCAGCGCGCGGCGCCGCAGTGGGCGGCCCTTTCCGGTCTCGGCGCGGCGTTCTTCGCCGCCTGTCAAGCGTCGCTGCGCTTCAACGCCGATCGGCTGCGTGCGCGGATCGACGACCGCAGGCTCATCGTCGTTTCGCTCGGCGTCGCCGCAGCGGGCTTTCTGGTCGTCGCGGCCGGCGCGGGTTTCGCCGTCAGCGTGATCGGTTTCGCCGTCATCGGCTTCGGCACCGGGGCGGTGGTTCCCTGCGGCTTCGCCCTGGCGGCGTCGCGGCCGGGCGTTTCCGCCGCGGCAGGGCTTTCTACGGCGGCGTTCTTCGGCTCGTTCGCGCGCCTGCCGGCGCCGCTGGTCACGGGCGCGGTGGCCGACGCGTTTTCGCTATCCAGCGCTTTCGTGCTGTTCGCCGGATTGCTCGCCGCGGCGATCGCCGCGACGCTCGTTTTCATTCCGTCGCCGGCGCGTGCGCCGGCGCCGTGATCCAAGCGGAGGGTTCGTCATGAAGTCGCATTGTCAGGTCGCCGTGATCGGCGGCGGCGTCGTCGGCGCCAGCGTGCTCTATCACTTGACGAAAGGCGGCTGGAAGGACGTCGTGTTGATCGAGAAGTCCGAACTCACCTCGGGCTCGACGTGGCACGCCGCCGGCGGCATGCACACGCTCAACGGCGACCCCAACGTCGCCAAGCTGCAGCAATACACCATCAACCTCTACAAGGAGATCGAGGCGATCTCCGGCGTCTCCTGCGGCATGCACGTCACCGGCGGCCTCAATCTCGCCGGCACCAGGGAGCGGCTCGACTGGCTGAAGATGGCGCGTGCGCGCGGCCGCTATCTCGGCATGAATCTCGAGATCCTGTCGATCGACGAAGCCGCCAAGATGTATCCGTTCATCGACAAGAAGCATTTCGTCGGCGCAATGTTCGATCCCGTCGAGGGGCATCTCGACCCCTGGGGCGTCACCCAGGCCTACGCCAAGTGCGCGACCCTCGCCGGCGCCGAAGTCAACCGCTTCACCCGCGTCCTCGACTTGCAGCCGCGGCCCGACAGCTCGTGGGACGTGATCACCGACAAGGGCAATGTCGTGGCCGAGCACGTCGTCAACTGCGGCGGCCTGTGGGCGCGCGAGGTCGGGCGCATGGTCGGCCTGGAACTGCCGGTGCTGGCGATGGAGCACCACTACCTCATCACCGAGGACATCCCCGGCGTCATCGATCCCAAGGTCGACAAGTTCCACGTCATCGACTTCGAGGGCGAGATCTACATGCGCCAGGAAGGCGGCGGCATGCTGATCGGCACCTACGAACAGGCCTGCCAGCCGTGGAGCGAGCGCGAGACGCCGTGGGACTTCGGTCAGAATCTGCTGCCCAACGATCTCGACCGCATCGCGCCCAGTCTGGAGACTGCGTTCGAGCACTTCCCCGAACTCGGCAAGGCGGGCATCCGCAAGGTCGTCAACGGCCCCTTCACCTTCGCGCCCGACGGCAATCCGCTGATCGGGCCGGTGAAGGGCCTGAAGAACTTCTGGGTCGCCTGCGGCGTCATGGCGGGGTTCAGCCAGGGCGGCGGCGTCGGCCTGGCGCTCGCCAATTGGATGATCGAGGGCGATCCCGGCCACGACGTCTGGGGCATGGACGTCGCGCGGTTCGGCGACTGGGCGACCTTGCCCTATACCAACGTCAAGGTGCGCGAGAACTATTCGCGCCGTTTCCGCATCCGCTTCCCCAACGAGGAATTGCCAGCCGGCCGGCCCTTGCGCACGACGCCGATCTACGATCGCCTGGTCGCCGAAAACGCCGTGTTCGGCGAATATTGCAGCCTCGAAAATCCGCTGTGGTTCGCCCCCAAGGGCATGGAGCCGCGCGAAGACGCGACGTTTCGCCGCTCCAACGCCTTCGATCATGTCGGCCGCGAATGCCGGGCGGTGCGCGCCGGGCTCGGCATGACCGAAATCGCCAACTACGGAAAGATCGAGGTCGAAGGGCCGCGCGCCGCCGAATTTCTCGCGCGCGTGATGGCCAACAAATTGCCGACGGTCGGGCGCCTCGCGTTGTCGCCGATGCTCAACGAACACGGCAAGCTGATCGGCGATTTCACGATCGGCCGCTACGCCGCCGACAAGTTCCTGCTCGTCTGCTCCTACGCCGCCGAGGGCTATTACATGCGCTGGTTCGAGCGCCATGCGCCGGCGAGCGGAGTCTCCTGCCGCGCGGCGTCGATGGACTATCCCGGTCTGTCGATCGCGGGCCCGAAGGCGCGCGACCTCTTGCAAAAGCTGACGCGCGACGACGTCTCGAACGAGAAGTTGCCGTTCCTGTCGTTCCGTAAGATGGACGTCGGCATGATCCCGGCGCTGGTCGGCCGCGTCAGCTTTACCGGCGAGCTCGGCTACGAAATCTGGGTCCGTCCGGAATATCAGCGCGCGCTCTACGATCTGCTGCTCGAAGCTGGCGCGCCGCTGGGCTTGATCCAATTCGGCATGCGCGCGTTGCTGTGCCTGCGCCTCGAAAAGAGCTTCGGCACCTGGGCGCGCGAGTACCGGCCGATTTACGGCCCCTACGAGGCGGGCCTCGGCCGTTTCGTCGATCTCAAGAAGCCCGACTTCATCGGCCGCGAAGCGGCGCTGCGCGAGAAGGAGGGCGGCGGCAAGTTGCGGCTGCAGGCCTTTGCGGTCGAGGCGGTCGACGCCGACGCGATCGGCGACGAGCCGATCTGGCGCGACGGCAAGGTGGTGGGCTGGGTCACCTCAGGCGGCTATGGCCACTGCGTCAACTGCTCGCTGGCGATGGGCTATGTCGAAAAGGAGCTGGCCGGCGCCGCGACGGGGTTCGAGATCGAAATCATCGGCGAACGCCGTCCGGCGATTCGGCTCAATACGCCCGCCTACGATCCGGCGGGTCTGACGATGCGCGGGTAGGGGAACGGGCGGTGAAAGACCGACGCTCGGCGCCGGGTCGCGCGACGAGCGCATCCGCCCCCCGTGTCCGTTGGCGATGAATGAGGGAAGATTGGGCGCTTGTGCGCGGCCGCTTATCGGATAGCCTTGTCCCGTCGCCTTGGCGGCGCCAGGATCGAGAGGGAGAGCGAGAGATGCGGTTCGCAATCATGACGTGGGTCCCGAGCGGCGACAGCGCCAAGATCGGCACCATTTTCGGCGTCCTGGACCACGACGCGCCGGGGGAACTTCCGCGGCTCCCCGGCGGCGAATGGGAGCATTATCACGTCGCCGACGAGCGAACGTTCAAGTTCGCGGAGGAAGCCAAGAAGGCGATCGCTCAGCATGGCTATTTCTTGCTCGGGGCAGGCGTAGCGCCAGAGGAGGCGTTCGGCGCGCCATAGCGACGGCGGCTCGGGCGGAAACGCCCGCGACATATCGCGAAACGCGCTTTTCGTCCCCTCGTCCTCGTGCGCGATCGCAGCTGCGAAAGCGGCCGCGGGCTTGTCGAGGGAAGATAGTGTTCCAGCCAGGTCGGTTCCTCCGTATGATTTGTCGAAGCGAATTGCGCGTTCGTCGCGCCCATGGAGACTCGCATTCGCTCGCGGCGCCTTGCCAAGCCCGCCGGGTCGGGCCAGATTTGCGATGAAATCAGCGGCCGCCTGCCTGAGGGGAATGTCGCTATGAACGCAACCGTTCCGATTTGGCTCTTCCTCATCCTGGCGCTGAACTTCGGGATCTCGTGGTGGAACGCGCGAACCTGCGGCAGGGCCTGGGTGGAGTCCAAGGCGATCGGCGGCGCCATAAGAGTGTTGGTCTGGTGCGGCGCGATCCAGAGCGCCATCGGCTTCAGCTCGGTGTTCCTTTTTCCGCTGCTGTTCCTTGCGAACGCAGCCTTCCCCGATTATTTCACCGCCGACCAGCTGAACGGGGCGGTGAGCCTTTGGTACCTCACGATCATCTTCCCGGCGCTCGGCACCGGCCTCATCATCACCATCGAGTCCTGGATAGCGGCGTACCGCGAACACAGTTTGATGAATATCGGGGTGGCCGCGTACAACAC
>JBEKFO010000166.1:0-8393 GCA_050013275.1 Roseiarcus sp. | reverse complement strand
GCCTGAGAGAACTCGATCCGCTTGAAACGTCGGCCGCGCGCGGCTCGGGCGACGTCGCCTGAGCCGCGAAGACGCGCGGTCGCTCTCGTCGCCGCTCTCGGCCCTTCTCTGGATTGGCGATTCGGGGTCTTCGACGCAATTCGGATCGGAGACGCATGGCGCGCCGCGCGCTGCGCGGGACCGAGCAAAATCTCGACCGAGCGTTCGCCGCTTCGCCGCCCGAGGAACTCGTCGGCGCGCGGACTCGTCCATCTCGGAGCGCAGCGCCCGGTCGTCGCGGCGCGCCTTCGGCGTCGATCGGCCGCAAAACGAATAAGGGCGACGAATCGCTTCGTCGCCCTGGTTTCTCGATTTCGGCGAGCCGCTCGCCGCAGGAAAGCAACGCTCGTGCGAACGCCGCGGAACGGACGGACCGCGGCGTCGCCGGCTCTTCGCCGGCGACGGCGCTCGTCTCTCAGCTTACGGGAACAGCTTGAGGATGAGCTGGGCGTTCTGGTTGGCGATCGACAGCGACTGAATGCCGAGCTGTTCCTGCGTCTGCAAGGCCTGCAGGCGCGTGGATGCGGTGTTCATGTTGGCGTCGACGAGGCCGCTGACGCCGTTGGCGTAGTCGGTCGACAGCGCCGAGTTGAACGTCGCGGCGGCGGTCATCCTGTCCTGGGTCGCGCCGATCGTCGCGGCGTAATTGGTCACCGTGTTGAGCACCGTCGCGACGTTGCCCAGCGCCGCGTTGGCGGTGGTCGCGTCCGTCACCGTCGTCCCCAAGGTAAGCAAGTTCGCGGCCCCGCCGCCGTCCAGGAGGCCAGCGCCCGCGTTGGTCAACGCCTGCGTGGTCAGACTAATGGTGTTGATCGTGCCGCCGGTGGCGGTCGCGTTGAAGCCGGAAACGAACGCCAACGGCGCCGCCGCCTGCGAACCATCGAGGACGTTGAGGCCGTTGAACGAAGCGCCGTTGACCGCGTCGGTCAATTGCTGGCCGAGCGAAGTGAGCGTCGTCTGGATGTTGCCGATGTCCGCGCCCGGGTTGGTCGCCTCGGTCAGCGCGTTCGAGATCGCCTTGATCGTGGTGACGATCGAGCTGATCGCCGACGAGGCGGTGTCGAGCACCGACTGGCTCTGCGTCAGCGCCGAATTGGCGGCGGTGACGACGCCGCTGTCCGAACTGAGCTGCGTCCCGATCGACCAATAGGCGGCGTTGTCGGCGGCGGTGGCGACCGCCAGACCGGTCGAAACCTGGTTCTGAGTCTGCGCCATCTCGTTTTGCGTCATTTGCAACGCCTGCAACGCGCTGAGCGCGTTGGCATTGGTAAGAATTGAACTCATGAGGGTGCTCCTGTCCGTTAAATCACGAAACTGTGTGACATTTCGGATTTGCACCGAGACGACGAAGCGGCCTTATGCCTTTAAGCCCGATTGGCCGAGCTTAATCGCCGTGTAACGCCAGGGCCGACAGCCGCAAAAGGCAGCCGCAAACAGCCTAGTCCCACGCAACCTGCCGCAAACCTGTTAAGAATTGGTAAAGTTTGACGGAACGCGGGAAGATTTAACGGAGCCCGCCGCGAAATTGCCGGCGAAGGTGTCCGCCGGCGCCCGAACCCGCCCTCTCGAACGTCGCCCGCCGCTCGCGAACGCAATGTCCACGCAAGCTCCGGCGTTAACAGTGGCGCCGGGCATAGGGCGGATCCTTCGAACATGGCGAGAAGGATCCGCCGCGGGTTTTGTGGCGGAGCGCGGGCGCAACTGAAATGAACAACGCATTGGCGCAAGCCGAGCGACTTTGGGCGAATCTCCTCGCGCTGGGCGGAAGACGCCTGGCTACGCTCGCCCTTATCGGGGTGACCGTGTTCGCGGCGACCGGGTTCGCCGGCTACTATCTCAGCCGCCCGTCCATGGAGACGCTCTATTCCGGATTGGACCGGGACGACGTGGTCAGCATCGGATCGACGCTCAAGGAAGCGGGGATCGCCTTCGACGTGACAGCCGACGGCGCCACCGTCGTCGTTCCCGTCGGGCAGGCCTCGCTCGCGCGCATGACCTTGGCGGAGAAGGGGCTGCCGCACAGCGGCAGCGTCGGCAACGAGCTTTATGACAAGCTCGGCTCGCTCGGCCTCACCTCGTTCATGCAGCAAGTCACGCGCGTGCGCGCGATCGAAGGCGAATTGGCGCGCACGATCCAGATGATGCACGGCATCAAGGCGGCGCGCGTGCATGTCGTCATGGGCGACGAAGGCTCGTTCCGTCGCGAGCCGCAGGCTCCGTCCGCCTCGGTGATCATTCGCACCGACGGTCGCGACGACCGTGTGGTCGGCCAAGCGATCCGCCATCTCGTGGCGGCGGCGATCCCCGACATGAAAGCCGACGAAGTGACAGTGGTCAACGTCGACGGTCGATTGCTCGCCAGCGGCCCGGATTCGATCGAGAAGTCCCCAGACAACCTGCTCGGGCTGGAAAAGGACGTCTCGCAGGAGATCCGCGAAAAAATCACGACGACGCTGGCGCCGTATTTGAACCTGCACAACTTCCAGGTCAGCGTCGCGGCGCGGCTCAACGACGACAAGACGCAAACCAGCGAGACGATCTACAACCCGGATTCGCGCGCCGAGCGCTCGGTGCGCGTAGTCAAGGAGCATCAGAATTCCCAGAACGCGGCTGGCCAAGCGCCTGTTGGAGTCGACGCGAATCTGCCGAAGGGAAAGACCCCGCCGTCCGATACGAAGCAATCGAACGACGCGACCGACAAAAAAGAGGAACTGACGAACTACGAGATTTCCTCGAAGTCGATCACCACCACGAGCTCCGGTTTCGTGATCGACGGGCTCTCGGTGGCGGTTCTCGTCAACCGGTCGGCGCTCGCCGCTTCGCTCGGCGACAAGGCGACGCCCGACGCCATGGACAAGCAGGTCAAGGAAATCGAACAGCTCGTGGCCACTGCGGCCGGGTTGCGCAAGGATCGGGGCGACACCGTCAAGATATCGGTCGTCGATTTCGCCGACGCCGGGCGCGATCTCGCGCCGGTCGAGCCGCCCTCTTTCATGGAGCTCGCGCTTCGCCAATCCGGCTCCTTCGTCAGCGCTGGCGCCGTCGTTCTGGTCGCAGCGATGCTGCTGTGGTTCGGTCTCAGGCCGGCGACGAAGGCGCTGCTGGCCTTGCCGTCCGGGGAGCAGCAAGAACCGTTGGGGATGCCGCTCAGCGAATTGCCGGCCCCGCTTACGGCGCTCGATGGCGCGGCCCCGGTCGACCAGAATTTCTTGATCGAAGCGAAAGACGAGCGCGATGAATTTCTCGAGACCTTGCTCGCGCGTAAGGACAAGAGTCCGCAGCGTCATCTTCAGAAACTGGTCGACTTCGATGAAGCAGTCGCCGCGGCGATTCTGCGACAGTGGATCCGCCAGGGAGCGAACACATGAAACCTGTGCCGATATCGCAATACCTGGAGCATATCGGGCGTGTGGCGCAAGCCGATGCGCAATCGCCCCGCCGGGAATTCTCGCCGTTCAAACCGCGCGCCGTCCGCTTGGTTCAGGATCCAGAGCCGCGCGGCGCCCTCGTTTTCAGCCGGGTGTTGCGGGAGGCGGCGACGAGCGCGCGCGCGCGCGCGTTCGAGGACGAGCAGGAGCGCGCCTTTTCAGACGGGCGATTGTCAAGCTGCGAGGCCTCGCCCTCGCAGCCGTGCGAAGCGCCGCCCGACCCCGAAGTCGAGGCGCGCGTCGCCGAAGCCTATGAGCGTGGCCGGCGCGAGGGGGCGGCCGCCGGGCGCGCCGAAGAGGCCGAAGCGCAGTCCCGACTGCAGGCGCGTCAGCGAGAACAGGCGCTGATGGAACGGCTCGACTTCCAGCTGAACGAATACGCCGGCCTCGCCGACGTGATTGCGACCGGGCTCGCCGAGATCGAACAACAGATCGCCGCGACAGTGTCGCGCATTCTCGCTCCGTTCATCACCAGCGAGCTGACCAAGCAAGTCGTCGACCAGCTGTGCGCCAATATCGCGCGCATTCGCGCCGGCGGATCGCCGGGTCTGATCAAGATCCGCGGCCCGGAACAGTTGCTCAAGAAGCTGCGCGAGCGCGTTTCCTCACTTCCCGTCGATGTCGAGTTCATCGCCGACGACAGCGTCGAAGCGACGATCGAGGCGCAGCACACGATGATCAGGTCGGAGCTGCAACCCTGGGCCGATCTCATCGCTTCGCTGATCGTCTGAGGCGCCGTTATGGACGATTCGGCTCATCCGCAAGTCATCATCATCAAGCGCCGCGTGAACCATGAGGAAGAGCATCACGGCGGCGCCTGGAAGATTGCGTTCGCCGATTTCATGACGGCGATGATGGCGTTCTTCCTCGTGCTATGGATCATCAACGCCACCGACAAGAACACCAAGACCATCATCGCGCGCTATTTCAATCCGGTGAAATTGGAGGAATCCGCGAGAACGCCCAAGAACATCCATGGCGACGACGTCTCGACGGCCCCCGTCGATGTTTCGGACGCCAAGTACAAAGGCGCCTCCGGCGCCGCGGGGCCGCTGGACAGCAAGAAGACGAACGACGACCAGACGCCCGCGGCCCAAAGCGGCGACGGTCCGGAGTACAAGGGCGCCGACAAGTCCGAGCGTCAGGGCAACGGCGCGGCGGCCGCTGCGGACCCGGCGAATCCCAAGCCGACGATGTCAGAGGGCGTCTTGTTCGCCGATCCCTACCGCAGCCTCGACGCCATCGCCGGGCCGTCGTCGCCAAACGTCCACGCCATCGCGCAGAGCGAAAGGATGAAGGACGAGAACGAAGCGGGATCGGCGGACGCTAACGCTTTTCGCGATCCGTTCCGACCGATCGGACGCGAGGCTGCGGCGGAAGCGCCCAACGCCGGGGCGACCAAACCGCCGCCGGGCGAGGAGGCCAAACCAGCGATGGCGGCGGCGCCGTCGAACGGCCCGACCGCCGCCGAGCCGCAGGCGCCCACCGCGGCGACGGCCATGCGGTTGCAAAAGGAGTTGGAGCTGCAGGTCGGCGCGCCCGGAACGTCGCGTCTCGGCCCGGCCATCGACGTGAAAGCGACCGACGAGGGGCTGCTGATCAGCCTGACCGACAGCATGAACTTCGCGATGTTCGCGATCGGTTCGGCGGAGCCCCAGCCCCAGGTGGTGCGGGCGATCGACGCGGTCGCCCGCATCCTGAAAGATCGCCCGGGCATGATCGTCGTGCGTGGACACACCGACGCCCATCCCTACAGGTCGCCGACCTACGACAATTGGCGACTGTCTTCGGCGCGAGCGCAGATGGCCTATTACATGCTCACCCGCGCCGGCCTTCCGGAGAGCCGATTCGAGCGCATCGAAGGCTATGCCGACCGCCGCCTGAGAGATCCGAGCCATCCCTTCGCCGCCGAAAATCGACGTATCGAAATCCTGCTGAAGGAACCGAACCCGTGAAGGTCGGCCCGCTCGTCAATGCGCTGGTCCTCGTTACGCTGGCGGTCGGCGCCTCGGCGCCGGCATGCGCGCAATCGATTTCGGCGATGGCCGCCGACCTGCAAAGGCTGCAGGTTCAAATCGCATCCGGCGACAAATCGGCCTATGCGGCTCAACAAGAGCGGTTGAACGCGATCGGCGCCGCGATCGGCGCCGCGAAGCCGGAAGTCTGGAAGTCCAAGAGCGAAACCGACGCCGTGATCGTCTATCTGCTGAGCGGCGGCCAACCTCGCGACGTCGTGCAATTGTTGCAGAGCGGCGCTGTGCCGGAAAGCGAGGCCCCGTTCATGCGCGGCGCGGTCGCCTATATCGCGGGCAACGAAGCCGACGCCGAGAGGCTCTTGGGCGGCCTCGACCCCCGTAAGCTCGATCTCAGGCTCGCCGGTCAAGTCGCCTTTGCGCAATCCGTTCTGCAGACTTCGCGCGACGAGACGAGGGCGATCGCTCTGCTCGATCTCGCGCGTCTGTTGGCCCCTGGCTGCCTGGTCGAGGAAGCCGCATTGCGGCGCGAGATCCTTCTCGTAAACGGCCAGCGTGACGTCGATCGCGTCGCTTCGCTCGCCCGACAATACGCCACTCGCTTCGGGCGCTCCATCTACGCCGAGAGTTTCCTGCAAGGCCTGGCGGGGGCGTTCGTGCAATCGCGCGTCGCCGAAAGCCTTCCGAATTACCAGAAGTTCGCCAGCTTCATCTCGGCGCTGTCGCCCGAGGTTCGGCGGGGCTTCTTGTTGACGATCGCGCGCGCCGAGGCGCTGAACGGCAAGTTCGCCGTCGCCGGCGCCGCCGCGGGCGACGCGTTGCGCGATTCGCAGAGCGACAGCGCGGACGAGGCGCGCGGCAAGCTTTACCAAGCGGCCGCACGAATCATGACGCCTGAGTACGACGACGGCGTCGCCGAACTGCAAAGCGTCGCCCAATCGAAATTGGATCGAGCCGACCAAGATTTGTTGGGCGCCGTTCGCAGCGTCGCCATGTACCTGCGCGAACCGCCCGCCGAGATCGATTTGGAGCGCCAGCGAACGTCGCCGGCGCCGCCGGACGCGAACGACGAAGCGGCGGCGACGATCGCCCTTGCGGAGGCCGCGATGAACCGCACCGCCGCCTTGGTCGGGACCGCCGACAAAAACGAGAAAGGAACGCTATGAGCCTTTCTGCGCTGAACGCTTCCCTCGGCGGCGCGCCGCCTCCCGCCGAGCACCCGCGCGACCTCGGCGGCAAGTCGGCCGGCGGCGCGAAATTCGATGCGTTCGTGAGTGCGCTCGCCAGCGAAGATCTTCAACCGAACGCGAGCGGCGCCGGCGCCGCGGCGGCGGTGGGCGGGCAAGATCGTGTCTCGGCGAGCCAAAATGCGCCGAAGTCGTACGAGTCGCAGTCGATCGACGGGGGACTCGCCGGCCTCCTCTCCGGGGCGATCGGTTCGTCTGCGGCCGCGGCGGGTCAATCCGTTTCGCGGAGCGTTCGTAAGGAAAACACAGCGCTGCAAGGCGCCTCCGAGTCGAGCGCGGCCGGGTCGACCGCCGGAACAGGAACCAACGCGAGCCTTACGCTTGCCGGGCTCCTCTCCGGCGCGCTCGCTTCGTCCGGGGCGGCGACGCCTGGTCAATTCGTTTGGCGAGAAGGCGGCAAACGAACGGCGGCGCAGCAAGACGCTTCCGCGTCCGCCTCCGCTGCGACGCTTGCGCCGACCGCCGATACGGGCGCGAACGCGAGCCTTGCGCTTGCGGGGCTCGCCTTGGGCGTCGGCGCGCTCGCTTCGTCCGGCGCGGGGACGTCCGATCAATTGCGCGCCTCGGTCGCCGGCGGCGCGTCGACGCTCGCGGTCGCCGCTGGAAACGGCGGGCCGATCACCGTTGGGCTTGCCGGCGTGGTCGATGCGCCAACGACAATTCAAACGGCGCCGAACGGCGACTTCTCTCTCGGCGTCCGCGTCGTGCAAACCCGAACGTACCTCGGCGTCGACAGCGCCGCGCGAAGCGAAACTGGCGCTTCGGCGTGGCGCTCGCTGGCGCGCTCCGCCGCGACAGATGCAGTTGGGTCCGGCGCGGCAGGGGCGGTTGGCGTCGCCGCCGCGTCGACGAAGAGCGACACGCCGCCCGAGAAAGGATCGACTCACGGCCACGGCGAATCGCAAGGCGCAGCTCCGCCCGATCAGTCCGCTGGTCTCGGGTCGGCCGCCGTCGGCGCCAACGCTTCGCCAAGCGCCGTCAACGCCGGGATCAGCCCCGCCGTCGCCGTCATCGGTCCGATCGCGTGCGATCAATTGGCCGACAGCCTTGCGGCGGAGGCGAGCACGCTGAGTTCGCAGGCTACGCCCTCCGGCGCAACGTCCGCGGCCGGGGTCGGAAAAGCCCAAGCGGTCAAAGAACTCCAGATCCAACTCAATCCGGCCGATCTCGGCGCGGTGTCGGTGAAGATGCGAATTGCGGGCGGACAGCTGTCAGTCGTGATGGAAGTCGCGAAGTCGAGCACTCTGCAATCGATCGAGAGCGAGCGTGACGCGATCGCCAATCGGCTCGGGTTGAGCGCTCAGTCGCTCGAAATCCTGATGAGCAAGCCCACCGCAACGAACCAGACCAACGGCGAGAGCACCCATGCGTCAGACCAGGGATCCGGAAGCCAGGAGAATGCGCAAAGCGACTCAAACCGTGCGTCTCAAGGCAACGAGCAACAGCCATCTCGGCGCGATAGCGCGGCGGGCCGCTGGGCCCGTCAGGCGGGGGCGCAATCGTCATCGTCTGGCCGCGGCTTTGGCGATCTGCTTGTGTAGCGCCACGCTCGCGCAGGGCGCAACGACGGAGTTGTGCGAACACGAGATGGCGCGCGCCGCTCGCGAGAACGGCATACCGTTGAACATTCTCTACTCCGTGGGGCTCACCGAAACCGGGCAAAGAGGGACGCTCAATCCTTACGACATGAACGTCGACGGACGCGC
>JBEKFO010000165.1:0-8413 GCA_050013275.1 Roseiarcus sp. | reverse complement strand
CTTCGGCTCGCTGGTCGTCAGTCTGGCGATGCTCGGTTTCGGCCTCACCAGCGCGGTGATGTGCGTCGCCAAGGACTGGTTCCAACGCAATTGGCGCGTCGCGGCGGGCGTCGCGCTCGGGCTGTTCGGGCCGCTCGCGGTCGGCGCCAACCTCTTCATTCAGCAACTCGGCTTCAACGCCATCTTCCTGGTCTCCGATCCCGCGCAGAAATGGAAGCTGCTCGAGATCTTCCTCGCTTCGCTGACGCCGTTTCTCGCCGGCGCGGTGTTTCTCGGCTGCGTCTTCCTGAAGAGCAATCGCACCTTCGGGCGCGTCTATTTCGCCGATCTCGCCGGCTCCGGCTTGTGCGGCTTGGTCGTGCTCGTCGCGATGTACGGCTTGACGCCGGCCAACCTCATCGCGGCGCCGCTGGCGCTGTGGCTCGCCGCGTGCGTCGCCTGGAGCTTCGGCCCCGGGGGAAAGCGCGCGCTGGCGCCTTATGCGGCGCTCGCCCTGATCGCCTTCGGCGCCCACTTCATCGTCGCGCCGGCTTTCGGGCTGAGCCGCCTCGCGGTCAACGACTACAAAGGCGTGTCCTACGCGCGTAAGTTTCCCGATGCGAAGAAAGTCTACCAAAGCGCTTCGCCATTCGGCTTTCTCGAGGCGTATTCGAGCTCATATCTGCATTTCGCGCCGGGCCTCTCCGACAACGCCGGCTTTAACCTGCCGGAGATGCCCGCCAACGCCTACCTTGCGCTCTACATCGACAGCGACGGGCCGATCGGCATCATCCGCGACCTGCCGGCCAAGGACACGGCCTATTTCCGTTATCTGCCTATGTACTATCCTTACGTGATCAAGAAGGCGCCCAAGACCTTCATCACTCAGTTCGGCGGCGGCATTTCGACCGCGCTCGCATTGCGCGCGGGCGCCACGGACGTGACGGTCGCCGAAGGCAACCGCGCCGTTCTCGCCGCCTTCCACGATCCCGCGATCAAGGATTTCACCGGCGACATCCTCAGCAAGGTGCGCGTCATCGATTACGAAGGGCGCCACTTCCTCGCACAAACCAAAGAGCGCTTCGACGTCGTCGACTTGAGCCTGGCCGACTCCGTCGGCCTTTCCAATCCCGGCGGCTTCGCCATCGTCGAGAAGTTCCCCTACACGCAAGAGGCGATGGAAACCTACATGCGCGCGCTCGCCGACGGCGGCGTGCTGTCGGTGACTCTGTGGAACAAGGAAGAGCCGCCCAAATCGGTGCTCAAGCTCTATACGACGATGGCCGCGGCGGCGCGCGATGTCGACGGCCCGCATATCGCGGATTCGTTCTTCGTCAGTTCGATGTATCTCTCGACCGCAACGGTGCTTTACAAACGCGGCGGTTTCACCGCCGACGAGATCGACAAGCTGCGCCAGTACACCCATGCGATGTCGTTCGACGAGATCTACTCGCCGGGGCTCTTCTACGACAGCTCGCAGACCGACCGGACGCTCGACGGCTACGTCGAGCAGATCTTCGCGGGCGCAGCCGGCGGTCCGCCGGCGCCGGCCGCAGCGCCCGACGCGAGCGCCTCCGCCGATCCGACCGCGCCCGCGGACGAAGCCGGCCCGCCCGGCGGCAAGCCGGACGACGGCGTGCTGCCTGCTACGGTCATGGGCCGGCTCACCTGGAACGCGCTGATCAATGGCGGCTGGCCCCAGATCGCCGAACGCTATGTCTTCAATTCGCACAAGCTGACCAACGACAGGCCGTATTTCGCCGCCTACGTCAAAACCAAGGACCTGCCGCGAATTCTCGACCGGCTCGAACTGCTCCAGGACGAATGGGGTTATCTGTTGATCTGGGCGACGCTCGGCGTCGCCTGCCTGACGGCGACGGTGCTGCTGGCGATCCCCGTCCTTTGGGGCTGGCGGACGATATTTTCCAAGTCGCGCGGCAAGGCCCTGACCGTCGTCTATTTCGCCTGTCTGGGCGCCGGCTACATCATGGTCGAGGTCGGCCTCATCGCGCATTTCGTCATGGCGCTGGGCAATCCGACCGTCTCCGCCTCGATCCTCATCACCGGGATGTTGGTGTTCTCGGGGCTCGGGGCGCTAACCTCCGAGCGCGTCCTGCCGCGCATGCGCACCGTGATGCCGGTCATTTTCCTCGCCATCGCGGCGCTGCTGATCGGCTACGCGTTGTTCCTCAACATCGCGCTCGATGCGATCGGCGCCTTGCCCTATCTGACGCGGCTGTTGTTCTGCTTCCTGTTCATCGCGCCGCCTGCTTTCCTCATGGGCTTTCCGATGCCGACGGCGATGACGACGCTCGGGCGGCTCGGCAAGGAGCACCTGTTCATCTGGGCCTGGGGCGTCAACGGCTGCTTCTCCGTGATCGGCGCGGCGGCGGCGCCGGTCATCGCGACAAATTTCGGCCTCGGCGCCGTGATCGAGATCGCGGGGGTCGCCTACCTTCTGGCGCTTCCGGCGTTCTTCGGCGTAATATTGGGTAGCGCGCCGAACCGTCTGGCCTAGCGGGCGCCGCAATCGAGCCGGAGGGTCCGACGATGAACGTTCGACCGTGTCGCGCAATCGTCGCTCTGGCGAGCGCCGGGCTGGCTTTGGCGCTCGCGGGCTGCGCGGGCGGGCCCGCCGGGCCGCTGGAGTCGAACGTGTCGCCGCCTTCCGGTCAGCCCAAATTCGTGCAGATGAACGGCGCGAATGTCGCTTTCGCCGAATTCAAGAATTCGGCCTTTCCCTATCGCGGCCTGATTCCCCCTGACGAAGACAGCGACAAGGCGCGGCCGTTTCTCGACGTCAGCGCAGGCGGCCGACTCGGCCACACGTCGCCGCGCGGCGGCCTGTTGTGGGAAGACACGACCTACAACGATCGCCGCGTGCTGATCGCCGCGGGAGACGGATTCGATCCCAACCGTCCCGGTACGCTGGTGGTGTTCTTTCACGGCAACCAGACGACCCTTGCGCGCGACGTCGTCGGACGGCAGCAGGCGGCCCGTCAGGTCGCGCAATCCGATCTCAACGGCGTGCTCGTCGCGCCGCAACTCGCGGTCGACGCGGCGGATTCGAGCGCAGGTAATTTCTGGCGCCCGGGCGCCTTCGCGCAATTCCTCGACGAGGCCGAGGCCAAGCTCGCCGAGCTCTATCCCAACGCCTCGCGCTTCGCGTTCCGCCGCATGCCGGTCGTCATCGTCGCCTATAGCGGCGGCTACATGCCGGCGGCCTACTCGCTCGTTGAGGGCGGCGCCGGCGATCGGATCCGGGGCGTCGTGCTGCTCGACGCGCTCTACGGCGAAGAGGACAAATTCGAGCGGTGGGTCGAAAACGCCCACTACGGCGCGTTTTTCGTCAGCGCCTATTCGAGTTCCACGCGCGAGCGAAACGTGGCGTTGCGAGGCCGGTTGGAGCGCGACGGCGTTGCGGTTCAGAACGGCCTTCCCGACGGCTTGCGGCCGGGGGTCGTCGCGTTCGTCGATTCAGGCGACGTCAGCCACGATGATTTCGTCAACGTCGCTTGGGCGAGCGATCCGTTGCGCGAAGTTCTTTCTCGCGTCGATCGATAAATCGGCGCTCGTCCATCAGTTTTGCTGCGACTCGAGCGAGGCGATGCGGTTGCGCGCAGCGGCGAGGCCGGCCGAAAGCGCGCGCGCGTAGTAGTCGCGAGCCTTGGCGGCGTCGCCCTTGAGGCCCACCGCGCCCATGCGGGCGAGCGTCGTGGGATCGTAAGTGTCGCCGAGCACGAGAATGGCGCGCGCATCGCCGGCTTCGGCGGCGCGCTCGAGGAACGCCCGCGCTCCCGAGATGTCGCCGTCGGCGAGGGCGACAAGGCCTTGGCCGCGCAGGCGAAGCGCCACGTCGCCGGCGGTGGCGTCGGTTGCGGCCGGCGGCGTCAAGGCGAGCCCGCGCGTCGGCGAAGTCGTCGCCGCCGTTTGCGGGCCGGCGCGCAAGGCCACCGCCAGCTTCGCGATCGCCGCCTTGTCGATGCCGGCCGTGGCCGTCGTGTCGACGGCGCGAGTCACGAATACCGGCTGCTCCACCGCCGGCCGCGCGTTGACCGCGCCGGGCTCGATCTGGGGCCAAAAGGCGAGAGTCAGAACGCCTACGATAGCGCCGGCGAACAGACCGGCGACGGCTTTCAGAATGATCGGCATGGGGTGCCTCTCGTCATTGTCCTGCGCCGCGCCATTGCATCAGACTGTCGTAGAGACGATCGGAGTCCTTGGCGCCGGGACTTCCGTTCGCCGACGTCGCCGTCTTGGCGACCGCGCGGAACGCGTCGAACGAAGCGTCCGGCGCGCTTGCGTTGAGATCGATCCAGGCCTGCGCCGCCCGCAGGCGCGGCCACGGCGCGGCGGCGGCGAAGTTGACGTTGCGCCAGGTCGCGTCGTTGTCGGGGCCGAGCAATTTGTCGAATCCTTCGAAGAACGATTTGGTCAGCGCCGCGGATTGTTCGGCGCGCGGGGAAGTCGGGGCGGCGTCGAGCGCGACCAGCGCGATCGGCGCGCCGAGCGTATCGACCTTCTCGTCGGCGCCGATGAGGTTCGGCCGGTCCTTCGCAGTCAATCGCGCCGGCGCGTAAAGCGAGCGCAGCGCCGGCGACCAGGGAATCGAGATCACGTGGAATCGCCCGTCCTTGCCGAAGTCGGCCAAGGTCTTCGACGATTTGGCGCCGACCGCCACGACCGCGACGAGCTTGCCGGCCGCCAGATCGGAGAGCGCGGAAGCAATCGGCGCGAAAGAGGGTTTGGGCGCTACGCCGAGACGCGAGAACAGCGTGGCGGCGGTGGCTGCGCCCGCGCCTTCGGCGACGCCGAAGCCGACGTCGCGGCCATCGAGTTGGCGAATGTCGACGACCGCCCGCGGCGCGATGATTTCTACGGTTTCGGCGCCCAGGCGGGCGATATAGGGCGCGCGCTCGCGCCAGTCGGCGGTCGCTTTGTCGTCGGCGACGAGCGCGTCGATCGGCGTAATCGCCAGATCTGCGCCGTCGTTTTCAACCGCCTTGGCGAGCGCGGCCGGCGAGGTTCGTCCGGCGATCACACGGCCCTTGGCGCCGTTGGCTTGGATGGCCGCGACGAACTCGCCCGCCAGACGCGCGGCGCAGGAGTCGTCCGCGTCGATCAGGATCGAGTAATCGCCGGGCTTCGGCGACGCCGGCGCAGCGCTCGAAGCGCTCGAAGCGCCCTTGGCCGGCGCGGCCGCGTCTGCACCCGCCGCGTCGTGTTTCTTTCCGCCTCGTCCTCGCCAAGCGCCGTGCCAAAGTATGCGGACGCCATTGCGATAGACCGGGTGGTCGTAGGGCACCATGCCGGGCGGCGGGGTCGTATCGCTGAAGGCCGGAAGGGGCGCCGAAAACAACATGAGGCCGGCAAGAGCCGGCCAAAACGCGCCATAACGGGGCCTTCGCGCAGGTCTGCGCGGGATCGATTTAACGGCCGACGCAGTGCTTTGGCCGGGGCTCGGCCATCTCACGCTCGTTTCCATAAACGCGAGGTTGTAGGCAAAATACGGCCTTATCAAGGCGTTAGAGGGAGAATTCGCCAGTTGTCCCCAGCGATGCGCGTCAGGGCTGGGAATCGGTCGCGAGATTCGTTAACGCGGCGTCGAGCGCTGCGGGCGCAATTTCGACGACTTTCGACGCGCCGAGCCAGACAAGAAACGCGCGCACCGGCCGATCCGGATAGAGCGGCGCGAGGGCGGCGCGGTAGAGCGCGAGCTGTGCGACATAGGCGGGCGGACTCGCTCCGCCGACCGGCCCGCCGCTCTTGAAGTCGGCGACGAAAACCGCTTCCGCGGCGACGGCGAGACGGTCGATCCGTCCTGCAAACGGCAGGGCGGGGCGCCCGGGACGGGGCAGGGCGCCAGCGACCGCCACTTCGGCGCGCGATCCCTCGGCGAACAAGGGCGCGAGCTCGGGAAGCGCGAGAGTCGCGAGCGCGCGCTCGGCGAGCTCCTTGCGTCGTTCGGGCGCGAGCGCGCCGCCCCGCGCCGCGAGAAAGCGCTCCGTCGCCTGGCGTCGCCGCTCGGTCGGGATTTCGGGCAGGCGTTGCAGCAGGACGTGGGCGAGCAAGCCCTCCTGACGGCGCGCGCGGCCCGCTTCGTCCGAGCGGACGGGAGCGGCGACGCGCGAGGGACTGAGCGGCGGCGCGGCGATTTCGCGGGCGGCGGGCGACCGAAGCCACGCCGGCGGCGACAGGCTCGGCCTCGCAGGGGCCTCGCCGCGGACCGCTTCGCCGCCCCAGGCCTCGCCGAGGCGCCAGATCGTCTCGTCGCCGCCCCACGGAGCCGCCGCCGCTTGCAGGACTTCGCCGAGCCCCGAGCGAACGAGATCAAACCAGTTGTCCTGAGGGCGTCCCCTCACGCCTTCGTAGCCGGCGACGACGAGCCGCTGCGCCGCGCGCGTCATCGCGACGTAGAGCAGGCGGCGATGTTCGCCTGCGGCGGCCTCGCGCGCCCCCTGGCGAGCGTTCGCGAGCGCCGGCGGATCCTCGCCCTTTTTCGTCGCCCAGACGAACAGCGGCGGATCGCCGACCTCCGCGCCGCCGAGGTCGAGGAGCTTCGCCTCGTTGCGCGCATGAGGCGCCGAACACGCATCGGGCAGAAACACGATCGGCGCTTCCAGGCCCTTGGCGGCGTGAACCGTCATCACGCGCACGCTGTCGCCTTTGGCTTCCATGTCGCGCTTGATGGGCGTGTCGGCGGCCTCGATTTCGGCGAGAAACGCATGCAGCGACGGCGCGGCCTTTTGCTCGTAGGCGAGGGCGAGCGCCATGAATTCGTCGATCGCGTCGGCGACCTCCGGCCCGAGCCGCGCCAGAAGCGCGCGCCGTCCGCCGTCCTCGCCGATCAGACGCGCGTAGAACATGTACGGCGCATGATTCATGGCGCGCCGGCGCCACGTCTCGACGTGGCTCCGCGCCGCTTCGAAACGCTCGTCGGCGCTTTGCGCCAGCGCTTGCGCGAGCGAGCCGGCGCGCTTCGCCGCCAGCGCGACCAGATCGTCGTCGTCGAGTCCGACGAGCGGCGATTTCAGCGCCGCGGCGAGGGTCAGATCGTCGTCGGGCAGCAGCGCCGCGCGGCCGACGGCGATCAGGTCCATCACCGCGATGGAGTCGCGCAAGCTCAGGCGGTCGGCGCCGGCGGTCTTGACGCGCGCTTCTTTCAGCGCGCGGATCATCGCTTCGAAGAAGGCGCCACGCGAACGCACGAGGATCATCACGTCGCCGGCGGCGATCCGGCGCTGCTCATGCGTTTCCGGGTCGCGCACGCGCTCGGGCGAATCAGGCGCCAGCCAGCGCTTGACGACCTCGGCGATGCGGCGCGCCAGCGTCACCGGCGGATCCGCGCTCGCGCTCGTGTCGAGCGGCATCCGCCAATCCTCGCGCTCGGCGGATTTCGCCGCTGCGATCGGCGCCCACAATTCGATCATGCCGGGCAGGTCGGCGTGAAACGCGTCGTGCGGCGGCGGCCTTTCCTCGTCCCCCGTGAGGCCGCGCCACGCCGCTTCGGCGGCGAAGACGCGATCGACCCCTTCGAGCACGCGCGGCGCCGAGCGAAAGGACAGCGCCAGACGAATCCAGTCGAAGCTGAGCTCGGCTTCGCGGTGCCGCCGCTCCAGTTCGCGCCGCACGGAGGAGAACATCTTCGGCGCGGCGCCCTGGAAGGAAAAGATCGACTGCTTCTCGTCGCCGACGGCGAAGAAGGTGCGCCGCCGGCTGCGCGCGCCGGCGCCGGAGAGAAACTCGTCGCAGAGCCGGGTCAGGATCGCCCATTGCGGTTCGGAGGTGTCCTGCGCCTCGTCGACCAGAATATGGTCGACGCCGGCGTCGAGCTTATAGAGCACCCAGGCGGCGTCGGCGCGCTCGAGCAGGTGAAGCGTGCGCTGGATCAGGTCGTCGAAATCGAGCAGGCCGCGCTCGCCCTTGAGATGCGCGTATTCGGCGAGGACCGCTTGCGCGACGTCGACGAGCGCGAGGCTGCGCTCGAGCGCTTCGGCGCTGCGCAGCCGGTCGCGTAGCGCGATCAGCCGCTCTTGCTCGTCGCTCAGGCGCAGCGGCAGATCGGGCAGGCGCTTGGCTAGCGCGTTGGTCACGAGTTTGCGTTGCTGGCCGCCGCGCGGCTTGCCCTCGCCCTTGTCGGTGAAAAAGGCGTCGAGATAGGCGGCGAGGCGCTCGTCGGGCTCGTTCGCCTCGGCGGCGCAAAGGAGACTCGCGGCGACGCTTCTGTCGTTGGCGCTCCCTTGAGCGAGTTCGGCCGCCCATCCCGCCCATTGCGGCCGGGCGCGCGTCATCTCCTTCTCGATCGAAGCGCTGGTTTCGCCTGCGCCGAGCCCGAGCTTGCGCCGCAGCGCCGCGCCATAGGCGGCGCGGTCGCCGAGCGCTTCGATTTCATCGCGCTTTCCCAACGCCTCCTTGATGAGATCGTCGAAGCCTT